>CAZYYS010000015.1:0-1668 GCA_964651015.1 uncultured Verrucomicrobiota bacterium
GTGGCGTGGGCGCTGGCGATGTGGCGCTGCACGGTCGAAATCGTCAAACGCACAGAGTGGCACACCATCAAAGTATTGCGGCGTCGCTGGGTGGTGGAGCGCACCTTTGGCTGGCTCAACCGTTATCGCCGCCTCAGCCGCGATTACGAACGCCAGGCTCAAACCGGCGAGGCGATGGTGTACGTCGCGATGATTCGCCTCATGCTCGCTCGCTTGGCATCACCTTGATCACTTTTTAAACAGGCTCTTAGAGTTGTGGTTTATGCACGCCGAACCACGTCAATGTATGCGAGGATGAGGAAGAAAAGAAGCGGAGGAGTACAAGAAAACAAATGAATAGGATTTTGTTGTTGGTCTCTGGGACCGTAACTGATTAGTCAAAGCCTTTACATGTGTTCCAACACTTGGATTCCCAAGACCTCCAACCCTTGTTTCAAAACACGCCCCGTGAGATCGCAAAGCAGGAGGCGCGTTGTGCGCTCCGGTTCGCTGGCCTTGAGGACGGGGCATCGCTCGTAAAAACGAGCAAAGTGCCCCGCCAAATCATAAAGGTAGTTGCAGAGAAAATTTGGACGATAATCCTCCACAACGGCTTCCAACGTCAGGCCGAAGATCAACAAATGCTTGGCCAACATGATTTCCTCGGGAGCAGACAAACAAAGTTGCTGATCAGAGATGAGTGATGGATCAGAGGTAAATCCTCCTTTGCGAAAAATGCTGCGGATGCGGGTGTAGGCATATTGCAGGTAGGGTGACGTGTTGCCATTGAGTGCGAGCATCTTGTCCCAACTGAACACGTAATCACTCTGCCGATTCGGCAACAGGTCGGCATATTTGATTGCGCCGAGCCCGACCACCCGCGCGATTTCGCGCCGTTGTGCATCGTCAGCATCCGGATTTTTTTCGGAAACTACTTTGAAAGCGCGCTCCTCAGCTTCATCGAGCAGGTCGGCAAGTTTAACGGTTTCACCGGCGCGGGTCTTAAAAGGCTTGCCGTCGTCCCCCAGGATGGAGCCGAACCAGACATGGGCGAGTTTGGGTTTGGAACTAGCTGAGAATTGTGCTTCCGGCGTCCTGCCGGAAGCACATCGCCACTTACGGAAAACGGCGAAGAGTTGTTGGAAGTGAAGTTGTTGACGGCCATCGGTTACATAAACGATATCGTCGGGCTGCCAGGTTTCCATCCGGTAAGCCAAGGTCGCGAGGTCGGTCGTCGTGTAATTGAACCCTCCGTCGCTCTTCTGGATGAGCGCCGGATGCTCTTTGAGTTGAGGAATGTCATCGAAAAAGACGGCCACCGCACCTTCACTCTCTCTAGCGAGGCCAGCCGCGCGCAGTTGTTGAACAACGTCTTTCAGGCGCGGATTATAAAAGCTTTCGCCAAGCGTATGATCGAATTCAACGCCGAGCCGGCCATAGATCGTGTCAAACTGATGTTGCGAAAGGTCGATCATCTGCCGCCAGATGCGGAGGTTTTCCTCGTCGCCGCTTTGGAGTTTCACCAATTCTTCGCGGGCGTGCTCCAACAGGGCAGGAGACTCCTTGCAGGCGGCGCTGACGTGTTTGTAGAGGCGCTCCATTTCGGCCAGAGAGTCGGCTTCCAAGTTGGCGCGATCCAAAAATTGTTTCCAGCCGACGAGGAGCATGCCAAATTGCGTTCCCCAATCC
>CAZYYS010000015.1:1678-14140 GCA_964651015.1 uncultured Verrucomicrobiota bacterium
TGGTTGTCGGTGATTACGCGGTGGCCGAGCAGTCGTAGCGCACGCGCAAGGCAGTCGCCCAAAATCGTCGAACGGATATGGCCGACGTGCATGGGTTTGGCGACATTCGGGGAACTGAAATCGACGACGAAAGTTCGAGGGTGGAAAGTTTTTGAAAAGAAGAGATGGTCGCCCCGGGCGGCGGCTTGCAGTGATTGCACGAGGGCTGAAGTTTTGAGTCGGAAATTCAGAAAACCGGCTCCGGCGATCTCAACTTTTTCGCACCACTCTGACACAGCAAGTTTGGCGACCACATCCGTGGCGAGTTGGCGCGGATTCAATTTGCGTTCCTTGGCAAGCGCCATCAACGCATTGGTCTGGAAATCTCCGAATTTAGGGTCGAGACAAGGCCGCACCCGTACCGAGGCCGGGTTCGCATCCGGCAGGATCGCCGTGACGGCTTGCTGCAAATGTTGTTCGAGGAGATGGTGGGGTAACACAGAAATGAAAGTGAAAATGGTGGTGAAACTTTGGCGATGTTCAGCCGAATCAAAACCGGCCGGGGATTACTTTTTACCGTGTTCTTTGATGATGCGGCGCATCGTTTCCGCATCTGGAGCTTCCTCGAGGGCCTGGCGAAATTCTTTTTTGTGAAGCAGCTTGGCGATATTCGCCAACGTGTGAAGATGCTTTTGAAACTGGCCTTGCGGTACGAGGAACAACATGACGAGACTGACCGGCTGATTGTCCAGGGCGTCAAAGCTGATGCCCTTTTTGGAGCGCCCAAATGCCCCCACCACTTCGTAAATCAAATCGGTGGAGGCGTGGGGAATGCCGATGCCGAACCCAATGCCGGTGCTCATCGAAGATTCCCTCTTTTTTACAACCGCGGAGATAGCTTCAACGTGTTCGGTCTGGATTTTACCGGTGGTCGCCAGGTTGCCAATGAGTTCGTCAATAGCTTCCCAGCGGTTAGAAGCCCGCAAGTCCGGTAGAATGTTGCTCGGACCGAGAATGTCGCCAAGATCCATAGAATTAGAAACGCACGAACGAAAGCATTTCGCCTGAACCACGCCCCCAAATCAAGAGCGATGTTGGTTTCCTGCCGAGACCGCATCTCAATGCCATGCATTTCGGGGGAATTTGCCAGACTGACAGCATCAAAAATTTTGTGTGCTTGGTGCGGTTCATGGTTCAATCTCTCCCGCATAACATGAGCAGAATTGTCGGCATTGATTTGGGGACGACGAACTCGCTGGTGGCCACAGTGGATTCCGGAATTCCACTGGTCATCGCGGATGCTGACGGCCGGCGACTGACGCCTTCGGTTGTCCATTTTCCCGGTCCCGATGCCGAACCGGTTGTTGGCACCAAGGCCAATCATGTTCGCATCCTGAATCCGGCGGAAACGGTTTATTCAGTGAAGCGGTTCATCGGGCGACGGGGCGCGGAGATTTCACAGGAGGAAATGTTGGTTACGTACCCCGTTCGAGGTGATAACGGAAAGCCGGTGACGTTTGCCATCCAAGGGCGCAGTTACTCGCCCGAAGAAATTTCCGCAGCGGTTTTGAAAAAGCTCAAGGGAGACGCGGAAGATTACTTCGGCGAACCAGTCAATCGCGCCGTGATCACCGTGCCGGCCTATTTCAACGACGCCCAGCGCAACGCTACGAAGAAATCCGGCGAGCTGGCGGGATTCACGGTGGAGCGGATCATTAATGAGCCTACAGCGGCAGCGCTTGCCTACGGTCTGGACAAGCTGAAAGAGCACACCAAGATTGCGGTTTACGATCTGGGTGGCGGCACGTTTGATCTTTCGATCTTGGAATTAACCAACGGCGCCTTCCAAGTCTTGTCCACCAATGGCAACACCCGACTTGGCGGCGATGATCTGGACAAACGTGTAGTTGATTTCCTCGCAAAAAAAATTGCCTCAAATGTTGAACCCTTGAAACGTTACATCGAGACCCTCGGACCATCCGGAACAGCGGTTCAACAATGCAACGATGCAACGATTCTCCAAATTGTCTCCCGCATCCGCGAGTCGGCTGAACAGGCGAAAATCAAACTCTCGACTGAAACTGAAGTTGACATTGCCCTGCCATTTCTGACGCCGACGTTCAGTTTCAACTGCAAGCTCACGCGCGCGGAACTGGAGAACCTGACGCGCGACATCATTGCCCGCACGCGGCCTCACTGTTTGCGTGCGCTGGCGGACGCCAAACTCAAGGCGCAGGACCTCGACCAGGTCATCTTGGTGGGCGGACAGACGCGAATGCCTCTGGTTCGTCAGCTTGTGAGCGAGATATTCGGCTGTGCGGAATTTGAAGAGACGCGCGGCGGCATCCGGCTGGGTACGGATTATCACAAAGCCAAAGGCCCGCAGCTTAACACGTCACAAAACCCCGACGAGGCAGTGGCGCTTGGCGCAGCGATCCAGGCGGAGATTCTTTCCGGAGGCTTCAAGAACCTGTTGTTGCTCGACGTGACACCCTTGTCGCTGGGCATCGAAACATTTGGCGGTTTGATGAACGTCATCATCCACCGGAACTCGACCATCCCGGTGAAGGCGGGGGAAATGTTCACGACCGCTGTCGATAACCAGCGCAACATGTTGATTCATGTTTTGCAAGGCGAGCGAGAACGCGCGAAAGACAACTGGACCCTCGGACGGTTTACAATTGATTTCGAGCCCATGCCCCGCGGTGTGCCGCGCGTCGGAGTGCAATTCGAGATCGACGCGAATGGGATTCTCCACGTGCTTGCTCGTGACACGAAGATCGGCACCGAAAAAATTGTCGAGATCAAATCTGTCGTCGATGTGGATGACGAGGCCGTGGTGAAAATGGTCGAAGAGTCGGTGGAGCACGCGTTCGAAGACCTACACGCCCGGCAATGGATCGAAACCAAAATCCGCGCGGAGGAAATCCTCGCTGCGACGCGCAAAGGCCTGGCCGGGTGTGCGGAGGATGTCGGCGCGGATGACCAAGCACGAATCGAAACCGCATTACGAGATGTCGAAACCACCCTCGCGAACGAGAATTCAGAAACCAAAACCGGCGATGTCCGGCGACTCAAGGCGGCTGCTGACGCGCTCGACGAAGCCACGAAACCACTTGCGGATATCCTGATGGACAGAGCCATGGAGACGTTGCTTCGAAAGCGCGGTTTGATTTAGCTTACCTGCGGCAGCGGTTCGTCAAACTTCCACTCTTTGATTAATCGGTTCGATTCGCTCCTACGCCGCTTGCTTCGAGTTTACGCGACTTGTTCCATGTGTGCGTGGATCGATTCCTCCATGTCCAGAAGATCAGCAATGGAATTGAGAACACCGGTCGGTTGATAAGGGTATTGGACGAGCGTTTCGCGCTTTGTGGAACCGGTCAGGACGAGATACGAAGGAATATCAAGTTCTGCTGCGCCCCTAATGTCTGTCTCCATGGTGTCGCCGATCATGATTGTTTCGTTGGTGCGAAGTCCAAGTCGCTTCCGTGCCATTACAAACATGAACGGGTTGGGCTTGCCGAGGCAGTACGCTTTCTTGGCCGTGGCACTTTCGAGCAGCGCGGCCAATGCTCCGGTTCCTGGGCGTGGTCCGGCGTCGGTCGGACACCAAGTATCCGGGTTGGTGGCGACCAGCCGGCTGCCGTTGGCCAGCAACCGCATCGCCTTCTCCACGATCTCAAAGTTGAAGAGCCGTCCTTCGCCGACCACCACAAAATCCGGTTTGATCGAATCAAAGGCGATTCCTGCTTCCTGCAACGCGACAATCAATCCGCCTTCGCCGATTACGAATGCGCTGCTGGTGGGTTGTTGGCGAACGAGAAAATCAGCCGTGCAATGAGCTGCGGTGTAGAAGTTCTTGGGCGAAACTTTTAATCCATAATGGTTAAATTTCGCCACCAAATCTTTCGGCGAGCGCTCCGAATTGTTGGTCAGGAAAAGAAACGGCGTGCCTAATCGCTGCAATTGCTTAATGAATTCAATGGCTCCGGGGATCATCGTTGAGCCGCGATAGATGACCCCGTCCATATCGATCAAGTAGCCTTTCGCCATACAAAGTCTTCTTAGCAAAGGGTGTTCCAGACCAGTCGTGAGGCAACTCCAAAGCGCTGCGGATAAGTTTACGGCTCGTTTCTCAACGCTTCTCTTCGCCCGAAGCAATGTAGGCAATCAGGTCCGCGAGGTCTTGTGGTGTCAGAGTTTTCTCGAAACCTTCCGGCATGAGCGAAAGACTGGAACTGGTTAACTCCTTGAGGTCACTGCGCAGAATGACTTCCTCAGTGCCACCGGCTGTTCGCAAGGTAATGCTGTTGGGGGTTTCCGCCGCGATTATCCCGTTGATCTCGCGATCGTCCTTGGTTTGCGCCGTGTAGTTAAGATAGCGCGCTTCCACGGCGCGGTTCGGATCGAGAATCGACAGGAGCATGGCGGAAACGGATTTGTCGCCCACGCTGCCGAGGTCCGCCCCGATACTGTTCCCCTCGCCTTTGAATCGATGACAGACGGCGCAGTTTTTTTGGAACAACCCATGGCCGCGTCCTGTGTCAGCTTTCAAATCCGTGGCGGATGAATACTCCTTGATGATCTTCTGCCGATCGGCGTTAGCCACGGACAGCAATCGGGCGGCCTGCTCACGAATCTCGTCTTTGGAATGGTTCAATAGTTTTTGTTGATGCAGCGCGCCAAGCTCGCTCGGAAGAATTCGCCTTTCCTCAACCGCGTTCAGTAGTTTTTGAACCCACTCGGGACGGCTCAGAAAAATGTTCAGCACTTCGATCCGCAAAGCCGGACTGTGGCCTTTCCAGCCACGCAACAAAGCGTCGGCGACGTGCGGATGGTTCGCGCGCTTCAACGCGTCGATTACGCCTGCTTGGGTATCACCTTGAACCTGCACCTGCAAAAGCCCGGCGAGGAGGTCGATGTCTTGTTCCTGCTGATCCAAGCCTCGGCCCAAAACGCGAACCGCAAGGCGATTCAGGTCTGAATCTTTAACTGGACTCTTAACCGAAATCCGCGCCCGATGGAACAAGGGCGACAAACGGTTGATTGATTGACTCAACTCCGTGGTGCTGTGGGCTTGAAATTGTTCCAGTGAACCCTCGCGGCGTTCGATTGTCTCAAGAAATCCGGCCAGCGCCGCCAGTTGCCACGCGGGGTGTTTGCCCTCAATCGGCTGACTCATGCGTTCAAGCACTCTGGCCAGCGCCATTTGATCGGTGGACCATGAAGCGAGACCGAACAACGCTGCGGCCAGCTTCACCGGTGGTTGCGCGCCGGGGTCCGATAATATGGCATCAATCACTTTTTCGACGTGTGGCACCGCGGAACTCAACACGGCAGTCTGGACGTTGATGTCGTCGGCGTCTTTTACAGCCAGCTTTCCCAGAGCGCTGCCGGCCCGCGGGTCGCGCCACTCACCCAAGCTGAGGGCAAGCTGATAGCGAACACGCACGTCGGGATCATCGACGAGTTTGAGCCATGCGCTTTGCAACTCGCCTGAAGAAGCGCCAGGACGATGGCTCACCTTTCCATCTTCGACCATGAATTGCTCGCTCAGGCGGATGGCATGTTGCCTCACTGCGGGATGGATATCTTTGAGTGCTCCGACCAAAATCTCAGGCGTTAAAGCGCCAAGCCCGTCCAAGGTGCACAAGGCTTGCAACCGAACTTTCGGCCTTTGACTCCTGGCAATCAGTCGTTGCAATGGTTTTACCGCGGCTTGCTCGGCGGCTTGAACCAACAGCCGTTGCGCCGTGTCGCGTTGCCAGCCATTCGGACTGTCCAACGCTTCCACGACTTCTGCGGTCTTGAGTTGGTCGAGGCGCGGAACTTTTCGCAGTTCGGCATCGGCGGGATAAACGCGATATATCCGTCCCTTGTCATGTCCGGCGCGTACATCGATCTGTTTATCCATCCCCGGCAGCGCGTATTCGGGATGTTCGATCACGAGCCGGTACATGTCCGCAACGTAAAGCGCGCCGTCCGGCCCGGTCTTGAGCATTGTCGGGCGAAACCAATTATCGCGCGACGCCAGGAATTCACGATCTTCTTCGCCGTCCGCGCGGTGGCTTTTGAACGTGACGCCGTCCGGTTCGAGGATTTCGCGATGAATAAGGTTATTGGCCGGTTCGCTGATGAAAATGCTCGTTGCAAATTCCGGCCCGAACAATTCATCGCGATACGGCGTGGCGCTGTTGGCCGAAGTGACCGTGTTAACCATATCGGGAAAATTAAAGCGCTGCATTGGGCGACTGATGGCAAAGGCTGCCGTTTTATGCGGATAATTTGCCAGATAGTGCATGGTGGTCCGGACCGCAAGGTGCGGATTGCGACTCAGGTAGTGGTCCGGCAGAAAATAATGCCACAGCCACGTGGGATTGTTGTTCCCAAACCAATTACCCCAGTCGTCACGATGACGTCCAAATTGCGTCTGGCCTTCCACTGTTTCAAATGCGCCATCGTCCGGTTTCAAACGAAAATCGCGCCCGCGAAGATTGAAAGTTTTGTCCGTCGTCTTCGAACGAATCTCGCCCCCGCTATCGCCGTTGGCGCCGTAAATCCAGTTGTCCAACCCGTAATCGAAACCATTGACGCGATGCTGCTGGTTGCCCTGGTGAAACCCTGTGAACAAAACCTTGCGAATATCAGCCTTGCCGTCGCCATTCGTCTCTTCGGCATAAAGAATATCCGGCGCGGCGCTGACAATGACTCCCTTGCGCCACGGCATGATGCCAGTGGGAAAGTTGAGGCCGTCAAGAAAGACCGTGGATTTATCATAGCGCCCGTCGCAATCGGTGTCTTCGAGAAACCGGACGATGCCGCCCGGTTTGCCGTGGCCATCGATTCCGACCGGATAATCTCCCATTTCCACCACCCAGAGTTTTCCGTCCGCGCCCCACTCAAACGCAATCGGGTCTTGCACCAACGGCTCTTGCGCCACCAAATCAACTTTGAAACCGGGCCGCGCGTCGATTTCCTTCAGCGATTCCTCCGGCGATTTCGGCGGCGGCCCATCGAAAGCCAGCAATGTTTGAAACGAGCGCCGATCCACTTTGTCCGGCAGACGGTCAGTCTCCTCATTCTGCACCCAGAGATGGCGCGAATGAAACCAGACGCCGTTGTTGCGATTTGTTCCGTCCCGCACGATCATCGGAATCGCGCCGGGATCACCCTGCTTGCCCGCCCGGACTTTTCGCGGCCAACCCACTTCCCACGCCAAGCCCGGCTTGTTCTCGGGAACAAACAGATGAAGTGAAAAACTTTTGGCATCCGAAAAAATCACATCGGCGAAACCGTCTTCATTCAAATCGGCAAATCGCAACCCAGCGTCCTGTCCTTTCTCATCGACAATGGAAGAGCCCTTCGGCAGCGCGAAGGAGCGCGCCTTCCATTTCATCTCATCCGGTGACCACGAGAACACGGCGTTCTGCGATTCATTGCCCACGATCAACTCGCAGCGTCCGTCGTTATCGACATCGCGCAGCCGCACGCCGCGATCACGACCGCTCTCACTCGTAAGGACAGGTTTTCCTCCGATCTCCAGCCCCGCCAACAGCGACTTGTCTTCGATCCATCCTTCGCCATCAAAGTGCCAGGCGCCTTTGACTGGGCTGATCACTAGAATCGTCGCGTGCGAATCCGCGCGCACCACTCCGAACCTCACTCCGGCGTCCAACACCACTGGGAAATCACCGTCGTGCCACGTGTTTTCTTTCGGTTGCCAGAGGCGTGTCTTGCGAACCTGGCCATTGCCGATCACGACATCAAGGTAGCCATCGTTGTTCAGATCGACGAGGCGTACGCCGTTGTCCTGACCGTTGGCCGCGCGTAACGGCTGACCACCCAGCAGATTCTTGTTCAAGTGTTCCTGCGCCTCGCGAAAATTCAGGAACTTCACGCGCTTGCCATATTTGCTGACAGCGTAATCGATGAACTCCACAATCTGGTCGTTCCGAATCCAGCCGTGCGGATGAAAGATCATCGTAAACGTACCTTGTTTGATCACGGTGACATCAAGCGCAGCTTTCCAATCAGCGACCGTATCGGGATTGTTCGTGCCGTGAAGATTCTGCGCCTCCCAATCGCTTGGCAGCACACACGGGAACTCCCAGCACAGTTTTCCGATCACGTACGGGTAGGGATAGTCCTCGATTGTCGTTACAAACGAGCGCATGCTGACCTTGCTGATCGCATTCGTGACGGCGGGTAAATATCTCCGAAACTTTTCCTGGCCATCGCCAACCACAGTCAACGCGTGTGACAACGCCGGGTCCTTGGGCGTTGTGATGTTCATTACCGACGAATCAATGGTCAAAAAACGACCCGCAGGACTCGTGCGATTGAACATCTCGGCATAGAATCGCGGGCTGGGACTGTTCATCGAATCACAACACGGCATCCGAAACGCGACCGGCTGATTGCCAGGAATGCGATTCAGCAGATCAACACAGCCGTGGTACGTCTCCGCTGCGGCGGTGAAATTACTTCGTGACAGCAACGGACAGGGATGCGCGAGTGTATGGACCTCCAAGGACAAGCCCTCGTTCAACCACGATTGCAACTGCGGGTGCTGCGGGTCAGGACCGGTGCAGAGGATGCTCACCGGCGCGCGACCGTCGATTTGCTTCAGGCGTTCCAGAATCGGGCGCAGATACGTTTCGTACTTTTGCGGCTCGCGCATGTCGTCAATCGCCAGAATGACCACCGCATCAGTGCCCGGATCGCCGACCCATTGCGGTGTGGTGAGTTTGGGAAAGTTTAACCCGACATAGAAAGGGTCGTTGTCGTCAAGGTAAGTCAGGCGGTTTGCACCCGTTTCTCCAATTGCCTGTTCAATGAAAGAAAGCGAAATCAGCAGCGAAGCCGTGAGAAATGATCGAATCATGCAGTAAAACATCCAGCACCGCTTTTCACGGTCCGCCGCGCGCGGGATCAAGCCACGGCGTGTTGCCATAGTACCAAAAACCTTTCATGGTTTCGACGTGGCCATCCGCAAAACCATTGTTGCTCCTTCCGTTATGGCGCAGATGCGGGGCGCACCAGTTTGGATTTTTGCCGGTGACGCAACTCGGACAATCTCCGACGTGTGTATCGCCCAGCATCCAACTGCCGAGTTTGGTAGGCGATGAAGTCGTGACGCTGGGGTTTTTGGCCGCGTCGCCCTGTGTACCGGAGTCGGTCATAAAAACCGTCTTGGCCGGGTTTCTCACCGCCAGTTCGGGCTTTTGATGGTACTCGACATAGAAACTCAATTCACCGCTGAACTGGTGGTTGATGGCGTAATCCGTGGAAGTCGGCGCAGTGACCGGAATGCCGTCCCATCGGTCCAATTGCAGCGCCGGTCCTTTCCGCGCGGGACAGATGAGAATGTTCGTGCTTTTGAGGTACGGCTGTAACAATTGAAACCATGTGATCAGCCCTTTGGTATAGGGCGGGAACAGGTAGGTGACCACGTGCCTGCCTTCATTGTCATCGGTGTAAAGCTTTCCGGCCACCATGATCTGCCGCGCGTTGCTGACACAGTTGATGGAATGCGCCTTTTGCTTGGATCTGGCCAGTGCTGGCAACAACAGACCCGCCAGAATCGCAATGATCGCAATGACGACCAGGAGCTCGATCAAGGTGAAGGCCGACGGTGCAGGCTTGTCCGCTTTGGCCGCTGGTGGGGTAGTTTGCATTGAGGTTATGCCCACTCGCTTCATATGCAGTTCACTGGTTCACCAACATGACTTCAAGTTTGGTCCCGTCGATGGCGTACTTCTGACCTGGCGGTGGCGCGGGCAGATTTGTCAAATATCGGCTCGCCACCAGTTCGTTCATATCTTTCGGCACTCTCATTTTCCACTGGCAATACTCGCGCAGGGCGGCAGTCAACGCCGGAAGATCAATCTGTCCGTTAACAACAAACTCTTGAACCTTGGCCGGCGGAATATAGCCCGGCGTGCCGGGCTTGTTCATGGCACCACCCGGCTCGGCGGCTTTTTTGCCACAACCTGAGACTGCCAAACCGGCCAATAAGAGAAAAAGCGGCTTCATCGAGTGGGAAGGCGCGCATGATCGCCGGAAAGTTCGGCCTCAAACCACAAAACCCTGGCCAGAAACGTAACGTTGGACATCGTAACGGTCATGGCTGAGAGTTGGTTGATGATTAAATTCACTACGCTGCTTTCTTTAGGTGGTCAAGCATTCGTTCTTGGCGGTGATAACGCTTCAAGCCAGTTTTTGTAGCAACGTCGTTGCGGCGGCGGTGAACTCGCGCGCGGCATGCGGCTTGAAGGGCGGAAAATCCAGAATCTTCGGCACCACCATCGCCGCGTATTCATGATCCCGGTAAGCGTTGGGATCGGTCACGTAACCAATGAGATCGTCACTATAACCCACTGCCAGTGTCGCCGGGAACGGCGAATCCAGGCGAATCTTCAAACCGTAGTAGCTGTAAAGTTCCGCACCGTGAAAGAGCAGGGCGATTTCCCCCAATCGCAAAGCGCTCATCGGTGTGCTGAGGCTGCCTTTCTTGAGGTTCCACTTCACCGCGGCTTCAAACCAGGCCTGGGCAAAACCGGCATCCACCCATTCACCCCGATCGCATTTGGAGGGGTCTTTGCGATACACTTCGATCTGTTTTTTTACCTCCGCCGTGTCCAATGGAACTTTGACGTCCGACGACAGCAACCGGATGTCTTTGAATCTGACCAGCACGGAATGATCAATGGCGTGATGGAGCGCGGTGTAAACCGCTTTGGAAACATTTTCCGGGTCGCCAAGCCACGGCTTGCCAGTGCCCGGATTCACATCGCCGGCGTGACCTTGCAGATAGGCCGGTTCCAATTCGTCCCGCGCCTTGAGTTTGCCGGCCACGAGCCCAGGCCAGTCCGGCCCTGCCTTGTCGTCGGCGTAACAAACCGGGTGGGCGGAAAAATGATACCACACCAGACTGCGCCTCGGTTTCTCCCGCAGGAAATAGAGCACCTGCAACGTGGTATCGAGCCAGCGTTCGTCGTCGGTGGATTCGGAAGTGAACTTGTCCTCCGTCTTCCAGGTCTTGGCCGTGCGATTGAAATTTCCCCCCACGACGCGCTCGCTGCCCAGATACATATCCGCCGGGGCGAGGTCCTTCTTTGCGAGCTCGACGGCTTGAACAATCTTCCCGGCCACAAAATCCCGATACGTATCCGACAACGCGCCCCATTGCCGCAGAAACAACAACGCCGGAGTCGAATGCGAATGCGTGGCACAGAGGCGGATGTTTGCTGAGGGGATGCCGGTTTTCCTCGCGACCAGCTTTTGTGCGCGTTGAGCGAAAGCGCGAGAAACCCCGATGAGATCCAACGAGACGATGGCCACCTGTGTCCGGCCCAATCGCAGCACCAAAGCGCGCACAAATGTCGGTTGGCGGATGCCGGTGATGCGCCGCTCCTTGCCCGGCGGTTTGTGGAAACCGGCCATCTCGATCCCCAACGGCGGCGTGATTTCCACCACGCCTTCGCCGACTTGAAAAGTCCCATCGCTCATGGTCATTTGGATTGATGGCCTTGTTCAGCAAGTCCGGCAAGTCTTTTTGCAGTAGTGCCCCACCAAAATCAGATTTGCCACTACTTCCGGCTTCGTACTTGACCAAGTAAATTTCGATGATACAAGAAACCAACTTCACAAAGCACCATGACACAGGGACACCACTTCAAACTTGCCGTCGGACTCTTGGCGATTCTCACAATCAACTCCTCGGCGGCGATACGCTATGTGGATGTGAACAGCGCCAGCCCGACGCCGCCCTACACCAACTGGGCAACGGCTTCTGTAACCATTCAGGGAGCAGTTGACGCGGCCGTAGCCGGTGATCAAATCTTGGTAACCAATGGAGTTTACCAAAGTGGCGGTAAGACAGCGGCGGGCGTGGTTGGGACCAACCGCGTCGCTGTGACCAAGGCCGTGGCGGTACAAAGTGTGAACGGTCCCCTGTTCACACTGATTCAAGGCCACCAAGTACCTGTGAGCACCAACGGAGTTGCTGCGATAAGGTGCGTGTATCTAACGAACGGCGCCAGTCTGTCCGGGTTCACTTTGACCAATGGTGCCACTCCGGCGGGGCAGAGTGGCGGTGGAGTCTGGTGTCAATCTACGAACCCGGTGGTGACTAACTGCGTGCTAGTCGGGAATTCGGCTAGCAGTACTGGCGGTGGTGCGTACCGGGGCAAGCTCATCTTCTGTACGCTAGAAGGCAACCAGACCTCCGATGGGGGCGGGGTAAAATTGGGTGTACTCACCAACTGCACTCTAATCGGGAACTCAGCGAGCTCCGGCGGGGGAGCCTCTTCGAGTACACTCGAGCGTTGCACGCTTATCGGAAACTGGGCGACTGCCACTAACGGCGGCGGGGCTGGCGGCGGTGCGTCTGGAGGTACACTCAATAACTGCACGCTGACTGGAAACTCCGCGACCGCCAACGGTGGCGGGGCAGTTGGATCCACACTCAATAACTGC
>CAZYYS010000015.1:14240-26413 GCA_964651015.1 uncultured Verrucomicrobiota bacterium
CACACTCAATAACTGCACGTTGACTGGAAACTCTGCGATTGGAAGCGGCGGCGCGACTCCGCCAGGCGACGGCGGCGGGGCCTATCTAAGTACGTTGAACAACTGCATCGTGTATTTTAACACAGCGCAGGGGCCAAATTCGAATTATTTATCAACCACCATGCTTTACTGTTGCACGGCGCCGCTACCTACTGGCGTCGGTAACATTTCCGTCAACCCGCAACTGGCCAGTGCCTCGCACTTGAGCGCCTCTTCTCCCTGTCGCGGAGCGGGCAGTTCTGCGTACGTTACCGCCACGGACATTGATGGTGAAGCCTGGGCCTCTCCCCCGTCTATCGGCTGCGATGAATACCACGTCGGCGCAGTGACGGGACCGTTGAATGTGGACATCGTCGCAACGTTAACGAGCGTGATGCCAGGTTATCCTGCGAGGCTGACCGGATTGATCGACGGTCGAACCACGGGCAGCGTATGGGACTTTGGAGATGGCGTGTTGACCACCAACCAGCCGTATGTCAGTCACGCTTGGACGACCACTGGCGACTATCCTGTGGTTCTGCGGGCCTACAACGAAAGCCAGCCAACTGGGATCAGCGCGACCGTGACAGTCCATGTCGTTGAACAACCCGTCCACTATGTCGACGTCAACAACGGCGGCCCGGCAGCGCCATTCACGTCTTGGGCCACGGCGGCCACGAACATTCAAGATGCCGTGGATGCTGCAACGGTCCCAGGGGCGCTGGTACTTGTAACCAACGGGACGTACGCCAGTGGCGGCAGGACAGTGGCAAACTTGGGCGGGACGAACCGTGTCGTGGTCAACAAACTTCTCACGCTGCAGAGTGTTAATGGTCCTCAGTTCACAGCAATTCAAGGCTATCAAGTGCCAGGTTCTACCAATGGTGACGCTGCAATTCGGTGCGTATATTTAACGAACGGCGCGAGCCTGTCCGGATTCACCCTTACCAACGGCGCAACTGCATTCGCCGCTATGGGCGGCGGCGTCTGGTGTGTGTCTACGAACCCGGTGGTGACCAACTGTGTGCTAGTCGGGAATTCTTCTTCCGCTTCTGGCGGTGGCGCGTTTCGAGGCACGTTGTTCAACTGCGCGCTTATAGGTAACTCAGGTTCTTTTGGGGGCGGAGCATTTTCTGGAACGCTGAATAACTGCGTACTAACTCGCAACTCGGCTTCTACTGGTGGTGGGGTGTACTCATGCACACTAAACAACTGCACCGTTGCAAACAACTCAGCTTCGTCCGCCAGCGGTGGGGTAGGTATCAGCACGCTTAATAATTGCATTGTCTATTACAACACTGCTCCAAGCGAGGCCGATCCTGGAACACTGAATTACTCTTGCACAACCCCGCTGCCTACGAAAGGCATCGGCAACATCACCAACGCGCCGCTCTTCGTGGATGAGGCCGGCGGCAATCTTCGCCTCCAATCCAACTCTCCCTGCATCAATGCCGGTCTGAACACATACGTGAGGTCCAGCACGGACTCCGACGGTAACGCGCGCGTCGTTGGTGGCATGGTCGATATCGGCGCTTATGAGTTTCAATCGCCAAGTTCTGTTCTATCTTACGCTTGGGCACAGCAATACGGCTTGCCCACCGATGGCTCGGCGGATTACTCCGACTCTGATGCTGACCACTTGAACAACTGGCAGGAATGGATCGCTGGGACGGTTCCTATCGACGCTCTTTCCGTGCTACGATTGCTAAGTCCAACGAATGATGGTTCGGGCATTACCATCAGTTGGCAGAGCGTGAATAATCGAAAATACTGGCTCGAACGCAGCACGGGCCTCGGAGCGCAGCCACTGTTTCTGTTGCTGAAAAGCAACATCGTCGGGCAGGCAAGCATGACGATTTACACCGACACAAACGCGGTTGGTAGTGGCCCGTTCTTCTACCGCGTGGGCGTTCAGCAATAAACCCGACCTGTTCCCACTCGGGGTTAGGAGGGGTTAGGAGCCATTCAGAGAGTAGCCGCCGACGTGAGGAGGCGGACTAAGCAATTGAGAACTACACGGAAAATCCGCCTCGTTACCTCGGCGGCTGCATGCGAGTGAGCTTTTCCAATGGTGGTTAAATTTGCGAATACGCCGTCGGGCGAAGTAGAACGTTGCTGATGTTGGTGACGATTTCGGGGTCGGTGTAGCCGGGCGTGTTGCTCAACTTTTTCCATTCCGGGTCGGACCGGAATGCGTCCCAGCTTTTTTCGCGCGCCGACAGGTCGTCGAACACCAGCAGGTAGGTGAGGTTCGGCAATTTGTTGCCGATAAGTGTTTCGCCAAAGAAGACCGGCGTCAAGCCGGTGCGGCGGAAGATCGCGATCTCGCCTTGGTTAAACATCTCGACTTTCTTCTTGTTGGCCTTCTTGCTGTGGCTTTCGTACGTGCGCAATTCAAACAGACGCGGCTTTTGCGCCGCTGGGACCTCGAGCTTTGGAATGCTTTCAAAGGCAACCAGCAAAGAGCCTTCAACGCGGATATAAGACGGATCAGACGGAGGCGCGTTGATGAATTCGGCTCCAGCTTTCTGGTAATCAGCATCCGCGCGCACACGGTCGAGTGCCGTGGCAAATGTCTCGATGGATTTGTGCGGCATGAGCACATACATCGTCGGACTGTCCGGGCCCACCGCCATGCTGAACACGCCAATGGGTGAGATACCCGCGCGGTTCATCGCGGGAATGGCCGCCTCGCGATAGAAGTCGTCGAATCGCTTTTGCATCGGCCCGCGTCGAAGATGGTAGAGCCGCAGCTCATAGAACTCGCGGCTTGTGTTCTTTTCGGGCTCGGCGGCGCCCACCAGCATTGGCGCGCTGACTGCCGCGGCGCTGGTCATCGCCAAAGAGGATTTTACGAATTCACGGCGTTTCATAAGTGCGCCGGGATGGTGGCAGCAACGGTGGGCAACTGCAATCGTAGAAGGCAAAAAAGCCCGGCGCTTTGGCCGGGCTTCGTTCAAGACTGTTAATGCGTTCTAGCGGCGCGACATGAAGAGCCGCAAAACATACCAGAGCATCAGCGCCACCGAGGCGAACAATTCCAACGCCGCCGCCACGTAGCGGTCTTCCGGATAGTGATGGAGCACGTTCGAGGTGTCATAAAGAATCGCACCTCCCGCCAAGGCGACCATACCCACCGAGAAGTAGGTGCCGAGTTGGAAACCGAAGATCGCGCCGGCCACGATCAACAGGAGCGCCACAATGCCGCCCCAAAACAGGATGCCGCGCAGAAACGAAAAATCCTTGCGCGTCATGAACACCACCAACGTAAGGGCGGTAAAGCCAAAGAATGTCACCGCTGCCGCGCTCGTGATCGCGCCGGGTGCGACCTGGTTGGCGATGTAGAGCAACGGTACGAAGATGATCGACTCGGCTACGACGAAGCCGGCCAATGCAGCGTATTGCGCGGCCTTCGAAGTTGCCGTGTGCGCCGCGCGGCTGGCCAGCCAGGAAACCACGACGAACCCGCCAAGTACTAGCAACCATGACACACCCAGCAAAGCGCTGGTGATCTTTTCAGCCAGGCCGGTCTTGAACAGGAAGACCTCAATCAGGGTAAAGGCGGTGATGGCACCGAACAGGTGCGAATAAGTGCGGGACACGAACGTGCCGCGTGATTGCGCGTCGAGATCAATGACGGGTCTTAGTTGGGAATAAGTTTGGCTGTCATTCATAGTTTTATTCGTGGCCAATGTTGGGAGTTATGGCGACGGCCATCCTCCCTTTTTGGCAACTCGATCATTAGGATATTCAGATGCCGCCAGTTGTCAACCGTGGAGCTTGTTTCGGCCTGAAAGGGCTTCCGTAACAATCGCACCCGCTGACGAAGGTGCATTGACCGTGGTACTACGAACAACTAGGCTGGTGAAACGAAACCGGACGCGAGGGACTTATCATGAGTTGCTTGGATGGAAAAGTGGCGGTGATCACAGGTGCGGGTAACGGCATCGGGCGTTCGCACGCTCATTTGTTTGCCAAGGAAGGCGCCAAGGTGGTGGTCAATGACCTCGGTTGCAATCGCGATGGCACGGGTCAGAGCAATACAGCGGAAATCGTGGTCAAAGAGATCAAGGCGCTGGGTGGCGAGGCAGTTGCCAACGGCGAAGCGGTGGGAACGATGGAAGCGGGTGAAAGCATCGTGAAAGCGGCGCTCGATGCGTTTGGGCGAATCGATGTGCTGGTGAACAACGCCGGCATTTTGCGCGACCGCACGATTCTCAACATGACCGAGGCCGAATGGGACAGCGTCATCCAAGTCCATTTGAACGGAACGTTCACCTGTTTGAAGGCAGCGGCGACGGCGATGAAGAACCAGGGCACAGGTGGGCGAATCATCAACACCTCCTCCACGTCCGGTCTGCTGGGAAATTTTGGTCAGGCCAATTACGGCGCGGCGAAAGTCGGGATTCATGCGTTGACCCGCATCGCGGCGCTGGAACTGGTGAAACACAAAATCACGGTGAACGCGATTGCCCCGATGGCGTTGACACGCATGATGGCGGACCTGCCACAGGTCAAGGCGACCTACACCGTCGAGACCATGGGACCGCAATTCATTTCACCATTGGTGGCGTGGCTGGCCTCAGATGCCGCGGCGCAAGTCACTGGACAGACGTTTGGTATCGAGGGCAACCACCTTTTCGCTTACCGTATGATGACCAGTCACGGCGCGACCAAGGTTGGAACCTCCGAACCGTGGACGGTGGAAGAGATTGGTCCGGCGATGCAGCAGATTTTAACTTGGTAATTCCCAAAGGTAGCCGCCGACGTAAGGAGGCGGATTGCCGGAGAAATTTCCCGGAGTTTTCCACCTCGTCACCCCGCCGGTTACTAAAACGTTGGAAGCTTTCAGACGCGTTCGCTCGTCGAAGGTTCGCCAAACGGCCATCGCTTCGTCCACTTGGACCAGACTATGAAGAAGACAATGCCCAGCAACAGAGTTCCCAATCCGAACAGGATCACCTTCCAGTTCGCCGTTCCAAAAACGAACAGCCAGCCGACCAACGCCACGAAGCACGGCACAGGATAGAGCCAGATTCGGTAGGGACGCTCCATCTTTGGCGCGCGGCGGCGCAGCAGCATCACGGCAACGATCTGCCCCATGAACTGGACGACGATCCGCGTGATGAGCAACGCGTCAATCACCGTCATCAGCGGCAGGAAACTACACACGATGGAAACCAGCCCGATGACAAGCAGCGAGACATGTGGAAAATCCTTCTTTGGATGCAGACGGCCAAAGACTTTGAAGAAATCCCCGTTTTGCGCTGCCGCATAGGGAATGCGCGAGTAACCAAGCATCAACGCGAACACCGATCCGACCGCAGTCCAAAGCACCATCACCGTGAACACGGCGGCGACCTTCGAGCCGTAGAGTTTTTCCATGAACATCGAGGCCACGGCGTCGGGCGGATCTTTCGCCGGCACAAACTCGCGCCAAGGCACGACGCCGATGAGCGAGAGATTGATGGCGAAGTAAATCGACGCCACGGTCACCAAGCTGATCAGGATCGAACGCGGAATCACGCGCCCCGGCGACTTCACTTCTTCGCCGATGTAGCAAACGTCGTAATAGCCGAGGTAATCATAGATGCCGACGCGTGAAGCCGCGCCGAGTCCCAGCAGGAACCCCCACGAGAAATTGAAAGCGCCCGGCGGAAAATCAAAGGCGATCTGGTGATTAAAGTTCAGCGCCCCACTGACAATCACCGCACCAACCGTCAACATGGTGCCAATCCACAAACTGACCGTGATTTTGCCAATGGTTGTTATCCGGCGATAGAGCAACATCACCGTAAGTGCTGCCACGCCCGCGGCCACCAGTTGCGCCAGACGAGCATTCTCCGGTTTGGTGAGCGCCGGGAAAAGATAACCCATGTATAGCGCGAAGCCGATACAGCCGGACGCGATCTCCAGCGGCCCGCTCAAAATAAATTGCCAGATGAACAGAAACGCCATCAACCGCCCGACCGTTGCGCGGCCGAACGCCTCGCGCAGATAAAGATATGAGCCGCCGGAACCGGGCATGGCCGCGCCGAGTTCGCTCCAGACCATTCCGTCTGGAACGGCGATCGCCAACGCAACGAACCAACCCAGCATCGACTGCGGCCCGCCCAAAGCCGACATCAACGCCGGAATGGTGATGAACGGGCCGATGCCAATCATGTTCGACATGTTTAATGCCGTGGCCTGCAGCAACCCGAAGCGACGATGCAGATGCGGCGGCTGTGCAGTTTCAGTTGAAGTTCCGGGTTGCATGGTGGTCAGCTCGGGTTAAAGGTTTTCGGTCCTCTACGAATTGTGGACTCGATGGGACGCGTTGAAATCTTGGTCATGAAATAAACGAGGCGTAACACGCCCGAATCTTTTTCTCAAACTTATTGTGTTATCATTGGCAAAAACCTTTCGGCTGGACAACCACGCCTGAGCAAAGGAGCATCCGGCCCTACGATGAATAGAAAATGGGAAGGAATTTTTGCCGCTCTTTGGACAGCTACCGATAAGGAGGGCCGCGTCAGCGACCAGGATTTGCAAAGCAACATTGCGTTTCTGCGCGGCCACGGGATTCACGGTTTGATGGTGCTCGGCAGTACCGGTGAATTCTTGCACCTCGACGTCGCAGCGCGGAAACAGTTTGCAACGCGCGTCGTCGAACTGCTTTCACCGCTGCCCGCCATTATCAACGTTACGGAAATCCGTCCGCGCGTCGTCGCGGAACTGGCCCGGCACGCCCGTGAGCATGGCGCCGCTGCCATCGCGCTGTTACCGCCGTATTTTTATCCGCTGGCACAGGCTGACCTGGTGGAATGGTTCGTTCGGGCTGGCGAGGCGGCGCAACTTCCTCTGTTCCTTTACAATTTCCCGGAGCGCGTCGGTAATCGTATCGCACTGGAAACCGTGGCGGCCGTTGCCGACCGCACCCAGGTTGCTGGCATCAAACAAAGCGGTGCGGAGTTCGATTACAACCGCGACCTCGTCAAGCTGGGCCGCGAGAAAAACTTTGCGGTTTTCGCCGGGGCAGACACCCAGATTGCCGAAGCGATGTCTTTCGGTGTCGCGGGTTGCATCGGGGGACTTGCCGATGTCGTGCCGGACTTGATGGTCGAGATTTTCGACGCGGTGAAAGCCGGAAAGCCGGAACGCGCCGCCGTGGCCAGCGAGCGAATGCGGACGATTGGCAAACTCGTGGACACGCTCGAGTTCCCTCTGAACGTGGCCGCCGCGATGGAGGCGCGCGGATTGCCGGTGGGGCACCCCAAGTCAGTGGTTTCCCCCGCGACCCAAACGCGCTATCAGGCGTTGGTTGGCGATCTAAGAAAATTGTTCACTGAATGGAAGCTGATCTAGGAAAACCATCGGCCTCGATTTCCAGCTCGCCGAATTACAAGTGGTGGGTGGTTTTCATGCTATGGTTTATCTGCTTCTTCAATTATGCCGACCGGCAGGCAATCACATCCATCTTCCCCGCGCTGCAGAAGGAGTTCAGTTTCAGCGAGACTGAGCTTGGAATGATTGGTTCGGCCTTTGGCTACGTCTATGGCGCGTGCGCTATCCTCGCCGGCTATGTGGGTGACCGGGTCGCCCGCCGGCATCTGATTCTGGGGGGCTGTTTTTTTTGGAGTTTCGTAACCATTGCCACGGCATGGTGCGGGAAAGCCTGGCAGTTTGTGACGGTGCGCGCCCTGGAGGGACTCGGCGAGACATTCTACTTTCCGGCTTCGATGTCGCTGGTGAGTGATTATCATTCGCCGAAGACAAGGTCCCGGGCGATGTCGTTCCACCAGTCGAGTGTTTATGCGGGTACCGTCCTCGGTTCGTGGGTCGCCGCCATTCTGGCGCAACATTACAACTGGCGTTACGGATTCTACCTGTTTGGCGGGGGCGGCTTCCTCCTGGCAATCGTTCTCTACCGATTTCTGCGCGAACCTGTCCGCGGCGCTTCGGAACTGGAGGTCAAATCACCGGAGCCGTCCGTACCGTTCCTAGTGGCGGTTGGGGATGTGCTTCGTCGTCCCACTGCGTGGGTGCTGATGGCGGTCTTTGTGCTGGCCAACTTTGTGGCCACGATCTTCCTGACGTGGACCCCCAAATTTTTGATGGACAAGTTTGACTTCAAGATGTCCACGGCCGGCTTGTCGGGTGCGGCCTTCATTCATTTGGCCAGCGCGTTCGCGGCGCCGCTCGCGGGGACGCTCGCCGACAAGCTGGCGCAACGCCTCGTCGGCGGACGGATGCTGGTGCAGGCTGGTGGCTTGTTGCTGGGGGCCACGTTCGTGTTCCTCGTAGGCTCGACCACGAGCGTGGCGCTATTGCTGACGAGCATGGTGCTGTTCGGTATTTGCAAGGGTTCCTATGACACCGGGATCTTTGCCTCGCTCTACGACGTGGTGCCGCCGCGCTCCCGGGCCACGGCAGCCGGTATGATGAACACCGTCGGGTGGGGACTCGGGTCGTTTGGACCGTTGCTTACCGGGTGGTACACCGACCATGGTGGCTACGGCAGCAAGCTGGAAAACATGAGTCATTTCATCGCCTACAGCGCGTCCGCCTATGTCATCGGCGGCGCGCTGCTGCTGGGGGGAGCGCTGTTCCTCGTGCGGCGTGATTACGTAGGCCAGTTGACTGTCGGGAAACCGCCGGAGCACTGACGTTCCCACGCCACGCCCGTGTTTTTTGAGATATCACTTGCACTTCGGCGAATAAAAAAAACCGGCAAGTTAAATCTTTGCCGGTTCAGGAACGGAGAATTCGTATTCGATTAACTGGCCAAATCGCGCTTCACGCTGGCCGTCAATTCTTCGGCCGACTTTTCTGTCAGCCCGACGGAGGTCCAAGCGATCTTGTTTTTCTGCGCGTAATAAATGGTGCGGCTCACGCCTTTCACGTTGTAAGCCTTGTCCCAATCCTTTTCCGCAGCCACAACGACCGGGAAGGTGATCCCGTTCTTGGCCGCAGCGGCTTTAATGGCATCGATATCTTTTGAATCGAGGATTTGGGCGAACACGCCAAGTTTGCTCTGCCCTTTCTGCAGGGCCTGCAACTTCTTGAGGTCAGCCCAAAAGGCATCATCGTTCAAATTGCCAAAGGCCACAATCTTGGCGGCTTTGGCCCCGTAAGCGCAAACCTGGCAGTATTCCTTGCCGGTTTCGACGTTTTTGATGGTGTAGGGAGTCAGACTGTCGCCCGGTTTGAGAGCGGCCTGCGCAATGCCCGCCAAGGACACGGCAGCCAACAGTAATACGATTTTTTTCATAGTCATTTTTTAGTTAAGTGTGGTTAATTGACAGCTTGTTGGAATCGTAGTTCAAAAAAAATTCCTTGCAAGGATTGGTTTTTCCCACTCACCTGCTAAATTTGTGACTAAACGAGTCCATAATGAAACACCAACGCCGCACTAGCCAACGCCTTGGGCTGCTGATCCTGCTTCTTCTGGATGCCGGCTCGGGATCCCGGATGCACGGCGGAGCACCACTGACTGCCGATGAAGTCATGAAAAAAGCTGTGGAGCGCGCCCAGCAGGCGAAAGTTCAAAAGGAACGGCCCGCCTACACCTACAAGAAAGCCACCATAACAGAGGAACTTGATGTTGCCGGCAAGGTCAAGGAGCGTAAGGAAAAGCTTTACGAGGTGGTGGTGGATTCCGGACTCACCTATTTGAGACTCGTCAACGTTAACGGAAAGAACCTGTCGCCGGAAGAGTTGAAAAAACAGGAAGAGCGAGAACTGCGAGACCGGGAGAAACTCGCACAAAGAAAAACCTCCAAAGGGGGCGACGACCGGGAACATTTTCTGACACGCGAGTTGATCGCGAAATATGATTTTGCGGTCGCTGACCGGAAAACGATCAACGGTCGGCCAGCTTATGTTCTGACGTTCCAACCAAAGCCGGGCGTGCCCTTGAAGCAGGTGGCGGACCGTTTGCTGAATCAGGTGGCAGGCAAACTCTGGATTGACGAGCAGGAGTTTGAAATCGCCCGGATCGAAATCCACTTGCAATCCGAAGTGACGTTGTGGGGCGGAATGCTTGCTTCCTTGAAACGGTTCAACTTCACGCTGGGGCGCAACCGTCTTGAGGATGGCGTCTGGTTTAATACCTGGTCCAAGGGAGATTTTGAAGGCCGCAAACTGCTGGATGCCGCACGCATCCGAACTCAATCCGAATCGACCGGCTTCCGTCGAGTCGATGGACGAAGTGGCTGAGAGGTGTCCTTTACCTCAATTCGGGGAGCACTGAAATACGCGTGATCCATTTGTTTTTTGCATAAAACTCTTGAATGCATCGCCAAAGCCGGACTCGGCCGGATTATCAATCGGGTGATGGCAACTCCAACAATGCTGAATTTCGTGTTTCATTTTCACTCCGAACAATGTTAGTCAAACGGCATGTCCTACCGGAATCTCCCGCGCCGCAAGTTTCTTCAACTTTCTACGGCGAGCGCAGGTGCGCTTGCCTTGGGGCTTCAAGGTTGCCAGTCGCCGTTGAGAAGCAGAAAGGGCTATCAACTGGCGACGTTCAGCGCAGACGTTACTCCACCAATGGGTCATCCGCTGATGGGCGGCGGTATTACTCCAGCGCAGAAGGTTGATGATCCGCTGTCCGCTCGCGGCATCGTGCTGTTGGGTGCCGGCAAACCGCTGGTGATTGTTTCGGTGGAGTGGTGTGAGATTCGCAACGACGCTTACGAACGCTGGCGCGAGGTGCTGGCCGACGCAGCGCAGACTGTGAAGGAACGAGTGCTGGTGAGTTGCGTTCACGTGCATGATGCGCCTATCGCCGATCTGGAAGCCGAAAAGATTCTGTGTGAGCATAAGGCCGCCGGAAGCATTTGTGATCCGGATTTTCACGAGCGGGCAGTGCAACGAGTAGCGGCGGCCTTGCGCGAACTTTTGCGTTCGCCGCGCCGCATCACGCATTTCGGCGTCGGTCAGGCGGAAGTTGAGAAAGTCGCGGCGAATCGTCGTTTTCTTGGTGCGGACGGGAAAATATCTTTCAGTCGAACCAGTTCAACACGCGATCCTCGGGCCCACGAACAACCGGAAGGCACGATTGATCCTTGGCTCAAGACGTTGAGTTTTTGGGACCGCGACCGACCGGTGGCGGCGCTGAATTTTTATGCTACACACCCGATGAGCTATTACGGGAAGGGCGGTGTCTCGGACGATTTCGTCGGGCTGGCACGGCGGCGGCGACAGGCGGACGACCCGAACGTCTTTCAAATTTACATTTCCGGTTGCAGCGGCAATGTCACCGCCGGCAAGTACAACGACGGCTCACCAGAAAACCGCCCTCTGCTCGCAGACCGCATTTACCGGGCGATGACAACAGCATGGAAGGAGACCCAACGTTATCCGCTCGAACAGATGGATTTTCGCCTCGTGCCATTACAACTCGCACCGCGCAACGACGCAGCGTTCGCTGTTGAAGGTCTCAACCGGAGATTGACGACTGATCCGAAACCGTTCGGCCAATGCCTGGCGGCGTTGGGGTTGAGCTGGCGGAAACGCGCGGATGCCGGACACAAGATTGATGTTCCGGTTCTGGATTTTGGCCGCGCCCAATTGGTTTTGTTACCGGCGGAATCGTATGTCGAATTCCAACTGATCGCACAAAGGCTGCGGCCCGATTCGTTTGTGTGTGTCGCCGGCTACGGTGAATGCGCGCCGGGCTACATTCCCATTGAACGCGCCTGGGCGGAGAACGACACCAACCTCGGCGATTGGTGCTGGGTTGCACCCGGCGCCGAGCAGGCGATGACGGCAGCGCTTGCGGCAGCGCTAAGCCAACGCAAAGGCACGGCCCCGTAATGCTTCCTCGCCTGCCCTGAGCAGTGAATTGTTTTCTCCTTATTGCTGGTGGCGGGCTTTAGTTAGTACTGTTGACGTGATTTACTACGCGGCGAATGAAATTTTGGTTCACGTGGGACACGCGCGACGGTGCGGGCCGCCCAATGAGCGGCGTTTAGCGGGTCACCATGGTCGCGAACTTGCCGACCGCTTCGGCGCGGGAATGGACCTGAAGTTTTTCGTAGATGCGGCGGATGTGCGTGGCCACGGTGTCGCCCGCGCGCGAGGAGTTGCAGAATCTCGCGTTCCCGATCCGATAAGCGATCAGCCTCGCTGACTTTCGCGGAGCTTTGCTGGAAGTATTGGACGAC
>CAZYYS010000015.1:26513-33461 GCA_964651015.1 uncultured Verrucomicrobiota bacterium
ATTTCGCCAAATGAGTCAGGGGAAAGTTTTAGATTCACTGGTTTTGTTCTGTTCCCAGCCCGACGGCTCGCGTGGCAGTTCAACTTCCAAGGCCCTTTCACCTAGCGTCAGCACGGTGGCACGCGACTTGCGGAAACCGCCCCGTGATTAGTGCATTGCCAGCCACCATGTCCGTGTTGTGCCACGGGTAATGGCCGGCGTTTAGAAGGTTAATTATGAATGATTCCAACACAACGAATTCGCAAAGCTCTCCGCAAGCTGCGACCCCGTCGGGCAAAGGGTTTTCCCCGTGGCAAGTGCTGAAAAGCAAACGCATTTCCTATCTGACCCTGCCGTTGATCATCATGGCAACCGTTGTGGAATTCGTCATTCTCGCGACCGGGTGGAAATATCAACAGACAGTCTGTCTCCCCCAAGGCATGGGTGTCATTTTATTTGGCATCGGCCCGATTGGCGCAACAATTCTGGCGGTTGAGCTACTCAAACTGCCTCTGGCTATCTGGACTGCTTCTCGCCAAGGTTGGGTAAAGACCTTCATGCTGTTCGCTGGATTGCCCCTGATCTGCGTCCTGACGTTTCAACTGGTAAAGGACATGGCAGTTTACGAGATGGGCGTGGCGATGACTCCAGCCAGCCAGTTCCTCGAGAAGGCGGCGGCAGAAGAAACCAAAATTGACCAGCTCAATGGCCAAGTGAAGGGCATTGAGCAGAAGAAAGCGGATCGTGATCGCAAACTCGCCGATCTGGCAGAGAAACAGGCCAAGACCAAGGCCGAACTTGAGGAGTCGCTCAAACGCAATGAAGCTTCCCGCCAGGACGCCATCACACTGACCGATTACCAGAAGAAGGAGTTGTCCGAGGTCGAAATGCGCCAGTCAGGCATCATCGCGCAGTTCAATACCGACACGGCAGCGCTCAACAAGGACATTGCCGAACTGCGCGCCCGTCGTGAAACCGAAGTCGGCCGTAACACGAAATGGAATGCGGAGAACGCTCGCATCGAGAACGAGTACAAAGTAAAAAAGGCCGATTGGGACAACAAGAAAGCGGCCTATGACAAAGCCAAGGAGGAATACGACAACGCCAACTTCCTCAAGCGGCAGTTGCTGAGAGAGCCAGTATCTCCCGGTGTGCCGCCCGAGCGCGAGTCCAACACCGTCCTTAAGCCAACTGCGGTCGCGGAGATCGACGCGCAAATCCAGGCCAAGGAAGCCGAACTGCTCGCTGTGAATAACAAGCGCCGTGATCGGGTTGCCCAAGTGGATGCCGATGCCCGCCGCTTGCGCGCCGAGTTTGACCAACGTTCAGCCGCCAAGCGCGAACAAGCAGACAAAAAGCGGGAAGAATTGACCGCCGCTCTCACGGCATTGGCAACGGAAGAGAAAGCTCAAAGGGAGCACATTGACGCCGAGTTTGCAGGAGTGGTTCAGAACGTGGATGGGATCCGCGCGCAAATAGACTCCTGCCGCAAGAAGGCCGAAGAGTATTACGAGGCGCGTGAGGCCGCCATCAGGAAAACCCAGGTGCACCGCATCGCCACCACGGTCGAAATCGTGCGCGGGTTGATCATGGGCGAACGCCCCATGTCGATCAAGGCGACGGCCAAGGAACGCGGCGACATTCTCACCGATCAGATCAGCATGGTGCGGGTCTGGGTTTATCCAGTGCTGGCTTTCATCGTCGCCTTTCTGCCCACGTTAATGGTTGAGGTTGGTTTCTCCACGGTCTTCAAGCCCGAGCAGCAGCGTCCCTCTCATCGCCTCGGATTTTTCGGGCGCCGCATGCACTGGGTTTACAAGCGCGCCGGTCGCCTGAAGATTTTGCGTGCCGAACGCCTGGCGAGCGAAGCCGCGGCCCAGATCACGGCCCGCGACCGGGCAGTCGCCGCCGCAAAAGCCGAGGCGGCCAAAGCGCTGGCCGAGAAAGAAGCCGCGGCCCAGGCGGCTCGCGAGGCCATCAGCGTTGCCGCAGCCCAGCACGAGGAACAATTGCAGAGGAAGGAAGAAGAATGGGTCGCGAAGCTGGCCGGCATGGCGGATTCGCTCAACCGCGCAATCATCGAAAAGGACGCCCTGAAGGATTTGCAGAAATCGGAGGTGGAACGTCAGATTCAGATGCGCCAGAATGCGTGGTCGGACCGCCTGACCCAGATGCGTCAGGAACTGGACGATCAGCGCGCCGCCTTCGAAGCGGAACGCACAACCATGATGCAGGAGCATCATAAGAAATTGATGGAAGTGACCGAGGACTCCAAAGCCCAGGTCATTCAGGCCCGTCGCCAGTTGACCGATACCGAATTGGCCGGGGTGGAAAAGACCGCCAGGTTGGAGCACGACCTGAAGGAAGCCCTGCATGCCCGGGACGAAGCCGAATCTGAGTTGAAGCACCAGGTTGATTCTCTTTCTCACAGGCTGTCCCAAGCTCAGGAGGAAACGGCCCGTCAGGTGGAGAAAATTCAACGTCAGGAGAAACACCGCCTTGAGCGGCAGCAGTTGGAATTTGAAAAGGCGCTACGCCAGCGCGATGAGGACCTCGAACGCAAGATCAAACAATGCGAGCAGGAATGGTCGCTCGGATTCGAAGCCCGCCTGGCGGACGAAAAAAACAAAATCGAGCAGGAGGCCCGCCGGCGCACTGCGGAACTGGAGCGTCAGTTTGAGGCCCGCTCCCTTGAAGTGGACGTACGCTGGAAGCAGGAAGTACAGCAGCGGGAAGACGTCGCTCAATTCAGACTCAAACAACGCGAGGAACAATTGCAGGCACAGGCGGAGGTCCGCATCCGGGACATTCAGGCGGAAGCCGAGGAGCAGTTGCGCCGACGCGAGTCGGAATTCCAACGCCAGCTCGACGCCCAGGCGCGCGAAGCCGACGCCCGCACGAAGCAGGAATTACAGCAAAAGGAACTGGCTTTCCAGACCCGGCTCAAGCTGCGCGATCAGGAATTGGCTGCCAAGACCGAAACCCGCGAAACCGAATTGAAGAACCAGTGGGCCACGGATCAACGCATCCGCGAGGAACAATTGCAGGCGCAGGCGGAGGTCCGCATCCGGGACATTCAGGCGGAAGCCGAGGAGCAGTTGCGCCGACGCGAGTCGGAATTCCAACGCCAGCTCGACGCCCAGGCGCGCGAAGCTGACTCCCGCTCGAAGCAGGAATTGCAGCAAAAGGAACTGGCCTTCCAGACCCGGCTCAAGCAGCGCGATCAGGAATTGGCTGCCAAGGCCGAAGCCCGCGAAATCGAATTGAAGAACCAGTGGGCTGCGGATCAGCGCGTCCGCGAGGAAGAATGGGAAAAGCAGGCGCAGGCGCGCGTCCGGGCCGCCGAGGCTCGTCTGGCTCAAGAGGCAGAGCAGAAGGAAGAAAGCTTCCAACAGCGCGTCCGTCAGCGCGAGTATCAGCTGCAATCACAGTTTGAAACCCGCCAGGCGGAATTGCAATTGAAGTGGGAGCAGGATCTGCGTCGCCGCGACGTGGAATTGGCCGAGGCCAAACAGCGTGAGCAGGAGTTGCTCGCCCAGTTGGCTGCGCAAACGGAAAACCTTCAGAGCGCTGAGAAGGAGTGGGAGACGCAATTTATTGAGATCAACCGCAGCACCGTTGAACCGCTCAAGGCGCAATTGGTTCGCATCGAAAGAGAGCGAGACGAGGCGAGGCAATCCGCTTCTGAAGGCATCCGCCTGCTGGAGGACTTGAAGCAGAAGTCGATGGAAGCCTCCTCGCTGCTCAACGGCTGGAAAAATGGAAACGGAAAGAGTCTGGTCGGTAGGAGTTGAGTGGCCCTTGTGCCCGGGCGCCGCGTTCGTCGTTTCGTCGAACGCCCGCCGCTCTTCCTCGCACGCCAAAGCGTAGCCGCAAGGCAATGGGCCGGCCGGCTTGGTTCTGAGAAATCCGGCAAAGCCAGTCACTTTTCACCGGCTAGACACCCAGACGCGACGAGGACAACTGCCTGTTCGAGGGCAAGTCTGGCGAAGTCGTCGAGCTGCTCATGTAGGATTGCGCGCTGCACAGCGTCCTGCGCCTGCCGCGCGGCACGTTCACGCCTTACAGCCAGGCGTGAAAGCCAATGTCATCTTCTTCCAGAAAGGCCGGCCCACCGACGCGGTCTGGATTTTCGCCGCGCGCGAAGGCCAGCCGCTGCAGGTTCTAACATCCGCGGCTGGTTTCCAACCGAGCCCCGCTCCAGCTAACGTTCATTCAACCTAGCCACTACCAGTTTTTGTTGCCGGTCGTAGGACATGCAGCCACACTCTTGCCGGATGAAAATGCGTTTCCATTGCATCGTTGCCTGCCTCGTTGCATCGGCAATGGTGCCGTTGGTCGGTTGCCGGCGCGAGACGGGCGGCTTTGAACGTTCGATGACGCTGGGTCAAGGGTATTTGGAAAAAGGAGATGCCACCAACGCTATCGCCGCCTATTCGCAATCGGTCAAACTCGCCCCGGAAAGCATCGATGCGCGCCTGAACCTGGCCAACGCCTACCTTCTCGCTGGCGCCAGCCGGGCGGTCATCGAACAGTGTCAAGCTGCCCTCGCCCTCGATCACAACAACCCTGCGGCTTACTACTTGATGGGTTGCGCTTATTTGCGCCTGAACGAACCCGAGCCCGCAGTGCAAGCGTTTCAATCGTCGCAGAAAATCGATCCCGCGGTCGATGCCCTCAATTTTCAACTGGGTCTGGCCCAGGAACGATTAGGGCACTTGGAAGATGCCATCCGGGAGTTCGAGACGCTCGTGCAATTCCAGCCCGAACATCCTTCCGCGCATTATCAACTCAGCCGCCTGTATCAGCGCTTGAACCGCGCGACCGAAGCAGCACAGGCATTGGCGAAGCACCAACAAATTCAAGCCAAGAATCCCGGCACTTTGGGTGACCCGGCCACTTTCGAGCGTTGCCAATACACGCAACCCCGGGTCGCCTTCACTTTGGAACAACCAGACCGGCACGGGATTCCAGTTCGCTTCGTAGAGGCGACCACTGCCGCATTCGGCCAGAACGCTTCGCTTTACCGTGGGCCGATCGGCGTGCTGGATTACCATCATGACGGGCGCAACAGTCTCTTTGTAATGGAGGGAGCTGGCTTCCGACTTTTGAACAACACCAACGGACAGTTTGCGCCGTTGGGCGAGCCGCTTCCCGGAACCAATGGCGGAACGTACCGGCGCTGTCTGGTGGGGGACTTGAACAATGACCGGTTTGAAGACGTGCTGGTGTTGGGTGAACAGGCTTCGCATGCTTTTCGATTTGCCACCAACGGTCAGTTTCGCGAAGTCACGATCGCGGCGGGGTTGAAGGGCATCAAGGCGCAAGATGGTTTGCTAGCTGACCTCGATTTCACCGGTAAACTTGATCTGCTCACGGTGACTCCCGGTGGACAAGGCTTGGGCGTTTACCGCAACCTCGGCAGTTTCTATTTCCAAAACAAAACCAATTCCGGTCTGCCGGGGCTCCTGTCCGGTGCCGAACAGGTGGCGGTTGAAGACTGGAACAATGAGGACGCCGCCGGAGTATTTGTCACCAAGTCCGGTCAATCACCGTTGTTTTTTTCCAAACAACGCGCCGGCAACTTCGCGCAGACCAATCTGACGGCCAATTGGCCGGCGGGAAACGTGATCGCTCTGGGCGATTTGAACAACGATCTCAGAGCAGACGCGGTACTGGCGGACGAGAAGGAACTCCACTTCCTTTTCAGTGGGATGGAGGAGCGGTTGAACCTTGCCTTAAACGGACTTCAGATCAAAGGAATCCTGCTTCTGGATTATGACAACGATGGCTGGTTGGATGTGTTTGCTTTTGGCAATCGCGTGCGGGCTTGGCGAAACCTCGGCAAACGTGGTTTCGAAGATGTCACTTCTACTTTGGGTCAGGACAAACTGGGCGCCGTCGAATCCATGGTCGCGGCTGACTTTGACCAGGACGGCGACACCGACCTGGTGATCAGCACAAAAGCCAGCCTGCAATTCTGGAAGAACGAAGGCGGCAACGCGAATAAACAGTTGAAGCTGCGGCTCGTGGGAAACCGGTCGAACGCCTCGGGGCTGGGAGTGCGGGTTGAACTGGTCGCCGGCAATTGGAGGAGCATTCGCACGCTCACACAACTCCCCTTCGAAATCGGAGTTGGCAAACATGACAAGATCGATTTGCTCAAGGTTCGCTGGTTTGACCTTGCAACCACGACAACGGACATTCAGGTGCAGTCAAACTCCACCGAACTTGTGGAACTGACGCTGCCGACGGGGTCCTGCCCGAATCTTTATGCGTGGGATGGTCGGCGGTTCAAATTCGTGACGGACATCCTCGGCGCTTCTCCGCTTGGGTTGCCGGTGTCGAAAACACGGTACGTTGAAGCTGATCCGGAAGAATTCCTCGCTCTCGGAGACGAGCAACAATTTCCGGCGAAGCAGGGCGCATTCGAATTGAGAATCACCGAGGAACTGAGGGAAGTACTTTATCTGGATCATGCCAAACTGGTGGTGGTGGATCATCCCATCGGAACTTTGGTTAAACCCACCAGCAAGCTGCGCGCGGGGAAACCCTTCCCTCCACACGAACTCTGGACGCTGCGCCCACTGGCCACGCTCAAGCGAGCAACTCGCAGCGACGGACTGGATGTCACCAAAGCATTGGCGCGGACAGACAGTCAGATGGTTTCGCCGGTGTATTTGCGCGAACCGCAGTTGCGCGGGTTGGCCGAGTCGTTTTCAATCACCATGGACTTTGGCGAACTGCCCGGCGACAGGCCGCTGGTTCTGGTCTTGAACGGCTGGCTGCGCTTTGGCGGCGGAATGGCCAACATTGCAAGCTCATTGGATGCAAACCTGCCATTCCCGTTCCCAACACTCGAGGTGGAATTGCCGGACGGTTCCTGGAAACCGGTTCAAGTCGATGTCGGCGCTCCGGCCGGTAAAACCAAAACCATCCTCGTGGACCTGGAGAAAAAACTTCCACCGG
>CAZYYS010000016.1:0-2126 GCA_964651015.1 uncultured Verrucomicrobiota bacterium
TGAGCCGTTGCGGCCTTCCACAAAGCTTAGCCTGACGATTGTAGCAGCCGACGTGTGGAGGCTCAAATCTCCTTCATCCGACACGACGAGTTCCGAGGAGGAAGTCAGAGCCTCCTCACGTCGGCTGCTACGAATCAAGGAAACCATCGCGCTGCTGCGTGGCGACTTGGACTGGATCGTGATGAAGTGCCTGGAGAAGGACCGCACGCGCCGTTATGAAACGGCCAACGGGCTGGCCATGGACATCCAGCGCCATCTGGCCAACGAGCCGGTCGTTGCTCGGCCACCCAGCACATCGTATCGCCTTCAGAAGGCTTTTCGCCGCAACAAGCTCGTCTTTAGCGCAGGGTTTGCGGTCGTTCTGGCGCTGGTGGCGGGGTTAGCCCTGGCCGCAATTGGATGGCGTCAGACACGAGTGGAAAGAGACAAGGCACTTCAAGCGCGGGCCGGAGAAGAGGTGCAGCGAAAGGCGGCGCAAGCCAGCGCCCTCACCGCCCAGGAGCAAAGGCGTGTGGCAGAGGAGCGGGAACAAACGGGGAGACGTTACCTCTATGCCGCACAGATCAATCGAGCGCAGCAGAGCTGGAAAGATGGAAACATTGCACAAGCCCGAGAACTCCTTTCCTCCCAGAGGCCAAAGGCGGGGGAGGAGGACCAACGTGGCTTCGAATGGCGTTATCTGTGGCGTCTGTGCCAGGATGAAAGTCTCTTCACCTTCAGCGGGCACTCCATGCGGGTGCAATCTCTGGCGCTTTCGACTGATGGCAAAACCTTGGCCTCGCTCGACGAACAGACAGTCAACCTGTGGGACATCGCTACCAGACTGTGGCCAGCTTCTCCCCGGGAAATCAGTCCCGTTACCTCGCCTTCTCCCCCGACGGACTATCTCTGGCGATCGCAGGTTGGGAAAGACCGGTCGAGCTTTGGGACGTGCCAACTAGGCGGAAGTTGGCCACCCTGAACGATCTTTCTGGCCGCATCGAAAACCTCGCATTTTCCCAGGATGGCAAGACACTCGTCGCCGGCGTAATCGGCGGCGATGGGAAAATGGCGGTCTGGGATGTCGCTACCAAAGAATTGCTGCGCACCCTTTCAGGAGTGCCAACGGATCGACCTTGGATCGCTTTCTCTCCCGATGGCAAAATGGTGGCTTCGACCAGTGGCGACAAAACTGTGCGCTTGTGGGACGTAACCACTTGGCGGGAGATGGCCTCCCTGGCCGGGCATGAAGAGGCGGTGGTTTGTGTAGCCTTCTCCCCCGACGGCAAAACCCTGGCATCGTCCAGCGCCGATAGCACAGTTAAATTATGGGAGGTCGCCTCGCAACGTGAGTTGGTCACCTTGCACGGGCACAAATCATGGGTCACTTCGGTGACCTTTTCACGCGATGGCACGCTGTTGGCCACGACCTGTGTGGATGGCACCATCAAACTTTGGAGCGTCGCCACGAAACAAGAGGTGGATACGCTCAAGGGCCACACGTCTTGGGTGAACAAAGCAGTCTTCTTCCCCGACAGTCAAATGCTGGCTTCCGCCTGCGACGATAAAACCGTCAAATTATGGAGGACGACGCCCCAACCGAACACAGAAGTGCTCGGCCGACACAGCGCCTGGATCAAGGATGGCGCTTTCTCCCACGACGGCAAGCTCCTGGCCACCGCAAGCGAGGATCAAAGCGTGAAGATTTGGGATCTCGCATCTAGGCGCCATGCAGCCACGTTGCCGCATCTGGCTCGGGTGAACAGCGTATCGTTCTCGCCGGACCACAAACGGTTGGTTTCCGCCAGCGCTGGTGGCAACGTCATGCTGTGGGACCTCGACTCGCAAAGCCCGTTCGCCACCCTGAAGGGGCACACAGGTTCGGTTGGCAGCGTGGCCTTTTCCCCTGACGGCAAAATCGTTGCCTCGGGCGGTGACGACAAATCAATCAGGCTTTGGGACGCTGCGACCGGGCGTGAAAGCACGATGTTGCAAGGGCACACGGAAGGAGTCTTGAGCCTAAAGTTTTCGCCCGACGGCAAACTTTTGGCTTCTGGAGGGAACGACGGAACAGTTCGGCTCTGGGATGTCATCGCCAAACTGGAAGTCGCGAGCTTTCCTGCGGGGCACTCCTACATTCTGCTTTT
>CAZYYS010000016.1:2136-8460 GCA_964651015.1 uncultured Verrucomicrobiota bacterium
TTTTCGCCCGACGGACGCACGTTGGCTTCAAAGGCCTACGGTGACAGCACCGCGACGCTCTGGGACGTTCCTGCCCGTCGGATGCAGGCCAAGCTTACCGGACATACGGACATCCTGCTTTCCGCAGCGTTCTCGCCCGACGGCAAGATTATCGCAACGAGCAGTCAGGACCACACTGCCCGGTTGTGGGATGTCTCAACGGGGAAGGAGCGAGCCGTGCTTCGCGGGCACCCCGGCTGGGTTACCTCGGTGGCGTTTTCTCCCGACGGGAAAACGGTGGCGACTGCCGGCAACGACAGCACGGTCAGGCTCTGGAACCCCTGGAACGGGCAGGAAATGGCGATTCTCCCGGGGAGCATAACGGGGCATTTTAGCCGCCTGATGTTTTCGCCGGATGGCAACGTGCTGGCGGGGTATGGCCAGGAGTTTCTCGTGCGGGCGTGGCGGGCGGCGTCCTGGGAGGAAATCGCCGCGGCGGAGGCGAAGGAGAAAGCGGAATTCAAGCAGCGATGAGCGCAACCGCGTCCCCTTTCCAAGACCGGGTGACCTGACGTTCCATGGTCGGTAGCACTCGTCGCGCTGCCTTGTGAGGTGGTGGAACTGGTCGCGCTGCTGAAGTGAGGTAGAACTCGTCGCGCTGCCCAATGCGAAGGTGGAACTGGTCGCGCTGCGACCAGTTGCGCCGCGTAGAGCGGCGCAACAAACTCACCAGTGTCGCCCCGTTCGCCGCGCCCTCCATGGATCGCCCGCTGGATGCGGGCTCGTTTTGTCGCAGCGCGACAAAACCCACCTCACGTTCTTCCCGCGTGGCAGAACTGGCCGCACTGGAATGAGGTAGAACTCGTCGCGCTGCGACGAGTAGCGCCGCGTCCAGCGGCGCAACGCAAGGCGATGGAATTCCGTCAGCTCGAACGCCCACACCAACCACCCGCTGAACGCGGGCGGAGTTGTTGCAGCGCGACAACTACCACCTCTGGTGGAAATCCTCGCGCTGCGAGGATTCGTGCCGCATCCAGCGGCACAACCTTAATCCGTGAACCCCGCACTCTGGCCATCGCCGAAATAAACGAAGTGCCAGTCTTCGGGGCGCGAAACCAAACCGGCCCGCACCGGGTTGGCCAGGATGTAGTCGGCCTTCTCCCGCCGACTTTCTTCGCGGCGCAGCCGGTGCTCGAAGAAATCTTCCTGCCAGTCGATGCTGAGTTGCTTGACGGTCCATTCCTTCCATTTGCTCACGACCGACCGGAGCGGCGTGCCCGAGGGCGGGAACGAAAGCAAGGCATGCACGTGGTCCGGCATGAGCAAGAACAGATAAGGCCACCACAGGAATTTCTCCTGCCGATGACGCACGGTTTCGAACAGAGCCGCCGCGACTTCTGGCCGGGCCAGTTGGTTCAGCCCGCGTCTCTCGCAGTTGATCGTGATGAAGTATGTCTCTCGGCTTGGATCCACCCAGAGCGGAATATCATGGGGCAGGCGTTTGCGAGACGGGCTCACACTGCCGATGCTAGTTAAGCCGTCTGCGCTCCGACAATCCTGAAAACGCCCGTGACTCCGGTGGACCTGGTCGCGCTGTCGGAGTGAGGTGGTACTGGTCGCGCTGCGACCAGTAGCGCCGCGTCCAGCGGCGCAATGAACTCACCAGTGCTGCCCGTCCTCCACACACGCCATAGATCGCCCGCTGAACGCGGGCTTGTTTTGTCGCAGCGCGACAAAACCCACCTCGCCTTCCTTGCGAGTGGTGGCACTGGTCGCGTTGCCTCGTGAGGTGGTGGAACTGGTCGCGCTGCGACCAGTAGTGCCGCGTGCAGCGGCGCAACGAGCCGACGAAAATCGTCCATCATATTCAGCGCCCATGGGCCGCCCGCTGAGCGCGGGCGGAGTTGTCGCAGCGCGACAACTGCCACCACCCCTTTCACCCGCTCTCCGCTCCACCAAAAACATATTTCAAAATCGTTGGCGTGTTTGGCCGGCGGATTCCGCCATTACCAGATGAGACGACAAACCCTGGCGGTCGGCCACTAGGGGGATCGGGCCAGGACAAACAACCGAAAACACAAAACAATAACTATGAAAACAAACAAGAACCTCACATTCGCGGCACGGGCGGTCATGCTGCGCTTCAGCCCTCAAATCATTCTGGCCGGCGCGCTCGCGCTCCTTGTTCTGCCTGCCCGCGCCGACACCTTCGGCAGCGGGACAAATACATTCACAATTGACTTTGTGGAGATCGGCAATCCGGGCAACGGCGACGACCTCGGAGCCGGTGGTGGCTTGTATTCCGCGCCGGATGGCGGAGTGGACTACATCTATCGCATCGGCGTCACGGAGGTGCCGCAGGACTGGATTACGAAAGCGACAAAGCTGGGCATGACCAATGTCACCGCGGGCGCATGGGGCGGCAGCCTGCCGGCGGCGAACATAACGTGGTATGACGCAGCGGCGTTCGTGAACTGGCTGAATACGAGCAAGGGGTATCAGCCGGCATACGACCTGACGCATAACGGAGGCTGGAGCATGAAGTTATGGTCCAGCGACCAAGCGTGGCAAACTGGCGGAGAGAACCTGTATCGACACAAGGGCGCGCATTACTTTTTGCCCAGCGAGGATGAGTGGTATAAAGCCGCTTTTCATAAGAATGACGGAGTAACAGCAAATTACTGGGATTACGCGACGGGGAGTAACGTGATTCCGACGCCGGTAGCGAGTGGCACTGGAACAGGGTCGGTCGTGTATAATCAGGCGGAAGCCTCAGGGCCGGCGACCGTGGACAACAATGGGGGACTGAGCCCATACGGGACACGGGGGCAGAACGGGAACGTAGGTGAGTTCAAAGAGAGCGCCTTTGATGGATCAAATAATGCCACATCCGAGAGTCGCGTGCGCGGCGGTGGCCGCTACTACTTGGACGAGTCCTGGCAGCGCTCCTCAATCGATAATATGCACGTCGAACACGACCCTTCGGAAAGGAGCCCCGCTGTCGGTTTTCGTGTCGCGAGCCTGGCACCCATCGCAGCCGTGGTGCCCGGCCACTCCTTTCTGCTGCCCGGCGACAGCGTGACCTTGAGCTTGATGATCAACAGTCCCAGCGTCCCCTCGACCTACCAGTGGCAATTCAACGGCACCAATCTTCCCGGCGCCACCAACGCCACTCTGGCACTCAGCAACGTGACCACCAACCAAAGCGGCGAATACAGTGCCATGGTCACCCTCGTCGCCGATGTGGTCACCACCGACCCGAGCGCCGTGCGTGTTTTCAACCAGCTCACGATCACTACGCCACCTCAGAGCATCGAAGCGGTGTCCGGCACGATGGCCGGCTTCTCCGTGACAGCCGTCGGCCCGCTACCCATCACCTACCAGTGGCAACGCAACGGCGTGGACCTGGCTGGCCAGACCAAACGTTCCCTCACGCGTCCTGCTTCGGTGTCGCTGGCGGGCGACTATACGGTCGTGGTGTCCGACGCCAACGGCTCGGTCGTCAGTCAACCGGTGACGTTGACGGTTCTGGTTCCGCCCACAGTCATTCAAGCCCCGTTAAGCCAGAGCGTCGTCGCGGGCGGCAGCGTCACCTTCAGCACGGCGCTCTCCGGCGCCAGCACCGCTCCATTCACCTACGAATGGCGCAAAGGGAGTTCGTTCGATGCCTCGACGCTCCTAGCGAATGTCGCTTCGGCGGAGCGCACCGCCTTTTTGATGTTGACCAACGTGCAACCCGCCGACGCGGGTACCTACCGTCTCTATCTGGCCAATGCGGTTTCGCCCACGATCACTAGCACCTCACCGAACCGCTCGTGGACTTTGACCGTTTTGGCCGACACCGATGGGGATGGTCTGGCCGACGCGTGGGAAACCGCCAACGGATTGAACCCCAACGATCCAGCCGACGCCAACACCGATGCCGATAGCGACGGATTGAGCAATCTGGCGGAATACCGTTCCGGCACCAGCCCGACCAATGCGGCGAGCCGACTGCAACTGGAGAGCCTGGCCCCGACCAACGGCCAGGCGCTGGTGAGTTTCAGCGCGGCGGCCTTCAAAACTTACACCGTTGAATGGAACGATCAATTAAGCGGCGGTTCGTGGCAGAAGTTGGGCGATGTCATCGCCCGTTCCTTCGACCGCAGCGAGACCGTGACGGACAGCAACGCGGCCAGCCCCTGCCGCTTCTACCGCATCGTCACCCCCCGCCGGCCTTGAGGCCGGTGAGAAGTCGCTGCGTAGGCCGACCTGCATTCGACGCTGGGCTCACCCCCCACAGGCGAACCCTTGGGATTGCTCCACGCTCAAAGTTGGACCCGTTCGACCAGCACGTTTGGCGGCTCGTCCCACGCGTGTAACCGCACCCCGCGTGACCAGAAGGAAAGCCAGAAGTGGCTGGACAGTTTCACCGTCTGCCGGACCCTGGCGGTGCGGTGTCCCGCCACCACGCTGGTCAATGTGGGTTGACGGAGTGACGCCGGACATGAATCATCGCGCAATGACATCACGCTTTCCATCGTCGCTGGGCCGACCGAACCGCCAATTGGTTTTAGCTGTGATCTTCGCAGCGACAATCTCGTTGAATGTCGTCGCTGTCGAGGCACCACAGACTTGCCCACGACTGGACCGGACCAATCTGCTGGTTTACCGCAACAGCAAAGGCGAAGTTGTGCCGGTTGGCTCAAAGGCTGACTGGCAGAAACGCCGTGCTGTGGTTCTGGCAGGCATGCAGGAAGTCATGGGCCCGTTGCCTGGTAAAGAAAAACGTTGCGCTCTCGATGTGAAGCTCGAGGAGGAAGTGGACTGCGGTTCGTACATACGCCGCTTCATCACTTATTCCTCGGAGCCCGGTTCGCGCGTGCCCGCTTACCTCCTCATCCCCAAAGAGGCTTTGACCGGTCGCAAAAAGTTTCCCGCCATTCTATGCCTGCACCAAACTCACAAGCTCGGCCAGAAGGTCGTCGTGGGTCTGGGCAACAGCCCACATGACGAATACGCCGTCGAACTCGTTCAGCGCGGTTACGTGTGCCTGGCCCCGCCTTACCCGCTGCTGGCCAACTATGCGCCCGATCTCAAGGCGCTTGGTTATCAAAGCGGCACGATGAAGGCCATTTGGGACAACATGCGAGGTCTCGACCTGCTCGAATCTCTCCCGTTCGTAAAGAAAGGAAAGTTCGGCACGATTGGCCATTCGCTGGGCGGACACAACTCAGTCTATACCGCCGTCTTTGATCCGCGCATCAAGGTGATCGTTTCCAGCTGTGGTCTGGATTCCTATCTCGATTACATGAACGGCAACATCAAAGGCTGGGCCAGCGACCGTTATATGCCGAAGCTGCTCGAATATCAGAATCGGCTGACCGACATCCCGTTTGACTTTCACGAAATGATCGGGGCGCTGGCACCGCGAACCTGCTTTATCAACGCGCCAGTGGGTGATACGAACTTCAAATGGCGCAGTGTGGATGAAATCGTCAAAGCCGCGTCACAAATCTACCAACTTTACGGTGTGCCGAGGAATCTGCGAGTCGAGCACCCCGATTGCGGCCACGATTTTCCCGATGAGATGCGGCAGATTGCTTATCGCCTGTTTGACGACAATCTGAAGTGAGCCGGACTAATCACCGAACTGCTTGAACATCGTTTGCAGAAAGCCTTCGCTGATCGCGCTGGGATGCCCCTGGTAACGCACGATGCCGGTGGGATCAACCAGCAAAACATGCGGAATTTCCCGCACGCCGACTGCGCGCAGCGTCCGCGCTTTGGTATCAATGGCCACCGCGTATTCGATCTTCGGTTCTTTCATACGCCGCACGTCCAGTTCCGTCTCGTCGGAAAGGCCGATGATCACCAGTTTGTCGCTAAACTTTTTACTGTAGGCATTGAGCCCGGGAATCGACTTCCGACAGGGGCCGCACCAAGTCGCCCAGAAATCAACGATGACGAATTTGCCATCCAGCTTTGGCTCCTCGGTGAGCCATTTTTCGATCACCAATTCGGGCACGCGTTGGTTTGTCAAAGGCCCGCTGAGAATTGCGTCCGGCGCTTTTTCTTCCGGCGACTCTTCAACGTCGGGCGCAGGCTTGGCAGCCTCGGCTTGTTTGGCCTTGGCCACTGATTGACCGAACTCGACAGCCGCAGCGCGTTTTTGTGCTTCAACTTTGGCCGCCTTTGCCGGATCGAAATGAAACTTCTTTTGCAGTTCGGGTGATAGATTTTTCAGTTTCGCATTCGCGATGCCGCTGGCATGAGTGAAATAAATATCAGTTGCGGTGACGCGGGTCACGGTGACGTTTTTGTAAGTGTCGTCGCCGACGTCGAGCGTCGCCAGTTTTTCCTCGT
>CAZYYS010000016.1:8560-11107 GCA_964651015.1 uncultured Verrucomicrobiota bacterium
GCTAAATCCTGAACATCTTCCTGGCGTTTTCGTAGAGCAGTTTTCGCTCGACTGTCTTGCTGGATGATAACCGCCTGATCGCTGCAATGGTTTGTGCCCCCTGACAACCGGGGCCGCGGCCGATGGTGTCGGCACAATCGCTGCCGTAGAGCAGTTTGTCCTGGTGCCGGTCAAGAAATCTGCGTGTGAAATCCTCGTCGCGAGTCAACGCGTTGAGCCCCGAGCCGGCGGAAAGGTCGCCAAACATGTTCGGATATTCCGCCAGCCAGCGATCGGTAATCCCACCCGGCGTGACCTTGCCTTTCGGATACAGGACTTTTTGATCGTGGTTCTTGTCGATGTTGCCCCACCAGGTTTGCGCGTGGCCGATGAACGTCACCTTTGGAAACTTTCCCAGGATTTTATGGAAGCGCTCAAAATGAAGGTTGTAGGTTTCATATTGAAAATGCAGCAACACGGGCACGCGATATTCCTGGGCCAGTTCCGCAACGATCTCAATCGGTGCCGAATCGCAATCAATTGCAAATTTTTGTTCGCCGATAATCACTGCGCCCAGCTTCAAATACTTTTCAATTTCCGTTCGCGCCTCCGGTAGGTCAGTAACCTCATTCGCGCCATAAATAAATTCCTTCGGCAGTGCCTCGTGCAAAGTCCGGGCGGTTTCGTTGCTGCCACACCTGGCGGCGAGGCCGTTGGACTTGCCATCGTGGGTTGAAGGCCGGTTCACGGGCGTTCCGGCTGGCAGCAGAATCGTTTGAGTGACCCCCATCGCCCGCTGGTGAGCGATCAACTGTTCGTCCGTGCGTCCGTGGTAATTCGTGTGTTGATGGATGTCGATAATGCGCTCGTCCTTTCCACCGCTGGTCTCCGCTCCGTGAGCTACCGTGACCAGAAGCAGGGACGCCGAGGAAACAAGGAATTCACGGCGGGTGAACCCATGTCGGCTCGCTTGCCTGGTTGCCGATATCGGTGGAGAGATGTCCTGATGAGGGTAACTACTCATAGCCGAAGGCCTTTAGAAACGGTGACAGTTTTTCAATATGGGGTTCGAGGTATTTTTGGTAATTTCGCCAGCGGCCAACGGCGGTTTTGAAGACGGGCTTCGCCACGTCCGCGTACGTCGGCGAACGCACAAGCTTTTGCCGCGCGTGCTCGTCAAAACGCAACACGCGAGCGTCCCAGGTGATGCCAAGGAATTCCAGAACCCGGTGCGACACCGACTCCAGATCGTCCACCATGTCTTCGTAGCGCACCTCAAGGTGCGGGTTTCGCATTCGCGGCGCGATCGTTCGCCAGACCCCCATGAGCGATGTGTATTCATCAACCGTGCCCTCCAAACTCAAAAAGGCAGAGGCCGCTTGGTTCAGGGGCAGGGCCTGCATAAAGCAGCTCAGGCAAACGTCGCGGGGATCGCGCAACGCCACCAACAATTTGATTTCGGGAAAGATCCGGACAAGTGGCGGAACCAAAAAGGTGAGGGAAGGGTTTTTTTCGATCAACAAACGACTGCCGACCGGACCGCGAAGGAATTTTTCCGTGACGCGGAAGTAATTCTCCCGCGATTGCTGCAACGCGCTGGTTGTCGCTGAATCAAGAGCTGCCAGCATGGACATGTTTGCAGCCGAGTTGCGCGTGAGAGGAAGGAAGGCGTCATCGTGGAAAATTTCGGTTTCTTCAGCCGAAACAATTTCCGGATGCGAATCCAGCACCTGCTCCAGCAGGGTCGTGCCGGAGCGGGGGTGTCCGCCAAGCAGGGCCAGTCGGCGGGGCGGCTGAAGCCCCGCGCCGGTATCAAACCAACGCTGCAACATTTCAGCCGAAGTGTTCGCCACCATCTCATTTATTTGCGCGCGGATGATGCGCAGCGCGGCGCTGTGTGGCGCTGCGTCCGGGCGCAACAGCGCCTTGGCCTCCAGGAACGCGGCCATGGCTTCATCGTAACGCTTTTGTCGGTCAAGGACTGCCCCCAGTTCGTACCAGCCCTGGACACGCAGGGTCGGCTCGGGTTTTGCCAGAAAATCCCGGAGCAGCCTCTCTGCTTCGTCCAGTCGGCCGGTCTGGCGCTCCAGTCTTGCACGCGTAAGCAGTGCTGCCGGGAAAACGCCATTTAATCGCAACGCACGATCCACCAACTGACCGGCGTCTTCCAAACGATGGAGCCGTTCGTAGAGTTCAGCCAGTTTGACAATTATGTCCGGCGAAACATCCCTTTGCTCCAATGCGCGCCGGAAATACCGCTCGGCCAACTCATAACCACCGAAATCACGGCACTTGTCACCCGCCACCATCAGTGCTTTCGTTTTCTGCGGCGCAACGCGCAGCCCCTTCTCGAAGCAGCGCTCTGCGGCGGCGTAGTCGTAGCGTTTCCCATAAACGCCACCCAAATCCAGCAGCACGTCGGCGTTGGCCGGATCCAACTGGCTGGCACGCTCCAGAGTGTCGATGCACTGCTGGAAGTCTTTGCGTTTCCAGGATTCTGCGGCGGTTTGGAGCAATCGGGACAGAGTGCTTTGGGAAACCAATCGTTGTCGCTTCAGCTTCATCGAC
>CAZYYS010000016.1:11207-20313 GCA_964651015.1 uncultured Verrucomicrobiota bacterium
CAATCGGGACAGAGTGCTTTGGGAAACCAATCGTTGTCGCTTCAGCTTCATCGACACGCGAAAGAATAAATGTCGTCACCCCTTGTGCAAGCAGTCTTTGTGGATCAATCCGCCACAATACCCACGGCGAGCGCAAATCAGCTTTTGAAACACTCCGTTTTGCCAAAAGCTGACTTGCGCCGACCACTCCCCTCAATGTTCCAATTGCGGGCATTGGCGGCGTTTGCTACAAATATTGCATGCAAACCATTCCTCCGCCTCTGTCCGCGCTCACGCGCCGTCGATTCATTTGCCGAACGACACTCGCCGCGACTGCAGTGTCATTTCCGTTCGTCTCCGGGCGTAATGTGTTGGGAGCAAATTCACGCCTGAACATCGCGGCGATCGGTGCCGGCGGAAAAGGGAGTGTTGACATCGGTTACTGCAAAAATGAAAACATTGTTGCCCTTTGCGATGTCGATCAACGCAACGCGGCAGGAACGTTCAAAGCATTCCCCGGTGCAAAACAGTTCAAGGACTTCCGCGTCATGCTCAACAAGGAAGGCAAACACATCGACGCCGTCACAGTCTCCACCCCCGACCACGTGCATTTCCATGCAGCAGCAACGGCGATGAAGCTGGGCAAACACGTGTATGTCCAGAAGCCACTCACCCATTCTGTCTGGGAAGCGCGAATGTTGACGAAACTGGCGCGTGAGAAAAAGGTCGTCACGCAAATGGGGAATCAAGGGCACTCCCAAGTCGAGTCAAGGCGGCTCGTTGAACTGATTCGGACCGGCTTACTCGGCAACGTAAGGGAAATCCACGTCTGGACGGACCGCCCCATCTGGCCGCAGGGAATGGAAAGGCCGCCGCGAATTCCTGTGCCCGACACACTTGATTGGAACTTGTGGCTTGGCCCGGCGCCGTGGCGGGAATTTCACGACGGTTGCGTGCCGTTCAACTGGCGCGGGTTTTGGGACTTCGGCACCGGCGCGCTCGGCGACATGGGCTGCCACAACATGGACCTCGCCTTTTTTGCGCTTGATCTGCGTGATCCCGTCGCCGTTGAAGCCAGGTCTTCGGGCGTGAACTCCGAAACTGCACCGAAGTGGTCAGTCATTACCACGGAGTTTCCGAAATACGGCAGACGCCCTCCCGTAAAGCTTACTTGGTATGACGGCGGGAAAAAGCCCGACGCCGCCCTGGCCAAACAGGCAGAGCTTCCCGGCAACGGCTGCATTTTCATTGGCAGCAAGGATACCCTCTACGTGCCAAGCTATTGGGGAAGGGGCAGTTTCCTCTCCGGTGCCAAAATGGAGGATTTCAAAAATGTGCCCGAGACGCTTCCGCGTTTTCCCGGCGCGGAGAAAGACCATGATGCGGGACAGCATCTCGAATGGATTGCGGCTTGCAAAGGCGAGGGCAAGGCGCTGGCGAACTTCGACTACGCCGGCCCGATGACCGAAGCGGTGCTGTTGGGCAACGTCGCACTGCGCGTCGGCAAGCCCATTAAATGGAATGCCAGGAAGCTCAAGGTCACGAATGTACCAGAGGCAAACCAGTATATCCGAGGCAATTATCGCGAGGGTTGGCCGTCGCCGGTGTGATCGAAAGGTCGGACAACTCCTCATTTGGAAAAGGCGATGGAAATAAATTGAACGAAGATTTGACTGAAGCGTCTTATTTGATAGAGTAACCACACTAAACCTTAACCCTGTGTTGGCAGTAAACATTATGAAAAAACTCGTTCTAGGATTGATGGTGACGGCTTTCGCCGTGGCAGTGCAGGCTGGCGAAGGCAAAGATTGCAAAGACAAGGCAGCGTGCGGCGACAAGGCCAAGACCATTTCCAGCGCGCAAGCCAAGGCCGCTTGCGCGGAAAAGTCTGCTTGTTGCAGTGAAGCAAAACCCACGGTAGCCAAAAAGGTTTTACAAAGCCCAAAAGCGATGTCCTTGGCCAGTAAGTAAGATCACCCGTTGTACTAAACTTCCCCGCACGCCAAGGGTGCGGGGATTTTTTTTGCGCAGATAATTGCGAGTGCTTGTGACCGAGCCGAGCAGACACGTATCCACGCGCATCTACAATTGACTCAGCACACTTGCAGCTTTGCTGATCGTTTTTTCAACGTCCGCCTCACTGTGCATTGTGGAAAGAAAACCCGCCTCGAATTGGGACGGGGCGAGATAGACACCGCCTTCCAACATCCCGTGGAAAAACTTCTTGAAACGCTCGCGATCGGACTTCATCGCATCGGCGAGATTCCAGACGGGGCCGTCGGTGAAGTAACTGCAGAACATGGAGCCGCAACGGTTGAACGTGACGGGCACACCAGCGGACTTCGCGGCGTCTTTCATTCCCGCCTCCAGTTGTGCACCGAGTTCTTCAAGACGGGCGTAGGCGTTGCCCGATTTCGGATTTCGGATTTCGGATTTCGGATTTTCCAAGAGTTCTTCGAGCGCCGCGATACCAGCCGCCATTGCCAGCGGATTGCCGCTCAATGTGCCGGCTTGATACACCGGGCCGAGGGGCGCGAGACAGTCCATGATGTCCGCGCGCCCGCCGAACGCACCCACCGGCAGGCCACCGCCGATGATTTTGCCGAGGCACGTCAAATCCGGCGTGATGCCAAACTTTTCCTGAGCGCCACCAGGTGCAAGGCGGAAACCAGTCATCACTTCGTCGAAAATGAGTAGCGCGCCACTCTCCTGCGTGATCTTGCGGAGAAATTCCAGGTAGCCCGGCTTGGGCAGATACAATCCCGCATTACCCGGTACCGGCTCAACAATGATGCACGCGATTTCATTTTTGTTCGCGACGCTCGCGGTCTTCACCGCCTCTGTATCATTGAACGGGAGGACAATCGTGAGCTTCGCAAAATCCGCAGGCACGCCAGCGCTGTCGGGGTTGCCGAAAGTGAGCGCGCCGCTGCCGGCCTTGACGAGCAACGAATCGCCGTGGCCGTGATAGCAGCCGTCGAACTTGATGATCTTGTCGCGTTTCGTGAAACCTCGCGCGAGGCGGATGGCGCTCATGCAGGCTTCCGTGCCCGAGTTCGTCATGCGGACTTTCTGAACGCTAGTTACCAGCTGGCAAATCAACTTCGCCATCGTTACCTCGGCGGGACTTGGAATGCCGAAGCTCGTACCATGATCAGCGGCGGCCTTGACCGCATTTATGACTTTCGGATGTGCGTGCCCAAGAATCGCCGGTCCCCATGTGCCGACGTAATCAATGTATTCGTTCCCATCAACGTCCCAGACGTGACAACCCGCGGCTTTGTTGACGAAGAACGGTTTGCCGCCGACTGCACGAAAGGCGCGCACGGGAGAGTTTACGCCGCCTGGAATGTAGTTTAGCGCTTCGGCAAACAGCGCTTCGGATTTGGACCTCGAAATCATGGGCCAAGAATACTCATGCGTTTTGCCTCCTTACAACGTTGAAGCGTCGCACGCTCCACAAACCGTCGGTCAAGCCAGGAGCTGGGCAAATGAGATTTTGAATCCCGCCAATAGTTTGGATTTCGCCGATTCGGAATCGACCGCGCGCGAATGAAGTTGAAAGACGCCTCTGACCAACGCGAAGACCTCAATGGAGCGACTTTCTGGATCAACGATCCAGTATTCGGTTATGCCGACCTGTTCGTAGAGCGCCTTCTTCTCGACGCGGTCGCGCTTCCAACTCCCGGGCGAAATGACTTCCACCGCCAGGTCCGGCACACCCCGGATGCGGTCTTGAATGATGCCCTGGTTTTCCTTTGCGATAAACAAGACGTCCGGTTGAACAACGCGGCGCTCGGAAAGAACAACGTCCAGTGGGCTGACAAAGACCTGTCCCGCCTTATTCTGCCGAACAAACTCATCCAGCAGGGTCAAGAACCGCCCGACAATGGCTTGATGCGAAGGGGTTGGCGTAGGTGACGTAACAATTTCTCCGTCCCATAATTCCCTGGGCAGGTTGCTCTCCGGCAATTCGGCGAGCATGGCATCGTACGTCCAAAGTCGTTTGGCCTTGGGCGGCTTGGGCAAGGCAGCCGTTGTCATGATTTCCAATAAGCCTCGCGTGTGACGGAAAGTCAAATCGAATGCCAACCATGAAGCATAGCCTTTATTCCCGATACCGCTGGGCAATGGGGATGCGCCGTCCCACACCGAATGCTTTGCTCGTCACTTTCAAACCGGGCGCGGCCTGTCGGCGTTTGTACTCACTCAAATCGATCAGGCGCACGACCCGTTTCACCGTTGTCTCCTCAAATCCGGCAACAACAATCTCGGCAGAAGATTTTCCCTGCACGACATACAGGTCAAGGATGGCGTCGAGAACGTCGTACGGCGGCAGTGAATCCTGATCGGTCTGGTTGGGCCGCAATTCAGCCGAAGGCGCTTTGGTGATGGACGCGGTCGGGATGATTTCCTTTTCACGGTTTATCCATCTGGCCAGGCGGTAAACCATCGTTTTCGGAACATCACTGATCACCGCCAATCCACCGCACATGTCGCCGTAGAGCGTGCAATAGCCCACCGCCAGTTCGCTCTTGTTGCCGGTCGTCAGCAACAGCGAGCCGAACTTGTTGGACAATGCCATCAAGAGGACACCACGCAACCGCGCCTGAAGATTTTCCTCCGTGGTATCCTCGGCCAGGCCGACGAATACCGATTTTAGCTGTTCCTTCACATTGGCGAACGCGGATTGAATGGGGATGACGTCGTATCGGATTTCGAGTCGCTCCGCCAACAACCGGGCGTCGTCGAGACTTCCCTGCGATGAATATTGCGACGGTAACGAAACCCCGCGGACGTTTTCCTTGCCCAACGCGGCGACCGCCAGACAGGCGACCAATGCCGAATCAATCCCCCCGCTGAGGCCGAGCACAGCAGACTTGAACCCGCACTTGTGCAAATAATCCCGCAGCCCCAGCACAAGTGCCCGATAAACGGATTCTTCGTCGGGCAATGCGGCTGGGGTGACGGTCGCGGCTGCCTCAGTTTTTGCCACGACAAAATCCTCAGTGAACAACCCGGCGTGAGCGATCAGCTTTCCCTCCGAATTGAAAACCAGGCTGCCGCCGTCGAACACGAGCTCGTCATTGCCGCCAACTTGATTGCAGAAAGCCACGGGGCATCCTGCCTTGATGGCAAGGTTCATCAGCATCTCGTAGCGGGTGGCGCTTTTACCCAGATGCCATGGGGAAGCAGAGATGTTGAAAAGAATCCTAGCTCCCGCGGCCACCAACTCCATTGGCGGATTGCGTCGATACCTTCGTTCGGACCAGAAATCTTCATCGTTCCAGACATCCTCGCAAACAGTCAGTCCAATTTTATGACCGTTGAACTCAACCGGAAGATTTTCAGTCGCCGGCTCAAAGTAGCGATCTTCGTCGAAGACATCATAGGTGGGCAGCAACGTTTTGGCTCGCGTGGCCAGAATCTTACCGTGCTGCAACAATGCTACTGAGTTACTCACGCCCCGGCCTGGTCGCGTCTTATTCTCACTAACGAAACCGACCAGCAATCCGGTCTTGCCGGTTGCGTGCGCCAACCGCTCCAGCGCCGCCAGATTCTCGGAAACGAAATTGCTCTTTAGCAATAAATCACGCGGCGGGTAACCAGTGATGGTCAATTCCGGGCACACCACCAGGGAGACACCCGCCTCTTCACCGCGCCGGTAAGCCGTAAGAATCTTGGTTTCGTTCCCCGCAAGGTCGCCGACGGTGGTGTTGAGTTGTGCCAGGGCGATCTTCATCACTGGCCCTGGCGTCTTCGGACGAAGGTATCCATCAACGAGCCGCGTTCCGTACGTACCAAGGTGCCGGTGCTGATATTGTGTCGTTGAAACCAGCCCTGACTGGTTTCCAATGCAAAACGAATGTTCCGCGAGGTTGACCAAACTGAATTGGTGTTCTGCGGTTGCAAGTCGTGGATCTCCTGAATCACCCCGTCCGGATCGATGTACGCGATGGAAAGCGGAACGAAACAATTCTTCATCCAAAACGAGGCGCGCATCGCTTGCGGCAGCACGAAGATCATGCCTTCGTTTTCAACAGTGTTGGTGCGAAACATCATGCCAGTTTGCTGCTGGATTGCGCTGAGGGCCATCTCCGCGGTCAGTTCCTCGGACCCAATCCATAGCTTGATGGTCGGCTGCTTCGGTTGCGCTTGCTTGGGAAGGCGATCCTCAATGGAGTGCGGCGGCGCGGAGGCTGCCTCCCGCTTTTCGCACCCGGAGAAAATAGCGAGACCCACCAGGAAAAAACTGACCAAGCGATACTTATTCACATTCCTAGAGTGTGAAAAGGGAGAGCCATTTTCAACTCCTTGTTTGGAAACCGGACAGGTCAAGGTTTCCCGCCGTTGGATTTCAGTTCTCGATCCATCCACGCCAGCATCTTCTCCCACATCTCGGGCAAATAGACGTGGCCGACGCCGGGATAGATCACACTCTGGAAATCATCTGTGCGACCGTAAAGTTGGTAAACCGGGCGGACCTTGGACTCAATCACGCGAACGCCATCGACTGGTGATCCGCCATCCTGATCGCCCGTCAAAAACAACACTGGTCGTGGTGCAGTCAATGCCACCACTGCTTCAGTGTCAAAATGGTTCAACATTCCCGGCACAAAATAATAGATGCCATGAGCGGGCAGTGATTGGTGTTCGATCAGGTTTCGATAGCGAGTCAGACACGCTACTGCCACGCCGGTCTTGATCCGTTCGTCGAGTGCCAGCAGCCACCACGAACGCGTCGCTCCCATGCTGATGCCAGTGACTCCCACACGGTCGGCATCGACTTCGGGGCGCGACACCAAATAATCCAGCGCCATCAAATCATCACGGACGATCATTCCCCAAAGCGTTCGCCCTACCCACAGGTTGAACTTGCTGGCGGTCATTTCACCCGCGCCGCCTTTTTCCTTGGTGCCGCCCGGCCCACGCCCGTTGCGTTCGCCGAAGCAGTACGCGTCGATGCCCAGCACCACATAGCCGCGCCGAGCCAATGTTGGCCCCGGCTCTTGCGGAGTGTGCTCGGCGCGCAACATCTCCTCTTTTCCGTTGTCATATTGGCCACCATGCCAGTGGCAGTAGAGAATCGCAGGCGATTTGCCCGTGAAATCTTTCGGCAGGAACAAGTGGCCGGGAACTGTCGCGCCGGCGCCGTTGTCGAATTGAAATCGTTCCAACCAATGATCACCGCGATCTTCGCGTTTTAGAATTTGCACGTCAGGTTTTGGCGGACGCGGTGGTAGTTTGCCCAGTAGCTGCCATAACTGCGTGCGGATCTGAACGCGTTGCTTTTCCCAGTCGGTCCGGGTCGCCGGGACGGCGAACTCCGGTGTCGGCGGCACGTTTTCGAGCCAGCGTTGCCAATCGGAGTTTGTGTTTTGAGCCATGGCGTTGTGGTTGGCCAAACCAAACCACATCGCCGGCGCCAGCGTCAACGAGAATGCCAGGCAATGCAGTTTTGAAATGGGAAACGATGGCACGGCGACTGAATAACACTGTGATAACTCGCTCACCAGCCAATTAACGTGCGCTTGCGCCGATGAATCGCCGCCGCTACTGTCCCTTCGGTGGCGCCCGTAGCTCAGTTGGATAGAGCATCTGCCTTCTAAATGAGAAACGAACTTTTGCCCTCACGTGGACTGACGAGGAATCATCAATACTGACGGGCCTTTCGTACGTGTTTAACTTCGGGTCGTCGTGCCCTCTTCGACCCTCAAAAGGACCCTATTTCGACCATGTAGTATCCAAAAGAAGTATCCAAAATAGAGCATCTGCTTTCGTGCAGAACCGCTCCAATCGCGACCAAAGAATCGCACCGTCTCACTCATTTATTACGCTTTGAACTTTCAAAATATCCTTGCGAACGAGGTGTTCTACCAACTGAACTACGGCCCCACACCGATTACTTGGAGGATTTCCCAAGCGCTGGGAGATTGCAAGCTCCTTCACATTGATGGTGGAGCGGGCGACTCGGTGATGCCCGCTCGGAGTCTCCCGCGGAACTCCGAGCGTGATGAGCTTGTCTGCCATGTCACGATAAACTGAGAATCCCTTATCCTTCGGGGTCGAGAGGTCGCAAAAGACCAATTGAGCGCACTGGCGGGAACAGGTCTCCTGCCAGATGCGGTGAATGTTCGCAACGGCCTGATTGACTTTGCCATCCGGTTCGTCCCGAGCGGACGGAATCATCAACCGCAAGTCCAACGCCGCCTTCCGTCCCTCGGACGTGATCTAAAGCATGTTGTCTTCGCGCGGATCAACGCGCCCGCCCTTCATGCGCTCGGCACGGGCAGCGAGTTCTTGAACAAACTCCTTGGATTCGCCGCGCATCGCCACCACCGCACTCGGCAAGAAAGCATGGAAGGCTTACTGCGCGAAAACCGCCGAACGGGCGCTGCATATTCTCGACGGCCAGGACCCGCGCCAATAGCCGCGCTACGCTGACGAGCGACGAAAAACCACTCCGCCAGAGGTTTGGCAGGCCAAACAGGAAGTGGAAGACGCCGACGAGAGAAGGCAGTTGGAGTGGCTGAAGAGAAAAGCTGAAAACCAAAGCAAGCCACGATGACGCATGTGACTTCATTGAAAACCCTGCGTGGGGCCGCAAGCTCCTGCTTCAACATATAAAAATGCTCGGTCCGCGATTGCCCAAAGCACCCCAACTGTTTTCGGCGGGACACCTGGGCCACCAGAATCGACCGCATCTTTACGGCTTAGGGAAGTTCATCTTGAAGATGGGTAGGAAGAGTTTCACCGACGAGTTACCGACGTAGCAATCTTCCATCGGCGGGATGCCTTCAATGGTTGCAATGCGACTGATTCGTAGCCGAGTGTTTGCAGCACGATGGGAAAACTGTCCGGGTTTGCGGCTCTTACGGGATGACACTCGTTGGCAGCGCGAAAAGAATCGCACACCTCGCTGTCGGAAAGTGTCGCGGCAGGCGAAGCAGAATGGCTTGTTGCACGCACGCGGACAAGTGCAGCCGTCCTTCCCGCTTGCCATCATCGGAAAACCTTGGCATTTGATTCACATGAAATCATCCGCCTTGTCCTTGTCTTTGATTCTGCTCGCGTTTTCCGCCGCGCGTCCGGCCCGCGCCGAACTGCCGCCACTCATTCCCCGCGA
>CAZYYS010000016.1:20323-33057 GCA_964651015.1 uncultured Verrucomicrobiota bacterium
ATCCCTGTCACCCGATGGCGCAAGGCTCGCATGGATTGCGCCCGACAAAAAGAACGTCCTCCAGGTCTGGGTCAAAACCGTCGGCAAGGATGACGACAAGATGGTGACCGCCGACAAGAAGCGCGGCATACGCCAATGTTTCTGGGCGAAGGACAACCGTACGCTCCTTTACATGCAGGACACCGACGGCGATGAAAACTTCCATATCTACGGCGTGGACCTGAACGCCGGCAATGTCCGTGATTTCACGCCTTTCCAGGGCGTGCGCGCCTCCCTGGTCGCGACGGACGAAAAATTTCCGCGCGAAATCCTGGTCCAGATGAACGTCCGCAAGCGCCAGGTGTTCGATGTTTACCACCTCGATCTCGAAACCGGCGCGCTGGTGCTCAACGTGGAGAATCCCGGCGATGTCGTTACGGTGCCGGGCAAGGTCGCTGGTTGGCTGGCTGACGATCAACTGAGGGTCCGCCTCTGTCGAGCCGTAACCAGCGACGGCAGCACTGAGTTGCGCGTGCGTGATGATGTGAACTCACCCTGGCGCTCGTGGATGAAAGTCGGCCCGGAAGAAAATCTCGAGGCGCTCGCCTTCACCAAGGACGGAAATTCACTGTTCATCGAAAGCTCGGTTGGCAGCGATACGACGCGCCTCATCGAGCGGAACATTTCCACGGGCGCCGAGAAAGTGATCGCTCAATCTTCGGAAGTGGACATCGCGGGCGGGATGATTCATCAGCGGAACAAGGTCGTCCTCGCCGTCCGTTTTGCGCCGGGCCGCAGTCATTGGAAGGTCATTGATCCGTCGGTCCAGGCGGACTTCGACGCGCTGGCGAAAGTCTATGACGGTGATTTTTCCATCGCGAGCCGCGACCGCGAAGAAAAGACCTGGCTGGTTGCGTACACGTCGGATCGCGGCCCGGTGCGTTACTATTCCTGGGACCGGCCCAACCAGAAAGCCACCTTCCTGTTCACCGCCCAGCCCAAGCTTGAGAATTTGCAGCTCGCGGAAATGAAGCCGGTGGTCATTCCCGCGCGAGATGGTCTGAAGCTGCACAGCTACCTCACGCTGCCGGCGGGTGTGCCGCCGAAGAATTTGCCGATGGTTTTGTCCGTTCACGGCGGTCCGGATTCGCGGGACACCTGGGGCTACAAACCCGATGCCCAATGGTTCGCCAATCGCGGCTACGCCTGCCTGCAAGTCAACTATCGCGGCTCAACCGGTTACGGGAAAAAATTCGTCGCCGCCGGCCACAGGCAGTGGGGTCTGAAAATGCACGACGATTTGATTGACGCCGTGGATTGGGCGGTAGCGCAAGGTTACGCGGATGCGAAAAAGGTCGCCATTTTTGGCGGCTCTTACGGCGGCTACGCGGCGCTGGCGGGAGTGACCTTCACGCCGGAGAAATTTGCCTGCGCGGTGGACAACTGTGGGCCGTCCAACATTCGCACGCTGCTCAACAACATGCCGCCTTCCTGGAAGCCGTGGCTCGGGTATTGGTTCCTCCGCGTGGGGGACATTAACAATCCCAAGGACGATGAGCTCATCAAGAACGCCTCGCCGCTTTTCAAGGTTGACAAGATCGTCCGCCCGCTGCTCATCGGCCACGGGGCGAACGACCCGCGCTGCAAACAGGCCGAGTCCGAGCAGATCGTGGACGCCATCATCAAGAACAACGGCAGCGTGACTTACGTGGTTTATCCCGACGAGGGCCACGGCTTTGTCCGCCCGGAAAACCGCATTGATTTCAACGCGCGCGTCGAAGCGTTCCTGGGTGCGAACCTCGGCGGTCGGACCGAACCCGTGACCGGCGGCAAGGTTCCCGGCTCGACCGCCGTCGTGAAGGTGGTCGAGAAGGGCAAACTTGTCCTCCGCGTGGATTGAGCGGCTGGAGACGGCGCGCTTTTACGCCGCCGCGTTCGCCGACAGCGAAGTCACCGCGATTTGCAAAGCGTCGGGCGATTATCCAAGCGGCAAGGAAGGCGACATTCTCACGGTGGAGTTCACAGTCTGCGGCATTCCGTGCCTGGGCTTCAATGGCGGGCCGCAGTTTTCACATACCGACGCGTTCTCTTTCCAGATTGCGACGGACACGCAGGAGGAAACGGATCGCTACTGGAATGCCATTGTCAGCAACGGCGGCGAGGAAAGCGCGTGCGGCTGGTGCAAAGACCGCCGGGGAATCTCCTGGCAAATCACGCCGCGCGTGTTGATGGAGGCGCTGGCGGCCGGATGCGCCACCACGATGGCCACGTATTGGGCGCTCTCGCTGAAACCTTCGGGCAAGTGGAGATGTTCGGCAATGGTGACCGCGCTGTTCTTGAAACCGAAGGGAAAAGTGACTGCGAAGATTCTTACTCCGATTCAGTTACGCCGCAATCCTCTTGCGCCACGCTCCCGGTGCGACGCCCATTTCACGGTTGAATGCGCGGGAGAAGGTGGATTCAGACTCGTAGCCTACGCTCTCGGCGATTTGGGCAATGGTGTCGGCGGACTCGCGCAGCTGCTGGCTAGCCAGCAACATTCGCCAGCGCGTGAGGTAGCTCAGTGGCGGTAGGCCAACGGTATTGGTGAATCGTTCCGCGAACGCCGAGCGTGACAGGAACGCCTCTTTCGCTAACGCTTCGGCGGTCCACGGATGCGCGGGCCGCGCGTGCATTGCCGCCAGCGCACGCGACAATGACGGATCACGCAGCGCGGCGAGCCAGCCGGTAGCGTCGCCGGGAAGATTTTCAATATGCTCCCGCACAGCTTCGACGAAGAGCAGTTCGGAAAGCCGGGCAAGAATTTCCTGTGAACCCAGCCGGCGCGCGGCGTGTTCGCGCGCTGCGTAGCGAAAGGAAGTCGCGGCCCATTCGGCGCAGGGCCGCCCGCGCATATCAGCTACCATTACCGCCGGCAACGCGGCTAGCAGCGGATGCTGGTGCATCGCCGTTGCGAGATAGCCACACACGAAGCGATGCCTGATCGACTGGCCCGTGCCGAAATCAATCTGGGCCAGTTCATGTTCCCGCGCTTTGCGAACCAGCGACCTGGCTTCCATGGGCGGCAAAGTCACGTCACTGCCAAGAGAATGCACATCGTTGTGGGCCAGTAGAATTAGATGACCCGAACCCGCGGTGCGTGGCCGCTCTTTCCCGAGACGCACTTGCACGCGCCCTTCCAGGATATAGTGGAATCCAACCAGTCCGCCTCCGGTCTTGATGCCCGGCCCGCAATCGTCCGGCAAAACTTGCGAGCGCATGCACCACGGCGCGCGAAACTTCGTTTCGAGAAACAGTCCGCCCGAAAAACGCACAACACGAAGCAGGTCAGAAAGCGCGTCCATAATTTTCGAAACCGTGTTGGCGGAGTTTTGGCCAATACATCCGGCGTCCCAGCCATTCAACCCACACCGTACTGCGTGCAGATTGTCGCGCATGCCGGATGAATCGGCCGCAACTGAAAAAGCTGTTCATGACAATTTGAGACGACTGGTCGTCTTGAAATCAAAATAAACAAACAAAACAAAACATAAAAATAAAATGAGCAATCGACTGAAAAACAAAGTGGCCCTCGTGACCGGGGGCAATAGTGGTATCGGCAGGGAAACCGTCCAACGCTTCCTAGAGGAAGGGGCGACGGTGTATTTCACGGGGAGAGACCCGGAAACGATCAAGGAAACGGTAAACGCCCTCGGCCGCAGCAAAGTAACGGGAATCCGATCTGATGCGAATGACGCGCGCGGGTTCGTTCACGTGCTGGAACGCATCAAGAAGGAGCAGGGCCGGCTGGATGTCCTTTTCTTGAACGCTGGCATCGCGGAGTTGACGCCGGTCGGGAGCACGACGGAGGAGCAAGTGGACCGGCTGCTTGATACCAACGTGAAAAGTGTCTTTCTCTCGGTTCAATCCGCCGTCCCCTACTTTCCTGAAACCGGTGGCGCAATTATTTTGAGCGGCGCATGGCTGGCAGAATGTGGTGCTCCGCTGCTCCCTGTCGTCTCAGCCACGAAAGCGGCGGTTCGAAATTTCGCGCGCAGTTTGTCTGCTGCGTTGCTTGAGAAAAAGATCAGGGTCAACTGTGTCAGTCCCGGCGCGATCGCAACACCCCTCTACGGCCGGCTTGGGTTGCCAGAAAACCAGTTGAACGACTTGTCGAATCTCGTCGCAAGCAAGATTCCTCTGGGCCAGTTCGGAACGGCCAGAGACATTGCCGACTGCGCGGTCTATCTGGCTAGTGAAGAATCCACCTATGTCTTGGGAGCAGACTTCGTCGTGGATGGCGGCTTCAGCCAGCTCCTGTTCACTCGCGCAACCGAGTGCCCTGTCCATCCGGAACAAGAGACAAACCAAAAGGAAGAAGCATATGTATAACAAAGAAAGCCTAACCAAACTGAAGAAACTGAACGAACTCGCACCGGAAGTAATGAAAGCCTTCTGGGCGTTCGACAAGGCCGCCGTCGCTGAGGGTGCGATTCCTGTCAAATACAAGGAATTGATCGCCGTCGCCGTCGCGCTGACCACGCAATGTCCGTATTGCATCGAGATTCACAGCGCCAACGCTCGCAAAGCCGGCGCGGCCGACGCCGAATTGGCCGAAGCCGCGATGGTCGCCGCCGCGCTGCGAGCCGGAGGAGCGGTCACTCACGCGACGCACGTGTTAACCAGTTGAGGTCGCGGCAAACGAGCAACACTAAACTCTATCGAGGCTCTATGAAGAACTTTGACGCTTACGCATTCTCGAAACAACCCGGCTATCAGGAACCAACCGTGCGCAAGGAATTTGCCAAGGCAGTTCCTTTGCGGACCGTCGTTATTTACTGCTACGACCCGCGCGCCGTCGGCATTCCGGCGGCGGTCGTGCGCGAGTTCGGCGAGGTTTATCCCGGCGAAATCATTAGCGATGCGCGAGGCGCAAAGGTCGCTTCCACCACCACTTTGTTTGAGGTGGTGGTGGCCGGCGGCCGCGCCGTGGATGCGCTCCGTTCGATCACCGTGGCGCAGCATCTCTTCGGTATCAAAAACATCGTCGTGGTGCATCACACCTGGTGCGGCGCGACCTCGTTCACAGCGGATGGAATCATCACCGCCTGCGAACACGAGCATCACTCGGACATTTCCGACCTCTACCAACGCGAGAGTATTTGCATCAGCGATTATGTTTCCTCGCTGAAACATGACGTTCAGCTTGTGAGGAAATCGAAGGGCACGCCGAAACACGTCAACATCTACGGTTACGTCTATGACATCAACACTGACGAACTGTCGTTGGTGGTTGAGGACAAAAGTCCGTCGTCAGCGCGGGCGGGCGGGCAACCGGCTGACTCTCGTGGCGTGCTTTTGAAGGAGGCCTACCATGCGAATTAACTTCCAGACAGCGTTGATTGCTGGCGGTTCGCGCGGATTGGGCCGACAAATCGCCGTCAAGTTCGCCAAGGAAGGCGTTAAGAGAATCGCGATCCATTATCGAACCGGAATGTCCGACGCGGAAAAAACTTTGTCTTTAGTCGAGGCTGAAGGCGCGACTGGTGTTCTCGTGCAAGGCGACGTCGCTGATGCGCAGGCGGCGGAAAACACTGTCAAGGAAACAGTGTTAGCGTCGCGCCTGTCATGATTTTGCCAGGTAAAACTGGCGTATTTATCGTTCATTGTGTCGCAGCCCTTAATTTCAAATGCTCGAGAAAAAACGCCATCGATTGCTGCATCGCATTTTCCCAAGCCTCGTGGAAGAACCCGTGATCCACACCTGGGAAGGTTAAGAATTGAAAGTCTTTCCCCGACTTCCTCAAGGCTTGTGCGAGCAACTCGGACTGATGATACGAAATCGTTTGATCACTCGTGCCGTGAATGAAAAGCAACGGCGCGCGAAGCTTGTCGATAGAACTTACGGGCGATTCAATACGGTACCGGTCGGGCTGCTCTTCAGGCGACCCTCCAAATATTCCACTCAAAGCTGCTTTGAACTCGGCAGACTGCTTGTAAAGCTCTGATAAATCACACGGACCGCAGAGCTCTACTGCTGCGGCGAACGTTTCGGGGTGATGAGTGACTGCTGCCAGAACCGAGAACCCTCCAAAGCTTGCACCGAATACTCCTATTCGCTTCGTGTCGACTTCTTTCAAGCCTTTGAGGTAATCAACTGCCGCTTTGATGTCGTCAGCAACGTCTTGTGTGGAAGAAGGCTTCGCCAAACGCGGATCAAAACCTCGGCTTACCCGATAATTTGGGGCAAGCACGATAAACCCATTCGCAACGAAGTATTGAATGCCCGGATCAAAAGATTCGAGCGTAGCGCCCGAAATTCCTCCGCCATGTAGCCACACGATCGCCGGGCGAAGGCCATCTGAAGATGCCTTAGGACGGTAAAGGTAAGAGGGAACTGGAATGGCCTCCTTATTGTTATACTCAACGAATTGAGCGCCGACAAACGTTTCGGGTCGGACGATCTCCTTTTCATTTGTGCCATCGGCCGATATCACGCGGATGGCTGCCGGCTGCGAGGAGTTCTCAAAAACGTAGGCTATCTGCTTTCCGCCCTTGGACCAGGTTGGACTTGTAGCAATGCCTTCAATTGGCAATTCTCGAACGATTTGGTCTTTGGTGACATCGATAATCGCAAGTTGAACCCGGCCATTCCTCAGTCTGGGATATACGATCTCCCGCCCGTTTGGCGACCAATCGATGTGAAGACGTGAATAATCAGTAAGATTGATCGGCTGATTTGTAACAATTGTGCTCTGCAAAATCGTCTGGGCTCCATTGGTTGGATTAAGAAGGACAACTTGAGCGTCAAAGAATCTATTCACCTGGACAAATGCAATCTGGTGTCCGTCCGGCGACCACACGGGACCCGAACCTCCGTCTGCGACCTTGCGGCTCCGCCCGCCGTTGGACGAGACAAGATAGATCGTCCTGTCATTGCGCGACCAATAGGCAATCTGCGATCCGTCCGGCGACCACGAAGGAAATACATGCATCCCGCCATCGGTAATTTTCTTTGCTAGCGAGCCGTCTTGATTCGCTACCCAGATCGCCCACCCGGATTTTCCTAAGGCTGAGTAGGCGAGACGCTTGGTCCCACCATGAATTGCCGCATACCAGCAGTGCCGTTGCGGAATTGCTTCTGTCACCGGACCGCCGTTTGCAGGCACTCGAAAGATTCGATAATTTTTCGGCGCGCCTCCGCTGAAATAAAGCTCTGTGCCATCCGGCGACCACACGGGCCGCTGATACTCAGCCACCGAAGCAAAAGTTTTAGTTGGTGGCGCGGACGCCGGCGCTGGCGGCAGCGTCCGATTGCTGCAGCCGGAAAATCCCAAAGCCAGCGAAAGAAATACCACGTTGTAAGAACGTCGTACCTTACAGAAAAAACTCACGTCGGATAGGATCATGGTGTGTTAATTATTTGGTATCGTTACACACAACGCAACTAATCAAAGCGGACCCTAAGCGCGAAGCAAGGGTCGTTTGATGTATTGAGTAGGAATGGAGACGAGCGGCTTTTCCAAGACTGCTTCCGCTCGCCGACGTCCGACGACGCGCACGTACCCGAGGTGACGACCCTGATCTGCTTCGACCGCCTTGATTTCCGTGGAGTTCTCCGGCCAGATAGTTTGCTGCCATTCCAACCAGTCCAGCCAACCGTCTGGCATGGCGTCGGCCAGCTCCACCGCCATGATGCCAGTCCGTTCCCAGTGCCGACGCCACCACGCCGCCGAATGCAGACACCACAGGTTCGGCTCCCACCACTCCCGCAGATGATCGGGCACGGTGCCTTCGATCTCATGCATCAAGCCGGACATCGCGATTCCAACCGTGCCGCCCGGTTTCACGAACCGCGCCAGCGAAGGCAAAAACAGATCGTCTGTGCCGAAGTACATGAACGAATCAATGCTCACCACCACGTCGAAGAAATCCGGCGCAAAGGGAAGCGCGCGCGCATCCGCGTGGATTGGAAAGACCCCGTCCGCCACGCCAGCGTCCCGAATCCTCTGGAGATTCTCCGCGGCGCTAAACCACAAGTCCGTAGCCCAAACCTCCACGCCAAACTCGCGGCGCAAGAAAATTGACGACGCAGCGCGTCCGCAACCAAGATCAAGCACCCGCATGCCCGGCTTGAGGTTCAGTGCCGACGCCAGCCATTCGGTCAACCACAGTGAATTGGCGCCGCCGCTGGCACTGGCCGTGATCCACTCGGGATTGTATTTGGCCGAGCGTGGAAATCGCTCGGAAACTGATTGTAAATGCGCAGACATATTATACCCAATCCTCAGACCGGTCCTCGCAGGGCCTTACTCAATCACCCTGCCCGAACGTTGGCGTGGACAAACCGACGACCGTTCCCTGGGGATCGAGCAAGTAAGCCACCGTGGCGCCCCATGACATGACTTTCGGTTCCGCGAGTGGCCCGGCCCCCGCCGCGATGGCCGCCTTGAACGCGGCCGGCACGTCCGAAGTCAGAAACGCCAGTTCGACACCCGAGGGCTTGCCGGTTTCGGATCGATCGTATCGGCCGGGCATGAGCATTTCCCCGAGCGAATGAGACGCGAACGCCACCACATTGCCGCCGGTTTCCAACTCGCCGTATTGCAGCGCCTCATCGAAGAAGCGCGTTTTGAAGCCGAACGCACGATGATAAAAGTTGAGCGCCGCCGGCACGTTGTTCACGTAAATCGCCGTGCCGCCATACTTCAGGTCCGGCACGGTTGTGGGTTGGTTGTCGATGATTGGTTTCATGCGATTCATTCCCTCGCCACGAACGCAAAACTCGCCGCGCTCTCCGCCGACCGACGCGGCTACTTGGCACCCGCTCGGAGCTGTTCCAATGCGCCCCACCAGTTTTCCAAATGGTACGTCTTTGTGATCATGCCGTTCGCAATGGTCAGGATATCAATCGTCATTATCTGATAACGTCGGCCGGTCGGTGGCATGCCAATGAATTCCTTCGCAGGCGTGCCAGTCGCCTCGCCCCGCACGATCACGCGATCGCCCAAAACAAACAACTCCTTGATCTCAAAAGTCGCGTCCGGAACTAGCTGACCGAAATCCTCGATAAACCGGATCGTGGTCTCGCGATCCCGGCGTTCGCTTGTGAGATCACCGCCATAGCCTTGAAAGTCGGGAGCGATCACCCGGTTGAACACCGCACGGACGTTTCCCCGGCCCGCGACTGTAAACAGCGAATACCAAGGCGTAACGATGGCGCGGGCTTCCGCCTCCGTTAGCGGCGCACTCTTTATCTCGGTCGCCTGTGACCAAACGACTTGCCACCTTCCTTCCCGCTTCTCATAGAGGTCGGTATGCCATAAGCGCATCAAAGGGAATTGTTTCTCTTTGGTGCGCGCTTGTAAGCGGGTCCTATATCGCACCGTGGCAGTTTGATCGTGCACCCTTACCGCGATTTCATCCTCCGGTTCCCAAAGGAGGTAATCTAGCTCTCCCGAACCAATGGCTCCGAGGTACTCATCCTTGGTGAGCGAGCCTCCGAACGGGTTGATCAACTGATAATCATCGGCGTGCAGCGGCCGGAGGACATCCATTTTCGCATCGACCAATGCGCGCACGCGATTTCTTTCGATACGGCGGATTTCATCAGCCTCCGAGTTTGAGTTCGCGGCTCGGGCGACAACATTGCCCAGGACCAGGGCGAAAGTCAGGACCAAGATGCCACATTGGGGGAACATTCGTTTGTACATAGTCGGTTTCAAGTTTTGTAAACCAGCCGTGGCAAATCACCCTCCGTCATGGCCGGTTTCTTGATCTATGCACCAGCACTACGGCGATATTGGAGGCACGAGTTCGTCTGATTCTGGAGAAAACCTAGCCGATATGATTCGCACAGCCAATCAAATACGTGATGGGTATTGGTCCCGCCGTGTTTTCGATTTCACCGATGTCCCAGTGATAATCCGGTGTCCCGAGCTCGAGGTCATTTCGCGCAACTCCCGAACAGGGTAGGTCCGCAAGCAGGAAACCGCCTAGCCGAATGCGCTATCTAGCGGCACAACCGGCAGCAGGTAAGTCCAAAACAATCGCGACCACCGGAACGGACGAATGAACGGCACCGTCGCGAGCACCATCAACGGAACCAACAAGGCCAGCGACAATCCCAGCGCGCTGCGATGCGAGGCTTCGAAAATGGCGATCCCTTCCCGCCGACGAACTACGTTCGCCAGCAGCGCGCTCGCTTCCGCTGGGCGGAAATGGTGAAACGAAGTCCGCCTTTAAAATCCTCTCGGCAAACGCGCGATCTGGCTTGCATCCGTTTTCTCTATGCTGCAATATCAAAACTAAGTATCAGATAGTCCGATGGAAGGTCCGGGTCTATTTGTAATTAGTAACCATTATTAGTGTGCGCCCGTAGCTCAGATGGATTAGAGCATCTGCCTTCTAAGCAGAGGGTCGCGTGTTCGACTCACGCCGGGCGCGCCAGTTTTCCTAGGAAATTCGCTCGGTTCACTGGTCCCGACATCACAACGAAGCGCCGAGTAGTATCAAAAGTAGTAACAGGCGCGTTCCAACCCGCTCCGGTTCACGCCGGTCGTTCTGTCTGCCCGTTTGCCTCTCCCGACGTTGCGGAAAGCCGCGCCAAAACCAACGGGAGCGCGAGGCGGGGGATCACAGAGCGAGACCGCGCCCGCTTGAATCGCAGCCCGGCACCGGGCAGCGGGCGGCTGGTGTGGCCCGTGGCGTGCCGTTCGTTGCGGCGAGAGTCACCACAGCGGCGGGAATCAAACGCGGCGTGGTCGAACCCTAGCGCGTCCCGTCGCCGGGCGTGGTGGTCGGTTGACAGACGCGGCGCAGCGGTGAGCACCAAGGCGATTCAGGAAGCCTTTTCGACGGGGTTGCTATCCGCCAGACCCCCCCCTCCCCCCTTTTTTGGGGGTGGCCTGTTTCGTAATACCCCTGACAAAATTTTTTGGTGGTTTTTGGATTTTGCGCTTGGAACATCGCGCACCATCACCGTGTAGTGATATTTGAGCCAGCACAGCCAGCCAAAAAGCAGTCAGTCTTTGGCAACTCCGGGAGAGCGAAAAATCTGCGGACGCAGGATTCCGTTACGTAGGTAGGTTCGTTGGTTTGTTCATTGGTGCTACGACCCGGCGCGGCGGCTGGACCTCGCGGAACTGACCCCGTGTCGGTTAATCGACCTTGCACCGTCGAGTGGCCCCTAAATCGCCACTTGACGCTGAAAATGGTCAAGCGCAGGCTCGCAACATGCCAAAAGACAGCCTGCAATTAGCAAGATTGGGGTAGAATGTCGGGGCACTATGCCCAACGTTTTTTCTGTCACCATGAATGGTCAGACAGAGTTTCGGCGCATGAAAGCCGATGCAAAGCAATTCTCGCTGAACTTCGGAGAAACAGTTAAGCGAGTTCCGGCAATCGTGACCGCCCGCGCAACCGGGCTGCTTTTGTTGCTGGTATTGATGTTGCCCGCGGCGGTGCAAGCCCAAGACTATACGTACACAACCATAAACGGTACGATCGCGATCACGGGATACTTCGGTCCCGGCGGTGCAGTGAGCATCCCCAGTTCTTTGAATGGCTTGCCCGTCACCACCATCGCCGATTTTGCGTTTTCCAACCAGACCAGCGTGACCAGTTTCGCCCTTCCTGACACCGTCACTACTATTGGACGTTCTGCGTTTCAACACTGCTCCAGCCTGACAAGCCTATCAATTCCGGACAGTGTCATCATTCTAGGGGATAGTGCGTTCTCGCGCTGCACAGGCTTGAACAGCCTCTCGATCGGAAATGGCGTCACCACCATCGGGGAGTCTGCGTTCAATAACTGTTACAATCTGACCAATCTCTCGGTCGGCAAGAGTGTCACCAACATGGGAGTCGGGGCGTTTTCTTACTGCACTCGGCTGAGTAGCGTCACCTTCAGCAGTGGCGTCACTAGCATTGGTGACTCGGCGTTCTATCTCTGCACCAGCCTGATCTACCTAACGATTCCCGGCAGCGTAACCGGCATCGGGGATGCGGCATTCTCCAATTGCACCAGCCTGACGGAAGTACATTTCGAAGGTAACGCCCCCGCTGTTGGTTCGTTTGTGTTCGACGGAGACAACAATGTGACCATCTATTATATGCCGGGAACCTCGGGATGGGGAGCGACGTTCGCTGGTCGTCCGGCAGTACTATGGAGTTACACTTACACCACCGGCAATGGCGGGATCGTCATTACGGGCTACATCGGACTCGGCGGTGCAGCCATTATCCCCAACTCGCTCTATGGCGTGCCGGTCACCACAATCGGATACAAGGCATTCTATTTCCAAAGTAGCCTGACTAGCATCACGATCGGCAACAGTGTCACCATTATTGGAGACCGTGCCTTCTATGGCTGCAAGGGACTAACCAACGTCACGATTCCCAACGGCGTTTCTCTCATAGGGAATTCTGCCTTCCTTGCTTGCACTGGACTTGTCAGCGTCACAATCCCCAGCAGCGTCACTAACATCGGTGACTTTGCGTTCTATTCGTGCACTAGTCTGGCAGAAATCACGGTGGGTAACCAAAATTCGCTTTACAGTAGTTGGGATGGTGTCTTGCTCAACAAGAGCCGGACGACGCTTCTCCTGTGTCCGCAAGGCAAAGCAGGAACGTACACGATCCCCAGCGGCGTCACCAGAATCGAGAACTATGCGTTTTATGGGTGCGGCCGCCTCACTGACGTCGTGATCCCGAACAGCGTCCAGTGTCCTAACGACCAGATCATGAGACTGATTTAGACGGTAAAGTGGTTGACA
>CAZYYS010000017.1:0-26447 GCA_964651015.1 uncultured Verrucomicrobiota bacterium
GCCATGACCGTGTCCTTGATGTCAGGCAAGGTGTTCGCGCGGGCCAACGGTGGATGTGAATCGAAGAACGTTTCGTCGTCGAGCTTGAGCACGGCGAGGTCGATGCCCGGCGCGACAAGTTCGACCGTCGCGGAGATTTTGTCGCCAGCCTGATTGGCCTGCACCTGTACCTGGCTTGCGTACTGAACGACATGAGCGTTGGACAGAATACGTTTGCCTTCGATCACGACCCCACTGCCGGTCGATTCGCTTGGCGACTGTTTGGTCCAGGGTTTGTAGTAGTCCGGATAGCGAACAGTGGAGAAGACCTTCACGACTGAATTCTCGACGGTGCCGGACTTGGTTTCCGCAGGTTCCGGAGCAGCGGCGACGTGGACTGCGGTCGTCAAACCGGCGGAAAACAACAGAATCCCGACGATGCTGCGAGTGCGTAACTGGAAGTGCATACGACGGCAATGCTATGCTGACGGACTGTTGACGCAATCACAAATGCGCTGCGGTCGTTAAGGCAGAGCTCCCGCATTGAGTGTTGGCTGGGTTCTCCAGATTCTGCGCAGGAACCGGCTTATTCTTCGTTGATTTGCCTCACGCTTGAAGCGTGTGCTATGAATCAGGCGTGAACTCTGTCGTGAATCTCACCGCTTTTGTTCGCGTACCTCACGGCTGTGCCGGGATGGTTCTAATCGCGGTATTCTGGCCATTGAACTGGCTGTTGCCGGACGAGACCATGCGCAGCTCCTATTTCTTCTTCCCGCTTTGGCTTGGTTATATCCTGGTCGTCGATGCGATCGTCCTGTTGCGCAGCGGCACATCCATCCTTAGACGGTCACGCCGCGATTTCGTGTGGCTCTTTGTCACATCGGCGCCGGCATGGTGGTTGTTCGAATGGATCAACGAGCGTACCCGCAACTGGGAATACCTTGGGGCCAACGTCTTCAACAACCTCGAATATTTCATCCTGTGTACCATCTCGTTTTCGACCGTGATGCCCGGCGTGTTTGAAACCGCTGAACTTGTGCGGACGTTTCGTTGGACAGACCGGTTCGTCAACGGTGCGCGCCTCCTGCCAACGCGCCTGTTCGCAATTTGTCTTTTTCTGACCGGTCTGGCCATGCTCGCATTGGCGCTGCTCTGGCCAAAGTATTTTTACCCACTGGTTTGGGGCGCGGTGTTTCTGATCCTCGAACCGATCAACATCGTCTTGGGTCGCCAACATCTTTTCACCTGGCTCAAAAACGGCGACTGGCGGCCGGTCATCTCGTTATCGGTGGGCGCGCTCATTTGCGGGTTCTTCTGGGAGATGTGGAACTACTTTTCCTACCCGAAATGGATTTATCACACTCCAGGCGCGAACTATCTGCACATCTTCGAAATGCCGCTGCTCGGTTACGGCGGTTATGTGCCGTTCGCTTGGGAGCTTTTTGCCTTGCGAAACTTTCTCGTTCCGAACGCGGCGCCTCTGCGGCTTTGATCGGAAGACGTAACCCAACCTGCGCGTCTGCGGGTTCTATTTCCAGCATTCGCGGAGAGCGGTTATTGTTGGCCTTTCACCTTTGCCGGTTTCGGTTGCGTCAGCTCCGCACTTCGGAGTCCGGTGACTAGCAGCGCTGCGAGTAACCCTGCCGAACCGAGGAAGTAGAGGCCGATCGTCGTGGAGTCGAACCTCTGTTCCAGCCACGTCTTGACGGAAGGCGCCACAAAGCCGCCAAAGTTTCCCAAGGCGTTGATCGTGGCGATCCCCGCCGCCGCACCAACACCGCCGAAGTACGCGGTAGGAAACGTCCAGAAGATAGGCTGCGCAGTAATGATACCGGCTGTTACCAGACACAGCGCCACGATTGCCAGCGCCGGTGGCAGGTTGGCGGATAGACTCAGCCCGACAGCAATGCCGGTCAGCGAGATAAATGCGAAGGTCCGGCGATAGCCGGTTCGCATCGCCAGGGCGGGCCAGAATGAGCCGGCAGCAATCGCAAAGGCCCACGGAACGGCGGAAACGAAACCAACCCACAGCCCGACATTCACACCCAGCAGTGCGCTCACCTGGGTCGGCAGATAGAAGGCCACGCCGTAGCCGCTGATCTGGATGAGAAAATAGATCGCCGCGAAGTGCAACAGTTGCGGGTTGCGGAACACCGCGCCAAAAGTGACAGTGCCGCGCGCATGCTTGACTTGTTCTTCGGCCTCAATCGCCTGGCTCAAGGCATCGCGCTCATCCTGCGGCATCCAGGAAGCGTTCGCGGGTCGGTCGGTTAGGTAGAAAAAGGCCCAAACGCCAACCAAACTGGCCAGTAGTCCCTCGACCGCGAACATCAGTTGCCAACCTGGCAGGCCGAACCTGCCACCTAGGTCCAGAAGCATTCCCGAGAACGGGCCGCCAAACATAAGCGCCAGCGGGGCGCCGAAATAAAAGATGGCCATGACCTGTCCGCGCGCTTGTGCGGGAAACCAGTAAGTGAGAAACAATATGGATCCCGGAAAGAAACCCGCCTCAGCCGCTCCCAGCAACAGGCGCAGAACATAAAAGGAGACGTCGCTTTTCGCGAAGACCATCGCCGCGGAAATCAGCCCCCAGGTAACCATGATGCGCGCCATCCATCGGCGTGCGCCAACGCGGTGCAGGATCAAGTTGCTGGGGATTTCGAACAAGGCATAGGTTAGGAAAAAAGCGCCGGCGCCGAGGGCAAACGCCGCTTCACTTATGCCGGTTGCGGCTTGATAGGCCTGCTTGGCGAAACCGATGTTTGCCCGGTCCAGATAACACAGCAAATACATCAGCAACATGAACGGGATGAGCCGCCGTTTCGCCCGACCAATTGCACGATCTAAGACCTTCGGGTTGGGCGTGAGTTGGGACATCGTTTTGATCATGCCGAGGACCTCTCGTCGTGATCAACCAGAATTTCGAAGCGAATCATTTCGATGGTGTTGCCCGGGTTATCGCCTTGTTGGCGTCCACGGCATCCCTCAGCAGAACACGGATGCCATCGCTCAGTCAGATTATCGGTCAAGCTTCCATCTCCGTCCCATCTCCGTCATTGACCAGCAGGGGACAAGATGGGAGTTTCAAGCTGTTTCATGAATGATCAACGTCGCATTAGAACCGATGTCGCTATCAACGCTTTTACGCTGATTGAATTGCTGGTCGTCATTGCCATCATCGCGATTCTGGCGGGGTTGTTGTTGCCCGCGTTGTCGAAGGCAAAAGTCAAAGGACAACAAGCAAGCTGCCTGAATAATCTGAAGCAACTCCAGATCTGTTACCTGATGTACGCGGACGACAACCGTGACTTATTACCGCTGAACCATGCCGTTCCCACCGCCAGCCTGCGAGATTCCTGGGTCGTGGGCGACGCCAAGCGCGATACGACCACCACCAACATCGAACAGGGCGTGCTGTTCAAATACAACAGTTCAGTTGCCATTTACCGGTGTCCTGGTGATCGGTCGCTGACTCTGCCGCCGAAGATTGTTCTGCGCACGCGCAGCTACGCAATCGACTACGCTTTGAGCGGTGATGGCGCGCGGTTGACCAAGTCCACGCAGATCATCAACCCGCCTCCGACCGCAAAGTCCGTGTTTTGGGATGAACAAGAGGACAGCATCGATAATGGCGGGTTTGGAATCGCGCCGCGTCGCGATCCCAGTTGGTGGAATTTGCCAGCCAGCCGGCACAACAAAGCCTGCGTGCTCTCGTTCATGGACGGGCACGCGGAGGCTTGGCGCTGGCGTGCCAACAGCGTCCTGAAATTCATTGGGTACGGTCAGACCGCCCCGGCAAATGATCCTGATCTAAGACGTGTTCAAGACACCACGCCTTTCGATTTTTGAGCACTATTAGTAAGGCACGAGAATTGAAATCAAAACAATCATTACACCGGTCGAATGTTTTTGGCAGCCGATTTCCGTGATTGACCGGCGAACAACTAGATGTGAAGTTCAGGTGCTTCGATGAACGCTCAACTTCGCGTCACCAACAAAACCAGCACGGAAGGCTTCACGTTGATTGAGTTGCTTGTGGTGATTGCCATCATCGCCATCCTGGCGGGCCTCTTGTTGCCCGCGTTGGGCATGGCCAAGCGGAAGGGCAAGGCAGTCCAGTGTCTTAGCAACCTGAAGCAAATCGGTCTGGCTCACACGATGTACTTGAATGACTTTGGCAAGACCGTGCCCTACCAGGACCCGACGGAAGGATACGTGCTTTGGCTGTCAAAGATCGCGCAATACTCCGGGAAAGTGGACAAAATCCGCCTCTGCCCGGTCATTACAAAGGAATCCGTCAGAAGGGTACCCAAGCCGGCTCAAGCCCTGCAGGAGTACGGCACCTATGACGAGGCCTGGATCTGGACGAACGGCGGGACCAACTGGTTCGGCGGCTATTGTTTCAACGGCTGGTTTTATTCCGACGCTGCGACTTCCACTTACGAATTCAAACGCGACACGTACGTCCAGCGTCCGGCGGAAACTCCGGTCTTCGGCGATGGCATGTGGATCGACGGCTGGCCGCAGGCAAATGACCCGGCGCCACGGAATCTCTACGAAGGTTGGGGCTACCCACCCGGCGGCATGGGACGATTCGGTCTGGCTCGCCACGGGAGTGTAGGCGTCCCGCCGCGCAATGTGCCCGCCGGCACCAAGTTGCCCGGTGCCATCAACATCAGTTTTGTAGATGGGCACGCCAGTTCCTGGCAGCTTGAGAATCTCTGGAATCTATACTGGCACCGGGATTATCAGCCGCCAGCCAAGCGACCGAATTGATGCGTCAACGCATCGCTACAGTGTTGCCTTTCATTTGACCGGAGACGCAACAGCCTTCAAATAACACTCGTACGCGGCATTACCGAAGCAAACGAAAATCACCGTCTCCAACAACTGATTTTGCTCCAAAGAGATTCTGACTTCACGCACCGCGATGTTGGCCGCTCGCTCCAACGGGAAACGATATGCGCCGGTGCTGATGGAGGGAAACGCGAGTGAGCGAATGTCGTGTTTCGCCGCCAACGCAAGACAACTCCGATAACATTGAGCCAGCAGTTCGTCTTCGCCGTGCTGACCATCCCGCCACACCGGCCCGACCGTGTGAATGACCCAACGTGCGGAAAGCCGGTAACCTTTTGTAATTTTGGCCGATCCGGTGGGGCAACCGTCCAGTTTACGACACTCTTCCAGCAACTCCGGCCCTGCTGCCCGGTGAATCGCTCCATCCACCCCACCGCCGCCAAGCAACGATGTGTTTGCCGCATTTACAATCGCGCCCACGCTCTGCCTGGTGATGTCCCCTTCGACGACTGAAATCCTGCCTGTCATGAACTCATTTATGAATGCGCACGAGATTTTAGTCACTCCCAATCTGAACCCGAACTGTAAGACTTGAAGAAGTGCTCGCGCTTGACGCTTCAAACAAGGCACTCGTTGTGGTGCGCAGTCGTCATGGTTGACCCAAGTTCGTAAATCCCCTAATTTCATCGCATCGTTGGTAAGGCATGTGCGCATGAAATAATCCTCGAAGAGCACGATTGAAAGCATCTTTCTCGATAGCGGCACTGGTTTTTCTATGTCTGGTTAAATCAGTACCGGCGGGCCCTGACAGTTGCGCTGTGTGCGGGGAGAAAATCACGAAGCTAACCTACTTCTGGGAGGACAAAGTTTCCGGCAGCAAAAAGACCGTCTGCGAGAAATGTTCCGCGCTCACCACGGTTTGCTATTTGTGCGGGCTTCCTGCGAAGAAGGATTTCACCGAACTGGCCGATGGCCGGATTTTATGTGTACGCGACGTAAAGAGCGCGGTACTGGACGAGAGCGAAGCGGATCGGATCATCCGTGAAGTTAAGGATGGTCTAGACCGGTTGTTCTCGCGCTTTATTACATTCCCCGAGACGAACGTGACGACGGTGCTGGTGGACCGGGTGAATCTGCAGGAATTGTTCAAATTCGCCGGCAACGACGCTACATGTCCGAATGTCTGGGGCTATTACCAACCCAAGACGAACAATCACCGCCTCTCGCACGACATCCACCTGTTGAGCGGGTTGCCGCGAGCTTCGCTGAAGGCCACTTGTGCGCACGAATATACCCATGCTTGGATGCACGAAAACGTTTCGCCTCAGCGGCAGAAGAGTTTAAACGCCAATGCCGCGGAGGGCTTTTGCGAACTGGTTTCATACCTGTTGATGGAAGCGCAACGAGAGGAAAACCAGATGAGCGTCATCAAGAGCAATGCCTACACGCGCGGCCAGATCCACTTGTTCCTCCAAGCCGAGCGCCGCTTTGGCTTCAACGAGATTGTTGAGTGGATACAATATGGGGAGGACGACCAGTTGCTGGCCGATGATTTGGCGCGCATCCGCCGAGTTGCGTTGCCTGCGCGCACAAACGCGGCGGCGAATGTGTCAGCTCACTTCTCTGAAACCCGGCCTCCGCCAGACACACTCGTGCTAAATGGTGTCAAGTGGTCGAAGTCCCGTCCGATCGCTTTCATCAACAATCGGAGTTTCGAAACGCAAGAGGAAGCAACAGTTCGTGTCGGTAAAACCAACGTCACGGTGCGTTGCCTGGCCATCAGTAGAGATTCCGTTGTGATCCAGGTTGCCGGGTCGAAGGAACGGCAAACGCTCAAACTCAAAACGCAGTAACTGCGAGTTGTCTCCAAAGTTTGTGAAGCTTTCATGGTGAAATCATGAGCCAGATGGAATAGAACGGACAGACATCGCGTGAGAAATGCCGGGCGGATGCGAAAATCTGTTTACAACGATGAAATCCTAACACGTTCAATCGATGAAATTGACGATCCGGCCATTGACTCCAGATCGCTGGCACGATTTTGAAAACCTGTTCGGCAAGAACGGCGCGTGCGCTGGTTGCTGGTGCATGTGGTGGCGGTCGCCTCGTGCCCAATGGCTGAAACAAAAAGGCTCGGGAAACAAAACGGCGATTCGAAAAATCGTCAAACGTGGCAAGGCACCCGGACTGTTAGCTTATGCCGATGGGATGCCGATCGGTTGGTGCGCGGTGTCGCCCCGTGAGAATTATCCCCGACTGGCGACCGCCCGCACCTTGAAACCAGTCGATGACCAACCCGTCTGGTCGATCACTTGTTTCTTTGTTGCAAGGGCCTTCCGCCGACGCGGTGTGACGGTCGAGCTGTTGAAAGGTGCTGTCGATCATGCCCGGCGCGAGGGGGCAAAAATCGTGGAAGGCTACCCAGTCGAGCCGAAGAATGATCAGCCGGATGTATTCGTTTACACCGGTCTGGCTTCAGCTTTTCGCAAGGCCGGTTTTGAAGAAGTGGCGCGACGTTCGCCTTCCCGTCCGATAATGCGCTGCTTATTGAAGTAAACGCGAAAATCCAGCCACGGATTGGTTGCCGATTTTAAGGTTACGGCAACCGCAAGCGATAAAAGCGTGGCTGATCTGGCGGATTTGAATTGGTCACGGTTTTTACCGCGCCATCCCCGCTGACATTCGCCAACGTTTGCCAGACCGCGTTCGTAATGGCATCCGTGAATTCAAGGGCATAATTAGGTCGGCGCTTGCGTTTACTCCGCTGAGGTAGGCGATTCTTGCCCGGTCGACGAACCAAAACTGGATAACTGTGCTATCAAACGCACACTTCACAAGCCGTCGCTCCTGAGCTAGCCTAAAGCGGGTGTTAGGTTGTTTTAGTTTCAATCGATAAACCCAAATATTTTCGGTTTCGAGTATTGGCGCGGAAGGAGAACCCAACCGGGCAAAGACGAATTTCTTTATGAGAAGGACACTCGCCTCAACTTGTCGCTTGCCGGTGCGTGGCGCGGCATTCACCTTGATTGAATTACTGGTCGTCATTGCGATCATCGCGATCCTGGCTGGCATGCTGTTGCCGGCACTGGCCAAGGCGAAGGAGAAAGCGCAACGAACCCGTTGTCTAAACAATTACAAGCAGCTCTTGCTCGCCAATGCGCTTTACGTCGGTGATAACAGCGACCGGCTGGCGCCCTGCAATTGTGGTGGCGCGGGTGGATCGATGAATCCCGGGTTACCCGCCGGCTGGCTTTACAAACCGGGGGAAGCGCTTCCAGCCAGCGATGGGACTTATTACGGCCCCGAGAAAGGGGTATTCTATCCGTTCTTGAAAAACCGTAGTCTTTATCAATGTCCACTCGACAAAACCAATTCTGCCAGGGGGAGCTTGTACCAACAGCGGAACATCAAATTCTCGAGTTATGTGATGAATGGACTGGTCATCAATTCTTCAACCAGCTTTGATTGGGGCGCTGGCGAACGGGGGAGGACTTTCAAGATAACGGACTTCAAGGGGACCGACATGCTGCTTTGGGAAACCGATGAGACGATCCCCAATTATTTTAACGACGGAGCCAGTTCGCCGGGAGAAGGCCTTTCGCAGCGACACGCCATCGGCGCGTTGATGGGCTTTTTTGGGGGTAACGCGGAATACATCAGGTACAAGAAGTACTTTGAACTGGTTGCCGATCCAAATCGTAACAGCCTGTGGTGTTTTCCGAACTCCATCAACGGCCACTAAGATCTTCATTCTTATTCATGAAATTCGGGATAATCACGCTGTCCCTGCTGGGATTTGGCCTGGTTGTGGTTGCCTTGAGTGGCTGTGGTCGGGACGGCAATGTTAAGTCTGGAATTTCCAAACTGGAGGAGGCGTTTCCCGCCGCCAGTGCGGCGGCGCCGTCGGGCAATGACGGCGCGACTGCGACTACGACTCCGACACAACAGGCTACCGTCGATGCCTACGTCGGTCAGGCCATCTCATCGATGCGACAGAATGATCACGTCGGCGCCGTGACGATCTTGAACGCCGTGCAGGCGCAAACCAATCTGACGGCGCAACAGCACATGGCAGTTCATGAAAGCATCCGAAAAGTGTACGCGGATTTGGTGGCTCGAGCTGGAAGAGGCGACGCAAGAGCCAAAGCTGCATTGGTTGAATTGGAGAAGAAGCTGTCGCAGTGAGGTTGCGCTATTTCACGCCGTCGCTTTGGAGATAGCTGATCAAGTCACGAATCTGCTGGGGCTCCAGCGTATCGAGAAGCCCTTCCGGCATGAGCGAAACCGCTGAAGCGTCCAAGTCCTTTAGTTCCGTCCGGTTCAACACGGTTCGCTTATTGTTTGCGTCCAACAATGTCACCGTAGCGGGGGTTGATTCCGCCATCAAACCATTCAACGCGCGACCGTCCTTCATCTCGACGTTGTAACTGACATATTCGGCGCGGATGAATGCGCTAGGGTCAACGATGTTCGTTAGTAGAAAATCGCGATTCTTTCGGTCGGTGCCGGTCAGTTCCGGCCCAATGTTATTGCCCTCTCCGAAAAGTGTGTGGCAAACCGCGCAAGTCTTCAGGAACAACTCATGCCCCCTGACGGGCTCACCTTTCGCCTGTCCGAGAATACTGACAATGCCGCCGATGCGCGCCCGCTTCACGCCCTCAGATTCTGGTTGGATTTTGCCCCAGAGCTTTTCCACCAGTCGATCAAGTTGGGGGTCGCGGTGCAACGCAATCTGCCGGACCTGATCGACGGGCACCTCTTTAGCAGCCACTCTCCCGGCTTCGACTGCTTTCAAAAACTCCAGTGCCCATGTCGGTCGCGCGCACAACAAAGCGCGTGCGTTCTTGCGCAGTTCGGGTGACATCTGCGGGTAAACCTCCAGTACCTTGATGGCTATTTGTGGATCACCAAACCTTTGCAGAGCGGATAGCGCGGCAGTCTGAATGTTTTTGGGTTCGCCTGTATCAAGCAATCGTTCAAAAACGGGAATGCACTCCGAGCATCCTGTCTGACCGAGGATTTCGATCAGGCCCGCGCGATCGCTCTCCGCTGCCTTACGATCACCAGCTATTGCCAGAGCGCGTGTTCTCGCTGGTCCGTAGCCGAGACGTGCGGCAGAACGTGTCAGCGCAGTATTGACCGCTCCCTGATTCCAGAGTTTGGAGATCGAAGTTTCCAATGCGGACGGAACGTGCACCAGCCCCCGTCCTTCAAACGCTTTCTCCACACCCTGTAACAAAAGTGCGATTGAGGCCTGGTCTGTCGCCATATCGAGCAACTGGGCGCAGGTGGCGAATCCTTGTTCGTCATTCTCAGATGCATATCTTCGGGCCAGCCGTTCGAGAATGTGTTGCTGAACAATTGGCAGTGTCCAATGCTTCGGCTCGGTAAAGAAGGCGACGACCTCCGCTCGATTTGAAATCGCTTTGTCTTCGATGGCCCACCAGAGCAACAAAGGAATCTGCGGGTCGCTAGCATCTTCGCTGCGCATCAAGAGTTCGTGGATGATCGGCAAAGCCTTTTCCCCGGGCAGCCGCTTGGCGGTGCAAGCTAGTTGGTTGCGGACAGTCGGGCTCTGCTCCGTGCGAGCCAGCGCCATCAGTTGCTTGTGGATCGATGCGGAGATCCGCCCTGCATCGCCCAGCAAACGGACTGTCCACGTGCGGATGGCGTGATCCGAGTGATTGAGCAGTTTGACCGCGAGTGTGTCATCGAGTCCGCCGCTCACGTAGAGCGCCCATATTGATTGCAACGCAAGCCGATCATTTTTACTTTCGACGATATTCTTGCGGAGCACCGGAATCATCTTGGTGTCCCGTCGTTCGGCCAGCAGGCAACGGGCTTGTCGCGCGTACCAATCGTTTGTGTTGCCCAATAATCTAACGAGTTCGGCACTCGATAACTTGCCGAGATTTAGCTTCGTAGCGGGTTTTGTGCCCTTGGCTTCGATTTTGTAAATGCGTCCCGTGTCGCGGTCCCAGTTGTCCTGCGGATCAACGTGCGTGGCACGCTGGTCATACCAGTCGGCGACGAAAAGCGAACCATCCGGTCCGACGGTGCAGTCAATCGGGCGGAACGAATGATCGTCCGTCGTCAGCAGTTCACCGCCGAAACGACCGGTGAAGCTGGAACCGTTCGGTTCGAGCACATGCCAGTAAATGGCGTTGGCAAGCAGGTTGGCCGCGATGTAGCGGTCATTGAACGGCGCGGGAAACGAGCCGCCGTGATAAATGATTCCGCCGGACGTCACGTGTCCGCCTCGGAAGCCTTTGTAGGGGATATGATCAAAGTAACCGAGCGTGTAAGGATTGTGCAGCGGGCCGTGCTTGCTGAAACCCTTGATGTAGTAAGCGCCCTGCACTTGATGCAGGGCAAGCTGTTCACCCCAATTCGTGCCGGCGATGATATTGCCCTCTTCATCGAAATCCAGCCCCCAAGTATTGCCACCGCCTTCAGCGAACAGCTCGAATGCTTTGGTCAAAGGGTGATAACGCCAGATGCCTTGCTGGAACTCGATGCCGCGAATGTTCGCCGTCACCGTGCTGCCTTGGGCACCGTAGAGCCAGCCATCCGGCCCCCAGGTCAGGGAATTCGCAAACGCGTGAGCATCCTCCATTCCAAAACCGGTCAACAATACCTCTGGATTGCCGTCCGGTACGTCATCGTGATTACGATCGGGATAGAAAAGTAAATAAGGCGGCTGCACGACGAACACGCCGCCGTGACCGAGCGCCAGGCCGGACGCGAGATTCAAGCCGCTTACGAAATCCTTGAACTTGTCGGCGTGACCATCGCCATCGGTGTCCTCACAAATCGTAATTCGGTCCGCGCCCTTGGGGCCGCGAGGCGGCGGTTCGGGAAGCTGGTCGTATTTGGTGCGGAGATATTGATCAACTTTGACAGGCTTCAAACCGGCCGGGTTCGGATATTGCAGATATTGGATCACCCACATCCGCCCGCGCTCGTCGAAACTCATGGTGAGCGGTTGGCGAATGTCCGGTTCACTGGCGAACAGTTTGACCGTGAATCCGTCGGCAACCTTCATGCGGCGCAGCGCTTCAGCCGGCGGCAGACCGGCAGACCGCGCGTGATTCACAAAAAGGAAAGAGGCAACGACAGCGCACAAAAATAATCTTTGAACGTCATTCATATTCGGTCCCGTTACGAACATATCAAAGTCTTCGTTCCGTTGCGGGAATAAGGATTGTTTAAGCTAAAACCAAACTCACGGCAAACTTTTGTCAACTGCATGCGCGGTGGAAAAACTCGTTTTCTTCTGCTTTGCTCTGTGCTTTAGTCTTCGCAATCAAATCCGTTTATGAAATTTGCATTCCACGTGATTATTCGAGCCATCTGTCTGCTTTGTTTGTCGATGTCGCTTCGAGCGGCGGGCACGGTCGAAGATTGGCTGGGCCGGGAAATCATTGGCACAAACCAAACGCTGACGGATGTGCAAGCCTACACCGAGAGCCGCGTGCCGTTGATGCCGGCGGTCAGGGGCGTGGGCGAATGGGAACGACTCGCCAAACGATTGCGTCGCCAGACTCTTGAGGGCGTCATTTTTCGTGGCGAAGCGGCCCGCTGGCGCGATGCCAAAACGAAGGTGGAATGGCTCGATACGATTGAAGGCGGTCCCGGTTATCGCATCAAGAAGCTTCGCTTCGAAGCGTTGCCGGAACTATGGATTCCGGCGCTGCTTTACGAACCAGAGCATCTCTCCGGCAAAGTGCCGGTCTGTCTTGCCGTCAATGGACACGATCCCAACGGCAAAGCGGCGCCATACAAACAAATCCGCTGCATCAATCAAGTGAAACGCGGGATGCTGGCGCTCAACGTCGAATGGTTCAACATGGGTCAGCTCAAAGGACCTTGCTACCAACATTCGATCATGAACCAACTCGATCTTTGCGGGACGAGTGGCATTGCCCCGTTTTACCTCGCCATGGAGCGCGCCTTGGATTTGCTGTTGTCGTTGGAACACGCCGACCGCGACCGGGTCTCCGTGAGCGGACTTTCGGGCGGCGGTTGGCAGACGATTTTCATCAGCGGTCTCGATACCCGCGTCACATTCGCCAACCCGGTGGCGGGCTATTCGAGTTTCCTCACCCGCGTCCGAAACTTCAGCGACCTGGGCGATTCCGAACAGACGCCGTGTGATCTGGCCACGGTGGTTGACTACGCGCACCTGACCGCCATGCGCGCGCCGCAGCCGACTCTGCTGACTTACAATGCCAAGGACGAATGCTGTTTTGCTTCCGGCCATGCGCTTCAGCCGCTTTTGGACTCGGCTCAACCCATTTTCAAACTTTACGGCAAGGCGGAGAACCTTCGTTCGCATGTCAATTACGATCCCGGCACGCACAATTTCGAGCGGGACAATCGCGAGGCCTATTACCGCATGCTGGGTGACAGCTTTTATGCCGGTGACAGCAAATTCAACCCGGTGGAAATTCCCAGCGACACCGAAGTCAAATCGAAGGAGCAACTGATGGTTGCTCTGCCGGAGAACAACGCGAGCTTCAACTCGCTCGCCCTTGCGTTGAGCAAGGACCTGCCGCTTCATCCCGAAGTGCCGGTCGGCAAATCAGCCATCAACCGGTGGCAGAAGCGCAATCGTGAAAAACTCCGAGCCATTGTGCACGCGATAGACTACCGGGTCGAAGCGGCGAAGACTGCCAGCGAAGAAGAAGACGGGATGCAGGTTGCGTTCTGGCGCCTGAAACTTGGCAACGACTGGACACTGCCGGTCGTGGAACTGACCCGAGGTGAATCCAAAGGCACGACCATCATCATTGCCGACCAGGGTCGCAAAAGTGTCACTGCCGAGGTGGAAAGGCTGCTGGCGACCAGGCAGCGGGTGTTGGCGGTTGACCTGTTTTATTTCGGCGAGTCCAAAATCGCCCAGCGGGATTATCTCTTCGCGTTGTTGGTGGCGGCGGTGGGGGAACGACCGCTGGGAGTGCAAGCCAGCCAACTGATTGCCGTGGCGCGTTGGTCAAAGGAGCAACACCGGAACTCACCCATCAGCATTGAAGCGATCGGTCCGCGTTCCAGTTTGATCGCCTTGGTCGCGGCTGGAATTGAGCAAAACAAAATCGACAGGTTGGAACTTCACGGCGCACTCGGAAGTTTGAAGGAAATCATCGCGAAGAATTGGACGGTGGATCAAAAGCCGGAACTGTTTTGCTTCGGCCTCTTGGAATCCTTCGACATCAAACAACTTGAAGCATTGGTCTTTCCAAGGCCGATTGACAGGAGATAGCTGCCGGTTGGCAACCACCCTTCGACACGATGCTAATGTGGGTCTAGCCCGCTCCAGCCGGGCGTCGTCGCTGGCAATGGCAAAGCCTGCAAGACCGAATCAAGTTCTGGTGGATCGGCGCTAAAGAATGCAACTCGATAGGGCACGCGAAGGACAACAACCATGCGCTGACCCGATAGCAACGTTTAGGGCCACCACATGTCCGATAAGTGTCTGTCTCAACAAAGTGCGGCTCGCCGAGCATGGCTCGCAGCTCTGGTTCGCGGAATCTTGAAATTGCAGGCTCCCACATTTGTAACTTAGCTGGCAGTGGAAGCGTTGTCATGGGCGACTTCTCGAGTGGTCTAGACTAACGCAAAGGTCAGCGGCGGGCGCCAGCCGCCGATGACGTGCGATTCACCTCAAGGCGAATCGGCTGGCTGTCATTCGCTCGAGCATCATGTTCGGCCTGAAGAGCTATCTTCCCAAGCAAATCTCCCAGTTCCGCTCCGCGAAGATCCACATCGCGTCCCTGATAAACGACCCCCTGAATCCCCTCGGAACCTCCCCAGATCCGCATGATGTCTCCGGATCTGAGAACCACATCTACTCCTACCGGAGGGGTCGTTCCGATGTCGTCGTGTCGAACTTCGGCTCGCTGATATGCGGCAACCAGTGTCACAATCTCAGCGGCCGAGGCGTCCCACCTCCGCCCTGAAGCGTGGAACGTGATCCCCCGAACGTCCTCAACTGTCAAGCCGGGTTTGCCACCGCACCCCACGAACATCAGCAGGACGAACACGAGACAAGCCCACGTTCCCGCACCAACCGGCTTGTGTAGCGAGCTGATCATGTCGATTTGGCGCGAACGTCCCAGTTCAGCGACCGCCACCGGACCACGGTGCCCGGAGCGCAGAGCCAAGACTGGGCACCACGGTTCGCGAAGCGAAAGTCATGACTTAGGTAAACCATATCGTGGCGGGCCTGCAAGGCTTCAATTACACGAACCGTCCGACTGCTCCGACTGCCAGCGGGGCGGCGCTGGAGCGCATGGGAGCGGGCCGGAGGGGAAGAGGGCAGGGCGGTTCAGTGGCCATCCGGCTTGAGGTGTTTCTTGAAGAAAACAAGCATCGCTTTTTCCGCTTTCTCCGCATCCGCTCCTTTGAAGCCGTGGCCCGCGCCTTCCAGCGTGAGCAATTCAACTTCGACTTCGCAGGCTTTCAGTCGGTCCACGAGCCACTGCGCTTGTTCGTAGGCGACATATTTGTCCTCCGTTCCGTGAATGCAGAGAGTCGGCGCCGCGTTTGGTGTGACCCAGTAAAGCGGACTGCCGACGATATGTTTGCGACGTTCCTGCCCGAGGTTACCTCCGAAGAACAACGGGAGAACTTCCGCGGCATCCACGCTTTTGCCATACGACTTCGTGAAATCGCTGGGGCCGTAAAAATTCACGACACACGCCACGCTGCTGGATTGTTCCGGATTCCCACCATCGCCTTCAAATTGTTTGACGCCAGCCGTGACGCCGAGGAATTGCGCGAGGTGACCACCCGCCGAACCGCCGGTGACACCGATACGGTTGGGGTCGAGGTTGTATTTTTTCGCGTTGGCCCGCAACCAGCGAACCGCAGCCTTCACATCGTGCACCGCCGCGGGAAATTGATACTTGGGCGCCAGCCGGTAACCCACGGTGGCGGCAACGTAACCTTGTTGGGCGAGCGAAAGGCAAAGTTTGTTGTAGCCGTCACGGTGGCCGGCGCGGAATCCACCGCCGTGAATACACACAATCGCCGGGAACGGGCCGTTCCCGGTTTTTGGTCGCGCCAGGTTGAGTTGCAGGTGTTGATTGTCGGGGTTCGAGTATTCGATGCCTTGCTCGAATACGACGTTGTCGGGCACTACCAGCTCTGCGGCGTTGAGTGTTGGGACAAGGAGGCCGGCGAGAAGCAGTATGGGCAATGGTTTCATATCGTTGAGCATGGCGTAAATGGTTATCGAAGCCAATCTGTAAATCATCTACCCGCCACGGCCGGTTTCGTGGTTTTGGTTGCGAATAGAGAGAGGCCAATTAAGCTGACAAATGAATGAACAACCAGACGCAGAGTAATCATGAATCGACGATTCGATTTATCATCGCCTTGTTGCTGGTTCTGTGCGGCGTCATCGCGGGATCGATCGTCGTGGTGCGGCAGGAGAAACCCTCGGTAAATCAAGTCCGCCCGACGCCAACACCGCGGGTCAGCGCGGCAGTTTCCAACGCGGATGAGATGGTCTGGATTCCCGGCGACACATTTCTCATGGGCTCCAACGAAGGCCAGACGGATGAACGGCCCGCGCATGAAGTAACGGTGAGCGGTTTTTGGATGGACAAAACTGAGGTCACCAACGAGCAGTTCGAGAAGTTTGTTCGCGCGACTGGTTATGTGACCATCGCCGAGCGCAAGCCGGACCCGAAAGATTTTCCCGGTGCACCGCCGGAGAATCTTGTTCCCGGTTCCGTTGTTTTCAAACCGCCACCCGGTGAGGTGCCGTTGGATAATCATTACGTTTGGTGGACGTATGTTCCGAGCGCGAACTGGCGGCATCCGGAGGGGCCCAATTCGACCATCCAAGGACGCGAAAAGCATCCGGTTGTCCATGTGTCCTGGGAGGATGCTGTGGCTTACGCGAAATGGGCGGGCAAGCGCTTGCCGACAGAGGCCGAGTGGGAATTTGCGGCGCGCGGAGGGCTAGCCGGTGACCTTTACGTCTGGGGAAAGGAAAAAGTCCCCGGTGGAAAATGGCAGGCGAATATCTGGCAGGGGCGTTTCCCAAACGAAAATACTTTGGCTGACGGCTTCAGAGGCGCGGCGCCGGTGGCGAGTTTCCCACCGAATGGCTACGGCCTTTACGATATGTCAGGTAATGTTTGGGAATGGTGCGCTGATTGGTATCTGCCCAATTACTACGCGCACAGTCCGAAGGAAAACCCGCCTGGGCCGGACACAAGTTTCGATCCGAACGAGCCGGGCATCATGAAGCGCGTTCAACGCGGAGGATCGTTCCTTTGCAGCGATCTGTACTGCATTGGCTATCGGCCGGGCGCGCGAATGAAGAGCACGCCGGACACCGGATTGTCGCACTCAGGTTTCCGCTGTGTGAAAGATGCGCCGCCGCCCTTCGAAAAGTCGCCACAAAAGTAAATCATTGGAACAGGCCCTTCCTGACACTCACGCTCTGTGTCACTGTTGAAGTTTGGCCCAGATTGTTGTGATGATGGAGGAATAAAATCACTGACCGAGCATCTTTGGTTTGAACTGCCGAGCCGGCGTGGATTCGTTAACATCACCGACAGCATCGAGAAGCTGGTAACGCAAAGCGGCGTCCGGGAGGGGCTGTGTTTGGTCAACGCCATGCACATCAGCGCCTCGGTTTTCATAAACGATGCGGAAGATGGTCTTCTGCATGACTACGAGGTTTGGCTGGAGAAACTGGCTACACATGAGCCGGTCGCCCAGTACCACCATAACCGGACCGGCGAGGATAACGCCGATGCCCACCTCAAACGCCAGGTGATGGGCCGCGAAGTAGTTGTCGCAGTTACCAAAGGAAAGCTGGACTTCGGACCATGGGAGCAAATTTTCTATGGTGAGTTTGATGGACGGCGAAGGAAACGGGTTTTGGTTAAGATCATCGGCGAGTAAATCCGCAAACGCTTACGGTTTGCTTGGGTCTTTGCCGAGACACGCCACGATACAGGATGCCCGGCCAACGACGCTCAAACTGAACTCAGAGATTTGTCCCGGCATTCGCTCTCATTTTCTCGTTATGCGGCGTTTCGCGGTGAGTCAAAATCCTCCTGCACGGTGCTTGGTGAAAAAGAATTGATCAGTCTATCAATCGCACCGCCGGGGATCCAGAAGATGTGTAGAACTGCTGGAGTAATGACCGCCAACCTGAGAATGGCGTCGGGGATGGCTTGAAGATTTCCATTGTCGTTGAGCCAACAAACAATGACATAAGCTGCTGGCAGTAAGATCCAGGAAGCCAGTTTATGCCATCTCGGGAAGCGTCCTTTGAACCATTCTCCGAGGTCGCGTGTGAAGACGCTTTTTTTGTTCTGCTCGGTTACGTCTTCGGCTTCGGTTGCATCTTCTTTCGTCTTGTCCAACTCATCAGGAGGTAGAACCGGATCGCCCACGGGAATGAAATCACGCCTAAGGATTCGTATGAATCCCCATTCGGCAACCAGGCCAAGCCAGGCGATTCCCGAAGCGGCAATGGTCTCAGGCAGTAGGAGACCTTTGACAAACGGTCCGCCTGAAAACCACGCCGACCCGAATGCAAAAACGACGGATAGCCTGCCCGCCACCGAGGCATAGGCGAGCAACGTCGCTGTCAGAGGCCTTGGAATGCCGCACCAAAGGAGTCTTGAGAAAAGTTTAACGGCCCATGTGGCTGCTGCCATCAACGCTATCGGAAGCACATAGCCGTACAGTGCGATTGGGTTTAACGCAGTTTCGAAAGCGCGCGTCTTTCCCAAAACGGCAAATTGAATGAGGACAACGCAGAGAATCAAACCGATCAGTCCCCAAATGAGATAAAAACGGGCGATCGCAAGCACTCCAACATGGCTATTGACAAGCCGAAGGCCAAGGCGCACAGCCTTCCAACGTGTACCTTCAAATTCGGTGCGTTCGTGTGAGCTGGCAATCATGGCGAGTTGATTAAGTATTCCGCTGCAACGAGCGCAAGGTCAAGTCGCCGCATTAGTTCCAGACCGTGACCGCGAGAGCCGTGTCATTTGCTCTGAAAGTTGATGATGTTGGGATAAACCGCCGCCGGGTTGTCCAGCAGGTGGTCATCCTCGCCTTTGAGGTATTTGTTGAAGAACGAGAGCGTGCAGGCTCGGATCGTCTGGCTTTGCGCTCTGGAAACGGAGGTCGGATTGCCCACCATAGTCGGGTCGTTTACCAGCGAGCCCTTGTCGTTGAAACTCTGATGCGTGGTATCCTGAATTTGAAACCAGAAGGCATCGCTGATGGCATGGGCGAAAAGGTTCGTGGCGGATGCCAGCCAAGGGCCGTACACGTTGCCCACGTCAATCCACCCTCCAGTGCTGTTCATCAGGAGATAGGGCTTTTGCAGCCCAAACTGAGTGAGATTTGTGGCCACCTCCAGGATCGAGCCCGAATCGAACAGCACCGCCGCTTGGCAGCGCGCGTCGGTCCGACAAAATTCCGCCGCCAGCATGGATCCATAGGAGAAGCCAAAAGCGCCCAACCGCTCCAAATCCAGTCGCCCGGCCAGCAGCACGTCGTTGGTATTGAGCCGGCCCAATTCCTCCAGGACAAACCGGAGATCCTTCATCCCCTCACCCAGTTGGGTCCGGGCCAAGGCAACATCAAGGCCGACGGCGGTGCCGTAAACGACCTGGCCGTTGGGAAATACCGACGCCAAAATCCCGACATGATCCACCCCCACCACGACATAACCATGGCTCGCGAGTTCCAACGCCTTGTCCGTGTTTCCTCGCCGGCCGCTCCAGGTGGACGAGTAGAGCACCACCGGATAACTGGTTTGATTCGTGGCCACGGGAAGGCCAAGTCGCGCGTGGGATTTCAATTGGGCCAATGTGCTGACTGGTTTGGCCCCCCAAACGGATGGATCAGCTTCAATGACTTGAGGCTCCAGCCAAATATCCGGGAACACTCCAACCCGCGCCTCGGCTGGATACCAAAATTGCACCATGAACGAGCTGTTCGTTCGGATGTCGTAGCGATTGGATCGTGAGGGATCAGTCAGGAGTCGGGCAAATGTCCCCACCGGGTAAGGCCCTGACGGTTTGGGAAAAGGTGTGATCAAAAAGTTCGTGGGCGTCCGGTAAAACCGCTCGCCGAAATTCGCCGCGACGGTGTCGCGATAACCCAGCGTGTCGGTGGAATCGTTCGTGCGCAGGAGCGTGGTCAGCGGCGTCCAGTCCAGCAAGTTGGTGGAAGTTTCTAGCGGATAGAGGTCGTAGTAGGGAGCAAAGGCGCTTGGGACCACGCCGGTCAGGTTCAGCCAGATGCTGCGGTCCGGCATGGGTGCAATTCCCCCGAAGCGATGAACGGCGGTGAACATCAACCCTGCGACCCGGCTGGTGACGGAGCCGTAAGCGTTGGTGACGACGACTGTGTAGTTGCCGGCATTGGGCAATTGCGCGTTGGCGAACGAAAAGGTGCGGTTGGTTTTGTCGGCCAAGTTCCCACCGTTGAAGCGCCACTGGTAAGCGAGTGGCGCCGTGCCGCTGGCCGTCACCGTGAAGCTGGCCGCGGCCCCCACGATCAGGATTCGAACCGCGGGCTGCACGATGATGCTCGGCGGCGTGAGCACCATGAGGGAGGCCAGCGGGCTGCTGGTCGCCGACAATCCGCCAAGCTCCGTGACCACGACCGCGAACAGGCGGGTGGTCGGTTGGACATTGGTCAGCACGAGCGAGGCCTCCGTGCCAAACGGGAGGTTGGTAAAGCTGGTGGCATTGGCATACGAGCGCCACTGATAGCTCAACGGCTCCGCGCCAGTGGCCGTAACGGTGAACGTAACGGTTGTGCCCGCGAGATTGGTCTGGTTCTGCGGTTGCTGAGTGATATTCGGTTGCGCGCAGGCGCTGTGGATGAGGCCAAGCACGAGGCCGGCCCGAAGAAAGTGAGGATTCAATTTCATGGTTCGGTTTTGGATCGGTGTATTTGTCCGTTCGCTCCATTTCTGAGGCGTTCCCCGGAGAAGGTGACAGGAAAAAGGGAGAAATTTTTCGACGGGGTTCTTCAGGAACGGAGTGTTGGAGTATTGGGGCCTGAAATGCAGGCATTATCCACAAGTACCGCACGCCAAAGGGTAACTCGGCCTGCTCGACGCCTCCGGATTGAAAGCGGTGTGTGCCCTCACCCCTCACCCACCGCACTCCAAAACCTCGCGAAAATTCGTGACGTGGCGATAAACGCGCCAACGTTTTGGAGTGCGGTGGCTGCCGGGGAATGGGGCTGACACCGCTTTCGATTAGGTGAGGATACAGGAAGCGAGCTGCGATTGTTCAGGCGAACACACTTCGAGTATTTCCGGGCGTCACTCATTTTCTGGCCTGCTTTCCTGCGGCTTCGATCTCCACCCACGAGGCGGCGCGCCAAACTCGCAACTCGTCCTTGCTCGCGGAGACCAGATGATCGCCGTCGGGAGTGAAGGCCAGTTGCATGACCGACTCCTGGTGACCTTCGAGCGTCGCCACCTCCTTATGCGAAGCGGCGTCCCAAATCGTGATCCGCCCATCGCTGGCGCCGGCGGCAAGCCGGCGACCTTCCGGCGACAGCGCCACTGTGGAAAAGTCACCAGCTCGCGGACTGAGTTTCGGGGCATTCTCGCGGCGAGTCCGGACATCCCAAAAGTGAATATCCGCGCCGGCGGAAATGAGCGTGCGTCCATCCGGCAGCAGTGCCAGACCCTCCACGCCTCCGGAAGTTTTCGAGAGAGTGATGGGGTTGGTCGGTTTATCGAGTTGCCAGAGTTTGACCTCGCCTCGCCAGGTGCCGGCGATCAGCTTTTTCCCATCGGCGGAAAACATCATGGGCCAGAGGAACTGGCCCTCGGGGGAAAGAACGTGCGTCTCTTTCCTCCCTTCCACGTCCCAGACGCGAACGGCTCGCCGCGGGTCGTCGTTGCTGGCAGTCATTTCCGTGACTTTCTTAAAGTCGTCGGCGACGGCCAACTGGCGGCCGTCGAGCGAGAAGACCAGCCGCCGGATCTGATTCGTGCCGATCTGGGCAAAGAACTGCGGCTGACTGGTCGCGACATCCCAGAGCATCACTTCGCCCCGCCGACTCGCGAAGGCCGCGAGCCGGCCGCCCGCCGCCACCGCGGCCATCGTCGTGTTGGTGAAGGGCAGCGGATGGTGTTCGCCTTCGACGAGATGCTGCGTGTCCCAGATGCTGAAGGTTTGGTTGGAATAAACGGTCAGCAAGTACCGGCCATCCGGCGACAGGCAGAGCGCCGGTCCGTAACTAGGCCAATCGCTGCAGATGGAATTCCGGGCGAACCTGTGGGCATACTTCTCCTTCGCGCGCGGCACCACGTCCCAAACGCGCAGGGTATCGTCGCCGCTGGCCGAGAGCAACGTTTGCCCGTTGGTCGTGAACGCCAGGCCGGTAATATCGTAAAGATGGCCGCGCAATTCGGCTTTCAGTTTTCCGGTCGCGACTTCCGCGAGGCGGATGATTCGACCCGCGCCGCCCTCACCACTCAGTGCCAACGTCCGGCCATCGGGAGAGAAGGCCAGGGTGGTAAACCCGCCGCTGTGGTTGGTGAATTGAAATGTCTCCCGTCGATCGGCCAGGTTCCAAAGCCGCGCCGTCCGGTCGTCGCTGCCCGAAGCCAGCATTTGACCATCGGGTGAGAAGGCGAGAGTCGTGACAGTGCTTTCGTGTCCGATGAGCCGGCCAATCATCGAACGGCTGGCGACGTCCCACAGCAAAATCACGCCGGAATTGTTTTCGTTGTAAGCCAAAGTGCGGCTGTCAGGGGAGAAAGCAACGCCAAGCCGCCATCCCGCGGACGCCGGCAGATGCGTGACCTCGCTCCGGGCATGGACATCCCAGATCCGAATGCCGCCCCACATCGTCGCAGAAGCGAGCCACTGGCTGTCCGGCGAAAAGACGATGCCCCCGGGGCGCAGCCAGAAGTTGGTGAAGTCGGTCGTGACGGTGGTGAGCGTGGCGGCGATCTTTTGAGTGGCCAGGTCCCAAAGGAGAACGGGTTGGCCCTCCGCCTCCTTCTGCGTCGCAGTCGCCAGCCAACGGCCATCGGGTGAAGCGGCGGCCCCGATGATTTCTTCCGCGTGCGGCAGCAGGCCGATTTGACGCCGGGCTTCCAAGTCCCACAAGCGGACCGCCTTGTCCGCACCGGCGGAGAAAACTGTCTTGCCGTCCGCCAACATGCCAATTGCCGTGGCCCCGCCCGCGTGTTCCCCGAGGATGAAGCGTTGCTCGCCCTGGCATTGCCGCCACCAGTAACGCCATTCCCGGCCTCTCAGATCGGTTGAGGGTTGAGAGTTGATGGTTGATGGGATTTCAGACGTTGCACGCTCGGATTGCGGATTGCGGATTGCGGATTTTTGAATGGGCCGATGACGGTTCAGGAGTTCAAGCGCGCGGGCGAACTCATCCGCTCGGACGGCTTGTTGCACCACGTTCATATCCGCGGCGTAGGCCCTTTGTCGGGCGGCCAGTTCGCCTTTCGTCGCCCGCTGCCACTGCCACAAGATTCCCGCCAACCCAACGGTCAGCGCCACGTGCAAAGCCACAAGCAATCCCGCCACCGCGGGCCGGCGCTGACACCAACGCCAGACTTTTTCCGCACGACCAACCGGTCGGGCGCGGATCGGTTCGGCGCGCAGGAAGCGGTCGAGGTCTGCCGCGAGCGCTTCCGCCGTTTGGTAGCGGCGGGCTGGCTCTTTCTCCAGGCATTTCAGGCAAAGCGTTTCCAGGTCGCGCGGCACGCTGGGATTGAGCAGGCGGGGCGAAACCGGTTCCTGGTTAACCACGTCCTGCAAAGTGTTGGTGAGTGTCTCGCCCACGAACGGCGGGCGGCCCGTGAGCAGGTGATAGAGAATCGCGCCGAGCGAATAGATGTCGCTGCGCCGGCCGACCAGCCCGCGTTTGGCGGCGGCCTGCTCCGGCGGCATGTAGTTGGGCGAGCCGAGCACCTGGCCGCTCAAGGTCAGTTCACTGTCGTGATGCAGGCGCTTGGCGAGGCCGAAGTCGGTCACGCGCGGCTGGTCGAACGGATCAATGAGCACGTTGGACGGCTTGAGGTCGCGGTGCAGGATGCCGCGTTCGTGCGCGTAGTGGATGGCCTCGGCGACCACCTTGGCGTAGCGCACGGCGCGGCGCAGCCATTCCGCATTCCGTACTTCGCATTCCGCACTGAGCCGGGCCAGGTTCTGGCCTTCAATGAAATCCATGACGAAGAACGGCTGTCCCTCGTGCGCATTCACTTCGTGGATGGCGACGATGTTCGGGTGTTGCAAGCTGGCCGCCGCCGCCGCTTCGGCGCGGAACCGTTGCGCCAGATCCTTGCCCGACTGGCCGCCGAACAAGAGCATCTTCACAGCGACAATGCGGCCAAGACTTTTCTGCCGTGCCTTGTAAACGACGCCCATGCCGCCGCGGGCGATTTCTTCGAGCAGTTCGTAGTCGCCAAAGGAGCGCAGCGGCGGAGTTTCTAGTTCCGAGTTTCGGGTTTCGAGTTGGGGGCTCGATTCCATTGCGAGCGCCAACGAATCGATCTCGGCCGTGCCGAGTTGGAAGAGGCAATTCATGCAATGGCCTTGCGGAGCGTCGGGCGGGATTTCCGCGCCGCAGCTTGGGCAGGTCGGGTTCAATTTCGTTTGCCCGGTCATCTCAAATTCCGCAGCTCAGACCGTGAAATACGCCAATAACGCGAAAGCCGAAAGACTCGAACTAAAGAGATTCTTAACTGTTCTTTGAACCGGCTCGATTGTTCGGTATCACGCTTCACGTTTCACGCCTCACGCCTTACGTCCCGCCGCTCAACACGGCGAAGATATGCTTCAATTCGTCTTCGACCTCGCCCTGTCCGGCCACCGTCTGTGCGATTTCCTCGCGGAACAGTTCGCGGTAACGCCGGCGCATCCGACGCACGGCCTGTTTCACTGCGTCCTCGGATAGGCCCAGCTTCGTCCCCAGTTCGGCGTAGCTCGGGCCACCCTCGTCACCGAGCAGTGAGCTTTTCAGAGCCGCGAACGATTCGCTTTTATCCGAATCAGGAAACTCTTGTCCCAGCCGCATCAGCACTTTGTCGAAGAGCGTCGTGACCCAGCGACGTTCGTAGAGTTTGGCTGCGTCGAATTGATCAATCGGTTCCAATCGGTAGCGTTCCTCCGCCGAGGTTGCGTCGAACGAAACCATCTCCCGCCCACCGCCGCGCTTCAGTCGTCGCGCCTTGTCCCATTCGTCGGCGAGGAAGTGGGTGAACGCCCCCAGCAAAAAAGTGCGAAAGCGTCCACGCCCGTGGTCGGCTTGGGCAACGTAGTTCTTCTCCAGCAGCCGGGCGAAGAACGCCTGCGTGAGATCCTCGGCGTCGTGGGGACTGTGTCCTTTGCGACGAACGAAGGCATAGAGTGGATACCAGTAAGTCCGGCACAGTTCGGCCAGCGCGACCGTGGCTTGGGGCGAGTCTCCTATTTTAGCGGCAAGCACCACGCTCCAGTGGGTGGTGGCAAACGATTCGGATTTGTTTGCTGTCAGGTTTGGAGGGGATTCGCTCATGGCGCTGAGTTGGAAATGAAACTAATCTGTAGCGATGCGCTGGTTCATACTTTGTATTGGAGCACTGCTTGCGGTTACTTTCCAGCTTATTAGCGATGACAATAAGCTCATGTTTAACTTCGGACGCCACATTCTCATCGACTCTGCTTTCGCGTCCGCAATAGGATGCGGCCCGGCTTCGGTCGAGTTCGGGTAGTCGTGGTGATGGGTGAACGCGCAACTACGACCGGCAGATTCCGACATGAGTTTGAAACGTCTTCCAAACATCCGGCGGGCCAACGTCTTTGGAATGCTGGCAAGTCTCCCTACTCTCGCAATGATTGCGGCACCTGGAGACACGAACGCCCAACTCGCTGCCGCCCGCCCCAACATCATTTTCCTGCTTACTGACGATCAGCGTTGGGATTCGCTGGGTTGTATGGGCAACAGAATCATCCAAACACCCAACATCGACAGCTTGGCGAGGCAGGGTGTGCTGTTCCGCAACGGCTTTGTCACCACCGCCATTTGCAGTGTCAGCCGCGCCAGCATCTTTAGCGGTCAGTACGAACGCCGGCACAAGATTGGCGACTTTGCCACGTCGTTCACGCCGGCTGCCTGGAGCATCACATATCCCGCGTTGCTCAAGCAGCACGGCTATCGCATTGGTTTCATCGGCAAGTTTGGGGTGGGCAATCAAATGCCGACAAACGCATTTGACATCTGGGCGGGCTTTCCCGGTCAAGGCAATTACTTTGAGAAGAACGATCCCGTGCACATCACGCACAAGATGGGCGAGAGTGCCCTGGCTTTTCTCAAAGCCAGAGCACCAACTCAACCCTTCTGTCTTTCGATCAGTTTCAAAGCGCCGCATTCGCAGGATGGGGCAGGGCGGGAGTTCCCGCCTGATGCGCGAGATGAAAAGCTCCATGACGAGGTTGAGATTCCAGTTTCCAAAACAGCAAATGAAAGTTTCTTCAATGCGCAGCCGGACTTTGTACGTAATTCCGAAGGGCGCACACGCTGGCAGCGCCGCTTTGCCACACCGGAGATGTTTCAGAAGACGGCCAAGGATTATTATCGGCTTATCACCGGCGTGGATCGGGAGGTAGGCCGTATCATGGGTGCGCTGCTGGAATTGAAGCTCTCTGATA
>CAZYYS010000017.1:26457-31306 GCA_964651015.1 uncultured Verrucomicrobiota bacterium
TCGTCGGACAATGGTTTCTTTCTCGGCGAACGCGGTATGTCCGACAAGTGGTTGATGTATGAGGAATCGATACGCGTGCCGTTCATCGTCTTTGATCCGCGACTGCCGGAAAGGCAGCGCGGCAAAGAGGTGGATCAACTCGTGCTCAACATCGATCTTGCTCCGACGATCCTTGATTATGCCCGTTGCGATGCCCCTTCAAGCATGCAAGGTCGCAGCTTGCGACCGTTGGTGGAAGGCAAGCGGGTCCAGTGGCGAACTGACTTTTACTACGAACATCATTTTGGCTTTGGTGGCAGAATTCCCGAAACCGAAGGCGTGCGCACTGAACGTTGGAAGTACCTGCGGTACGTTGCCGCTGATCCGGTGGTCGAGGAACTCTACGATTTGAAAAATGATTCGCGAGAGGAACACAACCTGGTGGCGAACAAGAGGCAGCAAAAGAGGCTCATGCAGTTGCGGCAGCGCTGGTTGGAATACCGGAAGAGTTTGGAATGATTCTGCTTGCCTGCGCCGCTTGGTAAACTGCCCACTGAAAGAAGTAGCCGCCAAGGTGACGAGGCGGAAAAAACTCAGATTGCCGGGGGAATCCGCCTGCTCACGTTGTCGGCTACGATACCACGTGAAATTTTTCGGCGCAGATTAAGCCATACATGCAATGGTTACTTCAAACGCCCCACTTCGCTCGCGACACTGCCAAGGGCTCGAGTTGCGCTCCCGGCTTCCACAACTCGCCATGGCCGGCCGGTGCGGCTCCGCTCCACCGGTCGTCCATCGGTTCGCCCGCCGGTTGCCAACGGGTGTCAACGCTGATGCGATATCGGTTCGTCGTGTTCATCAGCGAAGCGTGGAGCAGAAACATGCTCACGATGACAGCGTCGCCCGCGCGCATTGGCGCGGTCGCCCAGCGGCCGCCGAATTTCTCGACCAGTTCAGCCGGGTTCTCCGTGAAGTGGCCGGGGATGCGGTCGCGGTCCACGTCGGCTTGACCGTAGGTGCCTCGCACGCGATCCCACTGGTGCGAGCCGAGGCATAGCACAAGCGGCCCCATCTCCGGCGGGATGTCTCCCAGCGGCGTCCAAATGGTGCATAGTCGTTTGGTTCCGCGACCCATGTAAACGACGTCCGCGTGGATGGTCGAACCGGCGCCGTGCCCGCCTGCCCGCAACCATTGGAACTGATACGCCACCGGTTCAGTTTCGAACATGCTTCGGAAGAAATTCGCCGGGCGCGGACCATAGAGCAGGCGCTTGAGTGAATCGGTCTTGAGGTTTTCGCGGCCCTTGGTGGAAACGGTGGCCTGGGCCTTGAGGCCTGGGTTGATGATGCCGTCCATCAACGGCGCTGCCGAATCAAGCTCGCCGGTGCTGGCCATGATCTGCAAGATGTCGCGTCGAACTCCTAACACTTCACTGCGATCGTGAAAACTACGAAGGAAAAGAAAACCGTCTTCGTTGAAACGCATTCGGAGCGCCTCGGGATCATCGAAGATCTCATTGCTCTCGCGCAATTGCAGCGTCAGGTAGCGGCTCTCCGCCTCAAATGAGCACGGCCCCATGCGGAAGACGGGCTGCACTCCACTGTTCGTTGTTGATGCGTCGCTCGGCAAGGTTTCAGGCCAGTTGACCGAGTCACTGTAATGGTCAGATGGAGATGGATCTCGTTGTCTGGTTGTTTGCACAAATATTTCTTGCTGTCGGCAGTATTTATGGATGGCCCGCACCCGCCCTTTCCTGCCAGTCACTTTACCACCAGAAATAGGGGCCATTGAGCGTGCGAACGCGCATCACGGCGAACTTGCGCCACTCGGTATGACCGTCCAACATACACACGTTACCGCCGGCCGGAATTATCCCATTCAAGTGAGGCGTTCGGTGTCCCTTCCAGCCTCCGTCAATACCGATGTAAATGTTGCGTGTGCGATTGGATTCGTTGTTCGCTGCCGAGATCGTGGCGTCGGCCAGCAGCACGCGCTCGGACGCAGGGGGCGGTGGTAGTGTCACATTTCCCGCCACGATGGCAGTCGGAATGATCGATGCATTTTCGTTGGTCGGCATCACGTTGGCTGTGCCCGGAAAAGTCATGGCGTAGCCAATCACCTTGAAGTCGGGCGTGAAATTCCAGAGCGTGTCGTTGTCCTGCTTGGAGAACGAAGGGCAGTATAGGATGTGCCGCTGCGCGCCGTTCTGTGTCAACAAGTTGGCGACCGGGGTCGGTAAATCCCAAGGCCAGTTGCCGGTCGCCAATCGGGGAAGCTTGCTGTTGTAATCATTCGCGTAGATATGCACGGCCATTCCAAACTGTCGAAGGTTGCTCGAGCAGTTGGTTCGCTTGGCCTTTTCCTTCGCCCGCGAGAGGGCAGGCAACAAGAGACCGGCGAGAATGGCGATAATGGCAATGACCACGAGGAGTTCAATCAAGGTAAAGGCTTGCGGCATTCTTGATCGTGTGCCCACGCGAAGGGATTGGTTATTCATAGTGTGAATCCGGCAAGTGTTACGCCAAATATGGAATTGTCAACGGCCCTTGTGGCAAAGCGGCTATGCGCGGGCCATTGCGATGCGAATGAATGCACTCTTGCACCGCGGCGCCTATGTCGCGACAAGGAGTCAGGTGCGCGGCGCGGATAATGTCGTCAGGGAGCGAACTGTAAATCAGCACTTTTGCTTTGCGCTGAATGAGGGCTTGAATCTGCGCCTGCCATTGTTCAGGACGGACAAAGCCCGGCGTGGACAGCAAAGTCAGAATTTCCTCTGAGCTGCCCACGCTACGCAAGAGTTGGTCGAGCGGACTTTGTGCCGGAACACCTTCGCGGCATTCGCACGCAAGGATCAAGGTGCCGCCTTCTTTGATGACGCGCGCGCCTGCACTCATCCCCTTGACGCCCTGGTAAAGATTTTGATCCAGCGGATAACCACTGTTCGTGGTGACGACAATGTCGAACGGGGCGTCGAATTTCTGCATCGCCGATCTTCTCACGAATTCGCAGCCGACCTTGTGAGCCGCGAGGAGGTCGCCCGCAAAGACGCCGGTAATCTGGCGTTCTTCATTCAATGAAACGTTCAACAGGAAACTCGGGCCCACTCGTAATGCGATGTCACGCAGCTCCTCCCACAACGGATTGCCATCGGTGACGCCGAACGTGGACTTGGGATCGCCGATGTTTTTCGCGCCGTGATTGCTCATGACGGTGTCAAGGCCGGCTACGCCAGGCATAATACCTTTGACGCCGCCGCTGAACCCGGCAAAAAAATGCGGTTCGATGAAACCAGTGACGATGCGAACATCCGCCTCAACGACATGGCGATTTAAAAGAGCGGGTGTGCCGCCATGCGTGGTGCCCAATTGCACGAGAGCAGCCGGGTTCTCCGGTTCATGATTGATAACGCGATAATTCTGCACGACGGACGGCGTCAGCATTTTCTCCAGTTCGGCGCGGGTGTTGGGTCGATGTGTGCCAACCTGGTTCAAGAGCGTGATGGTTTCGCGCGGGACATGGGCAAGATGTTCAAGCAGCCAGGGAATAAGACGTTCGTTTGGCGTGGCGCGGGTGATGTCGGTAAAGAGGATGCAGACACGATGGCCGGGCTTGATCCAATCTCGCAACGGCGGTGCGCCGATGGGCTTTTCGAGTGCGGCCATGACTGCGATGCGTTCATCAGGCAGGCCCGGTATGTGGGACGGCTGGATGACCGTCGTGCGATCCTCCGGCAGTTCGACAGACAGATACCCTTGGCCGTACGCGAGATTGACTTTCATGACAAAAGGTGACGTCCGATTCTGCTGTAATTTTTTATCGCAGGGTGTCGATTCGGGAAAGCAGCAAATTCGACGTGGCCGAACCTGCGTCATCCTTTATGTTGAACGGTGAGCGGGAGTTTGGTTAAGTCCAGTAATGAGAAATTGGCTTTTCCGTTTGACATCCGCTGGTCTGGCTGTGCTGCTGATGTCGGTGGTATTCATCAGTTGCACGACGGTGCCAGAAACCGGGCGACGGCAGTTGAATGTGATGTCCCAGTCTGAAGAGATGCAACTCGGGCTGACGAGCTTCGACAAGATGAAGAAGGAAGTGCCGATCAGCAAGGATGCCGCCGTAAACGCACTGGTGCAAAAGGTCGGCAAGCGGATTGCGGCGGTGGCGCAGTTGCCCGGCGCGCAATGGGAGTTCGTGGTGTTTGAAAGCAAAGAGGCCAACGCATTTTGCCTGCCGGGCGGGAAGGTGGGGGTTTACACCGGTATTTTGCCGATCACCAAAGATGAAGCCGGACTGGCGACGGTGATTGGCCATGAGGTGGCGCATGCGGTGGCGCGGCATGGCGGTGAGCGAATGACGGAGGCGATGGGAATCGAGGGCGTCGGTCAGATTTTGGGCAGCACCATGGCGAACTCCAAATGGCAGGCGGCGATGGTGACGGTGTACGGCGCCGGGACACAGTTGGGCGTTGCGCTACCGCACAGTCGGCTTCAAGAATCCGAGGCGGACCACATCGGGATTCTGTACATGGCAAGGGCCGGCTACGATCCCGAGGCGGCGGTTGGCTTTTGGGAACGCTTTGCGGAATACAATAAAAAGAGCGGGGACGGTACTCCGTGGTTTTTACGAACGCACCCGGTCGATGCAGTGCGCATAAAGCAGCTCAAGGGTTGGCTGCCGGAAGCGAAACAACAGTTTCGGCCGCAGTAACCCTGCAAATTATCGCTTGCGCGGCATTTGCGCGTCGATTAGTTTCGCGCCTCTTTTTTGGATTGGTCTGGGATCATCGCTGACCAAAAGATCATCCACGAAGGTCGGGCTGGTAGCTCAGTTGGTAGAGCAGTGCCCTTTTAAGGCATTGGTCCAGGGTTCGAG
>CAZYYS010000018.1:0-31158 GCA_964651015.1 uncultured Verrucomicrobiota bacterium
TGCGCTTCGGCGCGGCAAGCCCGCGTCGAAGTGCCTGAATCTTACCGCGCACGCTTGCCTTGTCAATTTCCCTCAATTATGCTCGCGGGCGCATGAACTCCTTGCTCCTCACCGGCGGACACGTCATCGACCCAGCCAACCGATTAGACGCTGTCGCAGATGTGCTGATTTTGGAAGGGAAAATTGCGGCTGTTGGTTCTGAAGCCGACAAAAAGGCGCCGCCGGAGGTTGAACGAAGAGACGTTGGCGGGCTGGTAGTTTGTCCAGGATTAATTGACTTGCACGTTCACCTGCGCGAACCGGGACAATCGGCGAAGGAAACCATCGCCACCGGCACGGCGGCAGCGGCGCGCGGCGGATTTACGTCGGTCGTCTGCATGCCGAACACGTCTCCGCCCATCGACAATGCGGGAACCGTCGCGCTGATTCACGAGAAGGCCCAACGCGACGGCGTCGTGAATGTTTTTGTCACCGGCGCGATCACCAAAAACATCGCGGGCGAAGAGTTGTCTCCCATCGGCTCATTGAAAAACGCCGGTGTCGTTGCAATTACCGACGATGGCCATTGTGTCCAGAACAATGATCTGATGCGGCGGGCGCTCGAATACGCCAGGATGTTCGATTTGCCGGTGATGGACCATTGCCAGGATTATTCACTCGTGACTGACGGGGTCATGCACGAAGGATACTGGAGCACCGTGCTTGGTTTGCGTGGCTGGCCGGCGGCGGGTGAAGAAATGATCGTGGCGCGGAACATCTTGCTGGCGGAACTGACGGGAGCCCACGTGCATTGTCAGCATCTAAGCACAGCCGGAAGTGTGCGGCTCCTACGCGAGGCTAGGAAGCGCGGCATCCCGATTTCAGGCGAAGCCTGCCCACATCATTTCACGCTCACCGACGCGGCGATTGCGGGCAGCGAAAAATTCTGGGCCACGGACGGCAAACCGCTATCAGCCATCAACCATCAACCATCAACTCTCGTCTGGCCTCCTTACGATACCAATTTCAAAATGAACCCACCGCTGCGGTCCGCCCGCGACCGCGACGCGATTCTGGAAGGCCTGGCCGACGGCACAATCGAGATTCTTTGCAGCGACCACGCCCCGCATTGTGATTACGAAAAAGAGGTGGAATTCGATTACGCTCCCTTTGGCATCACCGGCTTGGAAACGGAATTAGCCCTCTCCCTGATGCAACTTTATCAAACCAAACTGATGAGTCTGAGCGATGTCATCGCCAAGTTTACAGTGTCGCCGGCGCGCTTGCTGCGGTTGCCGAAAGGGACATTGACTGTGGGCGTTGATGCGGACGTTACGGTGTTCGATCCCAATGTTGAATGGCTGTTTGAACCCGATAGCACCGCCAGCAAGTCACGCAACAACCCGTTTTATGGCTGGCCGCTGAAAGGAAAGGCCGTAACCACAATAGTGGGTGGAAAAAGTGTTTGGTGTGAACAAAAGGAACTGGTTAGAGTCTAAGCCCTGAAGTGGACAAAGCGTTTTTACAGAAAAACTATGAAAAAGATTATCGTTTGTTTGCTCGCCAGTTGGGCTGCAGTACAATCCTTCGCCGCCGAAGGTGAGTGGTTGACCGATCTCCCCAAAGCGCAGGCTCAGGCCAAGGCGGAAAAGAAAATGGTACTCATGGACTTCACCGGCTCGGACTGGTGCGGGTGGTGCATCAAGTTGAACAAGGAAGTCTTCTCCCAGCCGGCGTTTACGGAATACGCGAAGAAGAACCTGGTGCTGGTGGAAGTGGATTTTCCGACCAAGAAGAAACAAAGTGCCGAACTGAAAAAGGCCAATGAAGCACTGCAAAAGAAATACGATATCGAAGGCTATCCTACCATCATCGTATTGAACAGCGAAGGGGCAAAGATAGGTCAACTCGGCTATGAACCCGGCGGCCCAAAAGCATTCATCGCCGAGTTGGAGAAGTTGAAGAAGAAGTAGAAAGTGCGCATTGATTTTGTGGTCGGTTAGGGCGTGGTCGCGTTTGGCCACGCCTTTTTTTTGCTGGTAATGGCTTGACCAGCTTTCGTGCTGCCGGTATCACGCGCCGGTTCAAGATTTGAAATGAAAGCGATTTTGGCTTTGGAAGACGGGACAGTGTTTCAGGGAGCAGGATTTGGCGCGCGCGCGTCGACCTGTGGTGAGGTTTGCTTCAACACTTCCATGACGGGGTATCAGGAGATTTTGACCGACCCGTCCTACAAGGGGCAAATTGTAACGATGACCTATCCGCTCATCGGCAACTATGGCGTGAACACACAGGACGTGGAATCGTGGCGGCCCCACGTGGCGGGTTTTGTGATCCGTGAACTATCACCGGTGGTCAGCAATTGGCGTGCGGACTGTGCGTTGAGTGATTATCTCGAGCAAAATGGCATTCCCGGGATCCAGGGAATCGACACCCGGGCGCTTACCAAAAAACTGCGGGTGCGTGGCGCGCTGAATGGCTTCATTTCAACCGAGGAAGTTTCCGCGTCTGAGGCGGTGACTCAAGCGAAGAATTGGCCGGGGCTGGTCGGCGTGGACTACGTTAAGGAAGTGACGCATAAGGAATCGTTCCGTTGGGATGAAAAGGACGAGCAGAGTGGCGACTTTGAGCTGGTTCGCGGAAACGCGAAGCTCGACGCCCGCAAGCACCACAAATCGCTGCCCCCGGCAGACATTCCGATTGTGGCTTACGATTTCGGGATGAAGTACAATATCCTGCGCCGGTTACGCCAGCACGGCTTCCAGGTTCAGGTCGTGCCCGCCACAACATCGGCCGCCGAGGCGATGAATTACAAGCCGGCGGGAGTTTTTCTTTCGAATGGGCCTGGTGATCCAGCAGCGCTTGGTTATGCCGTGCGGGCCGCGCGTGATCTGGTGAAGACCGACATACCCATCTTCGGCATTTGCCTCGGGCACCAAGTTCTTGGTCAAGCCTTCGGCGGAAAAACTTTCAAGTTGAAGTTCGGCCATCGCGGCGGTAATCAGCCGGTGAAAGATTTGGAGACGGGCAAAGTCGAAATCACTTCTCAAAATCATGGTTTTGCCGTGGACGCTGCATCACTGCCGTCGGATGTAACCGTGAATCGCATCAACCTGAATGATCAGACCGTGGAAGGGATGCGGCACCGGACCAAGCCGATTTTTTGCGTGCAATATCATCCAGAAGCTTCACCGGGACCGCATGACTCTACACGTTTGTTCGCCGAGTTTCGTTCCTTGATTGAAAAACGCTGAAACTGGCGAGCCAGCATCTCGCTAGAAATCCGTTTGACTTGCGGCGGTCTGTGAGGATAATCGGCTTCACAAAACCGATCTATGGCTAAACTCGTCATCCTCAGTGAGGGATTAACGGGACGTTCCCACGAGCTGAAGGTGGATAAGACCACTATCGGCCGGGTGGATGACAACACGTTTCCCATCGCCGAACCATCCGTATCCAGCCATCACTGTGAAGTGCTTCTGCGCGGTAACGAGGTGCTGGTGAAAGACCTTGGCTCGACGAACGGCACTTTTATCAACGGCCAGAAGATTACCGAAAGCGTTTTGAAACCGGGTCAGATTCTCCGGCTTGGGCAGGTCGAAGTACGTTTGGAATCCGAAACGGCGGCGCCCACAAGCAAGAAAGCATTGGACCAAACGACGGTCGTGCCGCAAGGAGTAAAGCTCAACGAACTGGAGCAAGGCCCGCGTACCAGCGGCTTTGAGACAACCAGCAAAGGCTTTTCCAAGAAGACGGACAAAGCCAACAAGTATTTCATTATTTTTGGGGCTATTGTGTTTGTTATAATAATCGCTCTTTTGTTCGTCGCATACCAGTCATTCAAGTAGGCTGACAGGTTTTCTCCCGGCATTTTTCTCGTGGTTACGCTTCCTTCAGCCAACGTGCCACTTCCACTGCCGCGTAAGTGATCAAGATGTCTGCTCCGGCGCGGCGCATGGCCAGCAAGCTCTCCAGAGTAACGGAACGTTCATCGACCCAACCTTTGGCTGCCGCGGCCTTGGTCATCGCATGCTCCCCGCTGACCGCATAAGCAGCCGTGGGATAGCCAAACTCGGTTTTCACCCGATAAAGAACGTCCAGGTACGCCAAGGCCGGTTTGACCATGACAATGTCCACTCCTTCCTGGATGTCCATCGCCACTTCGCGCAATGCTTCGGCTGCATTGGCGGAGTCCATCTGGTAACTGCGACGGTCCCCAAACTTCGGAGTTGATTCCGCCGCTTCTCGAAAAGGGCCGTAAAATGCGGACGCGAATTTGGCCGCATAGGACATGATGGGCGTATCGGCAAAGCCTGATTTATCAAGTCGCTCGCGAATGGCGCGGACGCGACCATCCATCATGTCACTCGGCGCGACGATGTCGGCGCCGGCTTCGGCGTGGCTGAGGGCCGCACGGGCAAGTAATTTCAATGTGGGATCGTTCAGAATTCGCCCGCCAGTTTTGTCGCGGTGAACGATGCCGCAATGCCCGTGCTCCATGTATTCGCAGAGGCAAACATCAGTAATTACGAGCAACTCTGGCAACTCCTTTTTCAAATGGCGAACGGTTTGTTGCACGATGCCGTTGACGGCATAGGCTCCGGAGGCTTTGGCATCCTTGGCGTTGGGTATACCAAACAATATAACCGCAGGCACACCCAGTTGATGCGCCCGTGTTGCGTCGCGCACCAACTCATCGGGTGAAAGTTGAAATACGCCCGGCATCGCCGCAATAGGACGACGCAATTTCCGCCCACTCCGAACGAACATCGGTAACACCAATTGCGCAACGCTCAACTGCGTCTCGCTGACCAACCGGCGCAGCGCCGGTGATCGACGCAAGCGTCGTGGCCGATAAGCGGGGAAATGCCCCACCGGATGCAAGTTCATGACGGGATTCTAAGTTCTAAGTTCAAAGTTCAAAGTTCAAAGTTTTCCGACTTTGCAAGCTGGTTGAAAAAGTTAGAGTCAATTCATGTTCAAAAGACTGCTCATCGTGGCGGGAATCTTCACTGCAATCATCTTCGGCCTCTGGTTGGGTAGCGTGGTGCCGCGTCTGGTCGGACTTAATACGGTGCCCAAAGTTTACAACACTGCCACGGTACTGAGACAAGTTCAGTCTCTTTCGCAGCTGGTCACCGTCAAGTATGTGATGGAGAAAGTCGTCGTGCTGGAGGACCCGCCGAAAGGTGTATTCGAACAACTCTTGCCCGGAGAAAGCCGCGTGATCCTGGTCGCGCACGGCATTGTAAAAGCAGGTGTAGATTTAAGCCAGCTCAAGCCGGAGGACTTGCGGTTGTCAGGAAAAAAAGTCACGCTCACTTTGCCGCGCGCGCAAATCACCGACGCCTATTTGGACGACAAGCAGACCCAGATTGTGGAACGCACCACCGGGTTTTTGCGAAGCTTCAACAAAGACCTTGAACAAGCCGCGCGCCAGAACGCCGTTGATGATATTCGTCGAGCCGCCCGTACCGGCGGAATCTTGAAGGACGCTGACGAACGAACCCGCGCACAACTGACGAATCTGTTCGAGCAATTGGGTTTTGTTGAAGTGGAATTCCGCTCTCCGTAATTCCAAAAGTCAACGCGTCTCAAGCAGATGAAGTTGCCCTAATACTGGTCAGCACGTGACTTGTTTTGTTTCACCCACACAGGCTGACGACTGGACCGCCAAGCGGTGATGACCGGGCACGTAGGGCAAGGAGACCAGAAATCGCACGCCCCGGCTTCTCAGGTATGAGTAATTTTTACGGGCTTGGGTGCACTGTCCGGACCCTCGTTAGGATCGGCAGCGATCGGCAACTTGAATTTGGGAGAGCTCGTCTCCATGACATGCGAACGCAACTGCAGCAGGTATAGTCCAATCGGCTTGGCAGAAGGGCGGCGAACGCAGACGCGCGGGAGAGGGCACGTCTCCTTTAACATTTTCAGCAGTTGAACTTTCGTCGCCATATTATTTTTTGTCACCGCGCCATTTTAGCGGTTACCATGCCAATCAAACGGTCGCTTCTGGAAAGATTTCGGCGCGGAACAACAATCATGGAACAACCAGTGGAGGAAAGGCCGCGCAGACAAATCCAGCTTGGCAGTCTAAACGTGCTCTGTTTAGCTGTGAGCGCCTGATGAGAAAACTGCGCGCGATTTTTTTTCTGCCCTTCCTGTCGTTGGCAATCGCTTTCGCGCAGGATTCTCAGGAGCAAGCGCCGCAGGAAATTGAAATCGATTCTCCTCAAGGGGAGGTTGTTTACGACTTCAAGACCAAGGTGGGGACGGCCACTAACGGTGTAATCGTCAAATATGGCAACACCGTCCTCACGGCTGACAACGCCACGGTCAGCTATGGCACCACCGAAGTGTATGCCGAAGGGCACGTGCGCATCCAACACGATGATTACACCTGGGTGGGGGAGAAAATTCTCTACAATCTGAACACCCGCCAGATGAGAGCCGAAGAATTTCGCACCGGCCAGCCACCTCTGTTTGCGGCAGGAAAAGGGTTGTTAGGCGATCAAACCAATCAAACCTACATCGCTACAAATGCCTTGGTGACGACGGATGACATTGCTGAACCGGCCCAAAGTATCCGTGCCAAACGAATAAAAATCGTCCCGGGAAAATACGTCGAAGCTCACCACGCTTTTTATTATGTGGGAAACGTTCCGGTGTTTTATTTCCCTTACTACCGACGCGCATTGGGGCCGCACGCAAATCATTTTACCTTTATCCCCGGCTACAAAAGTGACTTCGGCCCTTTCGTGCTGGGCACCTACACCTGGTTCTTGAACGAGCAACTCGACGGCGAACTGCACGCCGATTACCGCCAGAAGCGCGGCTTCGGTTTTGGGCCAGACGTCAATTATCATCTGGGGCGCTTCGGCGAGGGGACGATCAGCTATTACCACATCGATGACCAGCAGCCTCCCAAGGCCCAGGACCCGGGTAATGATCCGTCCGATCCAAAACGAGTGGATTCCGATCGCCAGCGCGTGGCGTTTTCCCATCACGCAACGCTGCGTTCCAACTTGACTGTGAAGGCCGTCGCGGATTATCAGAGCGACTACAAGGTCGAAAAAGATTTCTTTGAAGGCGCCTACCGGAGTAACCCGCAGCCGATCACCTTTCTGGAAGTCGATCAACTGTGGCATAACTACAGCCTGAACGTTTACGCTCAACCGCGTCTCAATGATTTCCTGGAAACGGTCGAACGCCTGCCGGACGTGAAACTGACGGCCTTCCGTCAACAACTCGGTGAGTCGCCGGTGTACTACGAAAGTGAAAGTACCATTGGCTATTACGACCGTAAATTTTCCGATACCAACACGGTGATGGCTGATTATTCCGCAGCGCGCGTGGATTCGTTCCATCAAATGCTACTGCCGTACACTTTTTTTGGCTGGCTCAACGTTACGCCGCGCGTTGGCGAAAGACTGACGTACTACGGAGAGTCATCAGGTCCCGGCGCCACGACGACTGAAGAGTATCGCAGTGTATTCAACACCGGCGCCGAGTTCTCTCTTAAAGCCTCGCGCCTCTGGCGGGGCGTCCAGAGCAAATTCTGGGATGCCGACGGGTTACGCCACATCGTCGAACCATCGGTCAACTACGTTTATGTCCCCAAACCTAATGTCTCGACGAACCACATACCGCAATTCGATTACGAGTCGCCCAGCTATCCCCTCTTGCCGATTGACTTCCCCGATTACAACTCGATTGATTCCATCCAAAGCCAGAACGTGTTGCGCTTCGGTCTGCGCAACAAACTGCAAACGAAACGCGAGGCGGGTATCGACAACTTGCTTAACACGGCCGTCTATACGGACTGGAATTTGAATCCTCGCGGGGGTCAAGGCACGTTCTCCGATCTTTATTCCGACATCGATTTGAAACCGCGTTCGTGGGCGACCATCAACTCGCAGGTCCGGTTTGATATCAGCCATGAAGTGTTACGTCTCACCGATCACACGCTGACGCTGCAGCCGAACAACGTATGGAGCTGGACATTTGGGCATCGGTATCTGCGGGGTGGCTCACCGTTGGGCAATGGAGAGGATTTGATCACCAGTCGCGTTTATTATCGTCTCAACGAGAATTGGGGCACGCGCATGACGCACTATTACGACCTGAGGAGCGGCGTGATGGCCGAACAGACCTACACCATATACCGCGATCTACGCAGTTGGACTGCCGCCCTTGCGCTCCGTTTGCGTGATAATGGAGGCGGAGAAGACGTCACCGTTGCGGTAACCTTTTCGCTTAAGGCCTTCCCACGTTTTGGCTTGGGCGATGACAAGGATAAAACGTCGCTGTTGTTAGGCGGCTAGATCGTTCAACCAACAAATTACTGTTGATGTTGGCTAACCAAATCGCCGGATCGACGGCCCAGCCGCTTTCAGCTTGCGCTCCCCTTGAGTTTGAATTAGCAATCGCAGCACATTTTTTAACTCGATAACAGGAAAAGCTTTTATTATGCGACCCGCGTTCCCGAACAGTTCTCCGACCCCATTCGAAGGGCCGACATCCAAAAATCCGCTCGCTTTCAAATATTACAACCCAAGTGAACTCGTCGAAGGCAAGACGATGAAAGACCATCTCCGATTCTCGGTGGTTTATTGGCACACCTTCCGGAATCGGCTCGCAGACCAATTCGGCATGGGCACCGCGATTCGTCCCTGGGACGACGGAACGGAGTCGGTCAAGAACGCGCAGACGCGGGTCCGCGTGGCTTTCGAGTTTATCGAAAAACTTGGCGCGCCTTTCTACGCGTTCCACGATCGCGATGTCGCGCCGGAAGGTTCGACCCTGGCGCAAACCAACAAGAACCTTGACGCTGTCGTCAGGATTCTGGCGGAGGAGCAAAAGCGCACGGGCATAAAACTGCTTTGGGGGACGGCCTGCCTTTTTGCGCACCCGCGTTACGCGCACGGTGCCGCCACGAGTTGTAATGCCGACGTCTTTGCCTATGCGGCGGCACAGATCAAAAAAGCCATCGAGGTGACTCATGAACTTGGCGGCCAGGGCTATGTTTTTTGGGGCGGGCGCGAAGGATACTCCACGTTATGGAACACCAACATGAAGCGGGAGCTGGACCATCTCGCCCGATTTCTGCACCTGGCCGTGGATTACAAAAAGAAAATCGGGTTCAAAGGACAGTTCTACATCGAACCGAAACCAAAAGAGCCCACAAAACATCAATATGACTCCGACGCAGCCGCCTGTCTCAATTTTTTGCGAGAGTATGATTTGCTCAACCATCTCCAACTGAATTTGGAAACCAACCACGCGACTCTGGCCGGCCATACGATGCAACACGAACTGGAAGTGGCGGCGGCCGCGGGGGCGCTCGGATCAATTGATGCGAACACCGGCGATCCGCTATTGGGGTGGGATACCGACCAGTTTCCCACGGACATTTACCTGACCACGCAGTGCATGCTGGCGATTTTGAAGATGGGCGGCTTCAAGACCGGAGGCGTCAATTTTGACGCGAAAGTGCGCCGCGAAAGTTTCGAACCAATAGATCTGTTTTATGCTCACATCGGCGGTATGGACGCGTTCGCCAGGGGACTGAAGATCGCCGCTGCCATTCGCAAAGACGGCCGTTTGGCTGAGTTTGTGAAGCAACGTTATAGTTCCTGGGATTCCGGCGTCGGCGCGAGAATCGAATCGGGCAAAGCCAGTCTCAAGGACCTCGAAGCTTACATGCTCAAAAAAGGAAAAGCCGCGCCCAATAGCAGTGGCCGTCAGGAGTTCCTGAAGAACCTGATCAACGAGTTTATCTAAACGTGCTATTCCGAGCTGGGAGCCTCGACCGCTTGCACCGGCAAGGTAACGCTGATGACGGTGCCGTGCCCGGGTCGGGATTTGATCTTGATCTCACCGCGATGAGCCTCGACGACTCTCCGCACGATGGCCAGACCCAGTCCCGTGCCGGTGTGCTTGGTGGTTTTTAGCACGGAAGAGAAGGCTCTTTGACGCTGCTCTTCGGTCATTCCTTCGCCCGTGTCTCTGAACTCAATCCTCACTTCTTTCGGAGTCAGACCGTCCTGTCGGGCGCGTACCGCGCGTAAAGAGATGGTAAGTCGTCCGCCTTTGGGCATCGCTTCCACGGCGTTGAGTTTGAGGTTGAGAAAGGCTTGCTCCAATTGCGCAGCATCGGCCATCACCAGCGGCAGATTTGGTTCAAAGTTGCAGACCAATCGGATGTCTTGATGCGTGAGTTTATGCCGGGTCAGGAGGCTCAAGTCATCGATCAATTGACGAAGGTTGACCGGTGTCAGTTTGGGCTCGGCACTGCGGGCAAAGTCGAGAATCTGTTCCACCGTCTTGTTGAGGAGGTCCATTTTCTCGCCGATGATCTGAGCGTCCTTGCCGCGAGGGTCGCTGGCGGCAAATTTCAAATCGAGCGAGTGGTAAAGCATCTTCATCACCGTAAGTGGATTGCGAATTTCATGCGCCACTTCCGCCGCCAGCAGACCGAGCGCGGAAAGTTTCTCGTTTTGACGTAACTGCTCTTCTACATCGGCGGTGCGTTCGTACAGGCGCGCCTTCTCGATGGCGATGGCGGACAATTCTGCCAGTGCCGAGAGAATGCGCACTTCCTCGTTGGAAAACACATGCACTTGATCCGTGTAAACGCCCAACGTGCCGATAGCCTGCCCCGCAAACATGAGGGGGACGCCTAGCAGTGAAACCAATCCTTCGCGACGTGCCACATCCGTGCTCTGATAGCGACTGGAGACCTGCACATTTTCAATTTGCAGCGGCTTCTTGCGACGCACAACGATTCCCAACACGCTTTCGGCGACGCTCAACTTCGGTTTCTGGATGTAGGCCTTGCCCGCGCCCCAACTGGCGCGCAAATCCAGCCACTCCCGGCTTTCATCAAGCATTAGCAACGAGCACATTTTTGCTTCCATCAACACGCACGCCTCGCGCGTAATGACCCTTAGTGCCTCGTCGAGGTTGATGGTGGAGTTGATGGCCTGTCCCACGCTGGCCAAAGTTTCGAACAGTCGCGCCTTGAGCCGCAACTGCTCGTAGAGCCAGGTATGGTGAATAGCCTTGGCCGCCGGTCGGGCAAGGGCCTCCAACAAATCTTGATCGTCCGGGCTGAACGCATTCCTCCGGTCCGAATCCACATTAAGCACTCCGCGGACTTCCCCGTTCACTTCCAAAGGAACCGCCAGTTCGGAGCGTACGCCACGACGAAGCATGATGTAACGTGGATCGCTGGCTACGTCACCCACGCGCGCCGGTTTGCCAGTACGAGCCACCCAACCTGTGATGCCTTCGCCGACGCGCAGCCTGAACTCCCTGGCATTGGCGGGCAACCGGCTGGAGGCGTGGATCTCCAGAAATCCAGACGTTGGATTAACCAGCACAACCGACCCGCTGCTGGCCCGCACCACCCGCACGGCCTCGCTCAAAATGAGTTGCAACGCCTCCTGCGGTTCCAGCGTGGAATGAATGACATCTCCTACTTGGTAAAGCAGATTGAGCCGGTCGTACCGCGCCTGCAATTCTTTCAGTTCGTCACTCATCTAAAAATATCACTGGGATCCTTGATTTCTCCAACGCCCGTAAGGATCAACGGCTATGCTGAGAATCCTGAAATTCACCTGACTCGTCTGGTCAGCCACAATCCGGCCAGGCCGAACGAAACATTCGGAAACCACGCCGCCAACCATGCGGGAACGTATCCCCCCTGGCCAAGTGCCATCCCAACGCGCAGCAGTATGAAATAGACGAAACACAACGAAATGCTGCTGGCCACTCCGACGAAGACGTTGCGCCGCCCCGAACCGGCCGCAAAGGGAATGGCGATCAATACGACAACGAGACAGGTCCACGGTGCCGCCAACCGGCCATACAATTGCGTGTAGAGCCAATCTTCGACGCTGCGGCTTGGCTTTGGATGCAATCGCAAGTAGTTGAGAATTTCAATGATTGGCAGTTCTGCGTTCCGGATGAGTTTGCTTCGGTTGCTGACCGTGACTTCACTCCTGATTTGTTCCGGGGTTTCGGAGAATTCCGGAACCGCCAGTGTTTCGGCCTGATCTCGAACTGTTGGGTCGAGGACACCAGGGACATAAGTCAGCTTCTGGACGCCGTAAAATGTCCAGACGTTGTCGATTCGTTCCCCACGTTGGGCGTACAGTTCGTGCCGGGAACCATCCGGCAATTTCCAATCCACCACGACATTAGTCATCGAGTAAGTTCTCAGGTTGAAAGTCCCAATGTGCCAGGTCCGGTCGTCCCGTGCGTTGCGAACCAAGAGATTGATCACGAGATTTCGCTTGTCGGGGCTCGATTTCTTTGCCACGCGTCTTTCCAGAATCTGTGCGGCGGCTTCCACGCTTTTGGGCACCCATAATTCATTGAGCACAAAGTGGACGATGGTAAAAATAAAACCGACCGCGAGGTACGGAAGACAGAGTCGCCAAAGGCTGATGCCCGCGGCCCGGATGGCAGTCAGTTCATTATGCCGTGCGTGATTGGTCAGACAGTAGAGCAGCGCCAGGAGCAGCGCGATCGGGAGGACGAGCACCAAGAACTCCGGGGATATGACGAGGTAGTATTCAGCAATGTCGCGAAACAACAATTTCTTTTCCTGAAAATCATCCAGCATTGTGAACAGATCCGAGGAAATCCAAAAAATCAGAAAGCCACCGAGGCAATAGCCGAGTGGGATTAGTAATTCGCGCAACAGATAACGGTCGAGCAGACGCATCCTTGCGCAGCCTAAACACGGCACCGAACCAAAGCAAGCTGGCTGAAAGCTAGACCGAGCATCTGATCTGTCCGCGAGGCGCATCGCTGTGAACAAATACAAAACCGGCTTGCTTTTGCTTGCCTCCGGGCCCATCGTTGGTGCATGGGACTCCCGCAAAAGCCGGTTGAGATCAGCGTTGCGCAGCTTGAGGAACTAAATCGCAAGCTGTCGACCCTTCGTCACGACGTCAACAATCACCTGTCGCTCGTCATGGCGGCGAACGAACTCATTCGTTACAAGCCGGAAATGACCGAGCGCATGACCGCCACGCTGACGGAGCAGCCACCGAAAATCATTGAAGCCATAAACAAGTTTTCCACCGCGTTCGAGCAGACCTTCGGCATCACGCGGCCCTAGCAAATCACTATACTCCGGGACAAGCATCGTTCGGCCAACGGAGGATTTTGTAACTTTCCGGCATGTCTGGACGTCTCGTTCCATGATGGTAACCGGCGTCGGCGGCATCATGTCCGGGCAAACACAGGCCAGCTGATCCGAGGCTAAATTAACGAAACGGACAACGTCATGAAAACGAAACCAATCACGAAGAGAATTCTGGTCGAGACTTTTGCCACAACGATTATCGGTTTGGCTATCACCGTGTCAGCCCAACCGCCACCGCCCGGACCTCCGGATCGCCCCTTGCCGCCGCCGGACACCTCGCGTCGTGCGCGTCCCCCCGCTCCTCAGCGGCCCGGTCTTCCGGATGAAACATTGACTGAAGAGCAGAGAACCATAGTGCGCGAGGCGATGGATGCGGCGCGCAAAGAAGCGGCTCCACTGGAAGAAAAGATGCGTGCCGCGCGCCGACAATTGCAGGAAGCGATCCACGCTGAAAAACTGGATGAACAAGCCATCCGCGACAAAGCAGCCGAGATTGGCAAGCTGGAGGGGGACCTCGCGGTCATTCGCGCCAGCGCTTTTGCCAAAATCCGCCCTTCCCTTACACCCGAGCAACTGGCAAGGATGAAAAACCAGCCTCCGCAATTCGATCGCCCGCGCCCACCGCTCGCAGGTGGTCGCCCGGGGCAGCCACGTCCGCGCGGGCAAGGTTTTGAGACGCCACCGGCCCAGCCGGGCGGAGATCGTGGTTCCGATGGAACGCTGCCGCCACGTCCCAAGGGGCCGCCGCCACAATAATTCTCCCCACGTTTGGAGATTGCACACAAGGCCATCCTGACAGTGCCTCGGCAGGGCGGCTTTTCCCTTTAGTGCTCTGCCAGCGTTTGTCATACTGCGCGGCCATGGAACCGACGGATGCGGACCACATCGCCGCAGTGTTGAAAGGCGATAGCGCGCGCTTTGAGGTCCTGGTCCAAAAGTATCTGCCGCGTGTCTTTGCCACGGCCCGCCGCTATGCACGGCGCGAGGACGAGGTGGAAGACATAGTTCAAGAGATTTGGTTGAAGGCGTTCCAAAAGCTTGGCAGTTTTCGCGGGGAAGCACCGTTTGAACACTGGCTCATGCGCTTGGCCGTGCGCACGTGCTACGACTTTCTGCGCAGTCATCGTCGCAACCGGGAGACGACTTTTTCCCAACTGAGCGAGTCCGAAAGCGATTGGCTGGATCGTTTTGTCGCTGAACCGGAATCTGCCAGCGAAAATGCTGATGCCGCGCGGCAACTGGTTGAACGTGTATTGACCCAACTTTCTCCCGCAGCCCGCCTGATTATCACCTTGCTGGAGATCGAGGATCGGTCGGTCAAAGAAATAGCCGAACTGACCGGCTGGTCGGTGCCGCTGGTCAAGGTCCGCGCGTTCCGCGCCCGGGCCGAAATGCGAAAGTGTCTGGCTAAAATTGCAGCCGATAAGTACATGTAACCACCGCGCGCCGCGTATCGTCTGAACAACTGCTGAATTATGAATCTTGCCGAACTCGAACGAAAATTGATGGCAGCGGCCCGGTCCACTTCAGTCAACGACGGGGTGCCGTACGCGTTCGAGAAAAGGATCATGGCACACCTTACCGCCCAACCGGTTTCCGATCATTGGGCGTTGTGGGGCCGGGCACTTTGGCGCGGGGCGGCGCCATGTGTCGCCATCGTGATGTTCCTGAGCGTCTGGACTTATCTTACGCCCGATAGCAGCGATGCGACCAGTTTGGAGCAGGATTTTGAGAACACGATGCTTGCCGCAGTCGATGAGAACGGGGAATCCTGGTGAATACTTGGAAGGTCATTCTAGCCACAATGGTCATCTTCGGGGCGGGCGTTGTCACCGGCGGATTGGTGGTCAGACAATCAAACCGTATCGCGCCGTCAGTTGTCCCACGCAACGCGGTCGTCCAGCGCCGGGCCCAGCCCGAGGGCGGCGTTCTTCAAGGCCACGTGCAGAGGATGGAACTTCTGAATCGTGTGCAACAGGAATTGAATCTAGATCCCGACCAACGCTCGCGCGTCGAGAAAATCATCAGCGAGGGGCAGAGCCGAACCAAGGAATTGTTGGAACCCGTGGCCAAACAGCTGCGGCAGGAAATGCAGCAGGCTCGTGAAAAAATACGCGCGGAATTGACTCCGGAACAACGACAGCGATTTGAGGAATTATTGAGGCAGCGTTTGCCACGCAAACCGGGTGAGTTGCCAACACAAGATCGTCGTCTGCGCGACCCCGGTCGCCCGCTGCCGCCTCCCGCCGGCCAGCCACTGCCACCCGACAAGCCGTAGCGAAACGGGATTACAACTTCCACCGGCGCAATCGCAGCGCGTTGCCAATCACAATCAAATCGGACAAGCCCATCGCCGCCGCGCACAGCACCGGATTCAGGAAGCCCAACACCGCGAGTGGAATGGCGGCGGCATTATAGAAAAACGCCCAGAACAGATTTTGTTTGATGGTGCGCAGTGTCGCCTGTGCCAAGCCCAGCGCTTCGGGAATCCCCTGAATTTCCGATTTCAGGAGGATTATGTCAGCAGCTTCACGCGCGACATCGCTGGCTTGGCTGACCGCGATGCCGAGATCGGACTGTTCGAGTGCTGGTGCATCATTGATGCCGTCGCCGACGAACGCGACCCGTTCACCGCGCTGCTGAAGCTGTTTCACGATTTCCGCTTTCCGTTCCGGTCGAATCTCCGAAAAAACATTCTGCGGCGGAATTCCAACATGTTTGGCGATGGCCGCAGCCGTGAGTTTGTTGTCCCCGGTAATCAAACAAGTTGCCTTGCCTTGGCGCGTGAGTTGGGCCACGACCTCAGCAGCATGTGGTTTAATCGTGTCGCGCAACGCCAACAGGCCAATGAGCCGATTATTGTCGGCGAGTCCCAAAATGGTTGCGCCCTGTGCCGACCAATCATTGGCGAAACGTTCTCCCGGTAGCAAATCCACGCCGCACTCACGCAACCAATTCAACGAACCGAGTCGGCGTGTGGTTTTGAATTCTGCACTTGGCGACCCGGTCGCTGCGTTCGGAATTCTTCCCTGCACGCCCGCACCGCGCACTTCCCGCCAATCGACAAAAGTGATTTCGCTTGCGGTGAGTTTTGCCACCGCTTTGCTCAACGGATGATTGGAAGGGCGCGCCAGCGCCGCCGCAATTTGGTCGATGGAGATGCCGCGTTCTGTTTCTTCGCGGAAATCCATAACTGCGTTTACGGCCAGTTTGCCTTGCGTGAGCGTGCCGGTCTTGTCGAACAGTACCGCCGTGAGCTGGCCGGTTTTTTCCAATGCCGCCCCGTCACGGATTAGAATCCCGCGGCGGGCGGCGACATTTGTCCCGGCCATGATCGCCACCGGAGTCGCCAATCCCATCGCGCACGGACAAGCTACGATCAAAACGGCGGCGGCCTGAATGAAGGCGGCGGCCAAAGCGTTTGCCGGCAGATGGATTGGCCAGAAAAACGGTGCGAGCGTGTGGCCTGTTCGCGCGGCGCTCTCGTAAGCGAATCCCCACCAGAGGCCAGTGCCCAACGCGATCAGCACGACGATGGGCACGAACACACTGCTCACCCGATCTCCGAGTTTCTGGATGTTCGCCCGGCTGTTCTGCGCCCGTTGAACCACCGCGATGATTTGAGCCAGCGCTGTGGTCTCTCCTGTGGCGCTCACGCGCATCACCAGCCGACCGTTCTGGTTGACCGTGCCCGCGTAAAGCTTCGCGCCCGGGTCCTTGTCTATGGGCAGCGACTCGCCCGTGAGCATCGACTCATCCACCGCAGAGTTACCCTCCAGCACCACACCGTCAGTTGGCACCCGGTCGCCGGGACGAAGAGCCACCCAATCGCCAATTTGCAATTCTGCAACGGGAACCTCTTTCTCCTCTGCCGCAACCGGTGCGGTGAAGGCTTGATTGGCTTCGAATTTTAGATTTCGGATGTCGGATTTGAAGTTGTAAGCCTTTGCACGTCGGTTGCCAGGGAAAGAGTTGAATCGTCGAGCCGTCGCCGGCGCGAGCGTCAGCAAAGCCTGTAACGAACTGGCCGCTTTTGCACTGACGATTGATTCCAGCCAATGGCCGACACTGATCAGCGTAATGATCGCGGCGGCTTCCATGAAATACAAATGCCCCGGCCAACCGGCGAACAACCCCCACACGCTGTAACCAAACGCCGTCGTGGAACCGAGTGCGACCAAGGTGTCCATGTTCGAACTGCCCACTCTGAGTTGATTCCATGCGCCGCGATAAAATCGTGCGCCACACAAAACCTGCACCGGCGTCGCCAGCGCAAAAGCCAGCCATTGGAACCAACGATCCATGCCGAGTTGAAAAACCCATTCGCTAATCATCAACAACCCGGTGCAGATCGAACCGATAACGACGTTGAACCGCCAGCCGGCCAGCGGTGACCAAGTAGGGCGATCTGAATGGCAAGACTCTCTCTCAATCAACTTGGCTCCATAACCTGCCGCCTGCACTGCCTCGACCACAGCACCCTCGCTGGCTTGAGCTTTCGGTTGCCACCGGACAGTAGCGCGACCCGTTTCCAGTCGAACACTGGCGCTGGCGACTCCTGCGACTCCCTGAATCGCCTCGGTAACGTGTCGAGCGCAGTTGTTGCAAGTCATCCCGCCGATGGCGAACTCGGTCTCCGAGGCGGCGGACGATACTGCCACGTTTGTGTTCTGATCGATAGACGTTTCCCGATTCAAGTCGGGCTACATTATGCCAAAAAAGAGGTGTAGTCCAATCTACAGCTTTTGCGTTGAGAAAAAGAGTCCCCCGATCTTTCCCGGGAAGGAGTCATTCTGAGCGAAGGGCAGAGCACCGTTTTTTAGCCCGAACACGTCGCTGCATTGCTTGCGTCCGAGCTGTTTCCGTAAGCAAGCTTGCCAAACGAGACACGACGGTGTATGGATACCGACCAAAAATTACCTGAATTAACGGGTCGTTGGCTTGTTCGGTCCCTGATGTAAGGCGTATGGAGGGATTAAATCAATCGACCGCGAAAGCGGAGGAAAGTGGTTTCACGTTGATAGAATTGCTGGTGGTCATCAGCATCATCGCTATCCTGGCAGGGCTTCTTTTGCCGGCCCTGGCCAGGGCCAAGGAGAAGGCGCGCGCCGTCAAGTGCCTGAGCAACATCAAACAGTTGGGCCTGGGTTATACGATGTACGGGGCCGATCACCATGATGAGATGGTGACACTATATCTGTTCAGCAAGACGCCCGAGGGGGCCTACTTCCCGGGTGATGTGACATGGTGGGTGGACTTGCTTCGGCCGTATATTCAGACTACCAACGTCATTAGGTGCCCCAGTGTCAAAGGCCGGTTCGGCATCGCTGCCAACCGCCCCGAACTTACCTCTTGGGCTAATAACCGGACCAAGTTGTCCCGAGTCAAAAAACCGTCTGAATCAATTCCGTTTGCCGATGCCGGACTGATCATCAACTCGACTGAAGGGAACCCGGATGAATGGGTGGAGAAGCCCGGGGAGGAGTTTCTCCAGTGGCATACTCCCAACGATCCGGTCGTTTACCACGCGAATCCTCAACGGCCGGTAAACCGACACAACAAAAGATGCAGCGCGGGTTATGTCGATGGGCACGCGCAAGCAATCAAGGTCAGTCTCATCGGTTTGCAATTTTTCCCGGGAACGGATGCCAGCGGCAAAGAAGCCAGGGGGGCCGGATGGCTTGGAGGTAATGAAATATACGACCCGCGCTGGATGTGGGACCTGGAATGAGCGCAACCAACTCCGAGCAGACTTTCCCTTTCCACGTACTTCGTAGCCTCGGACATAAGTCCGCTCCATCTCATCTGGGGGGAAGTTTGAGCCGACTCACATCGGCTGCTACGATTCCGAGGTTCGAGGCGCGCAACTTGTTTTCGGCGAATTCTCTCCCTGAACTGAATGAAGTGCGATTAGCTCGGGGGTAGGCAAAGTCCTGGAAACTTGACTTGCTTTGAATCGATGGCAGCAGTTCCCGACGGTAATCAGAAGAAACTCCAGGCCATAACTACGCTTGCAAAAAACAGAGCGGCGAGGTCTATTAGTGGCAAACAAAAGTACCCATCAAGTCGAGGCGTTTACTATTTAGACGTTGAGCAAACATATGAAACCACTTCAAAAACCGATGCGGAATGGAAAACGGGAAGGCTTCACATTGATTGAACTGCTGGTCGTCATCGCCATCATCGCCATTCTTGCGGGATTGCTCTTGCCGGCCTTAGGCAAGGCGAAGGAGAAGGCGCGGGCCATAAATTGCCTAAGCAACATCAAACAGTTGGCTTTGGGATTTAGCATGTATGCCGAGGATCAGCGTGATCGCATAGTGACGCTGTATCTGTTTAATACTGTTCCTCCCCCGGGCTCTTTCATTCCAAGCGATGGGGTATATTGGTGGGTGGATTTGCTCCGGCCCTATGTTCATACTACCAACGTTATGAAATGCCCGAGCGCAAAAGCCACGTTCGGCATCGCTGGTGGCCATCCCGAACTTACCAATTGGGCCGATAACCAAACCAAAATGGCCAATGTGAAAAAACCAGTAGCAACCCTTCCGTTAGCCGATTTCGGCCAAGTTAGTAATTGGGTTGAAAAGGATCCGGACAAATGGGTGGCCATACCCTCCTTGGAGCTACGGCCCTATTGGCGCACACCAAACAATTCGGGTTATTACGACAGCTCTCCGCAGCGTCCGGTGAACCGGCATAACCGAAGGGGAAATACCGGCTACTTCGACGGCCATGCGGAGGCGATCAAGGTCAGTCTTATCGGTTTGCAATTCTATCCCGGAAAAAATGAGGCGGGCCAAGCCGCTACGGGTGTCGAATGGTTGGGCGGCAACAATAGATATGACCCGCGTTGGCTGTGGGACCTCGAATGAACAAGGGCAGCATCAAGGAGTGCCTTTTGTTTTCCTTCAGCCTAAACTAATTTCCGCATGGCCAAAAAAATAATTGTCGCGATCATCGCTCTCGTACTGATCGCCGTGGGTGCAAAATGGATTTACACGGGATTATCGAACGGCCCAGAAGCGTTCGACCTGGGTCCCTACCAGGCTTTGGGCATGGGTACGGCTGAGGAAACCGCCAAGCTGCTGGGCAACAAAGGTCAAGTGGTGGTCATCGCTCCAGACACCAGCGAATCCAAAAATCCCGCCGTGGAAAGCGAGTTGAGTTACTTTCAGAAAACGGTCAAGAAAAGCGGCCTGACCATCGCCTCCACGATGCGATTCAAGGTAACCCCGATGGAAAGCATGGCGTTGGGAGGAGCGGTATCGGCTGATCGCTTCCTCAAGGAGCTGCAAAGCCATCCCAACGTCGGGGCGGTGGTCTTGTTTTGCGCGTTTCCGCCTCTGGCGCCGCAAGACTACGACGTGCTGAAAAAGAGCGGCGCCAAGGTCGTTGTGGCCTCCGGCTACTTGCCGAGTTACCGCAACCTCCTGAGCGCACAGCTGATTCAGGTTGCCATCGTACCGCGGTTTGATTCGGCCGAGGCAACCGGCAAGGAACCAAAGACATTGCGTGAATGGTTCGAGCGAGATTTCCAGGTGATCACTCCAGCCACAACGGCGACTCTGCCGTATTGACGATTCATCAGACCAAGGTGCTTTCCTCGATATTCCATATTCTCGGCGACGCCAGTTTGATGCTGCTCCCGGCGGGATCGCGGAAGTAAACCGAGTGTCCGCTTCCGGCCAGGTGATTTTGCAAATCCTTTGCGTAAAGACACGTTTCCAGAATCTCTCGCACCCCTTGGTGGTCCGGTTGGACTACGCCTCTGATGCTTTCAAGAGGCGGAATTCGTCCGTCCATGGATCAATACGGCAGATGGAGCGATAGTCGCATTGATCGCACGCAACTTCGCTGCCTTTGCGGTACGGTTTCACCTCCGCCACGCCGTCAAAAATCTTTTGGCCCATTGTGCGCAACCGTACCTCCACCGCATCCAACAGCGCGTTGAATTCCGCGGCTTCAAGCAAATCCTTGAACTGTCTGTTCGGTCGGCCGTTCTTTTTCAATTTGAAGTCAAACTGCCCGCTTGGGGATTCCCGGTAACCACGATCCAATTGCGGCAGGGCTGCCAGACTGAACCGGCCCGAGTGACGATAAGCCTGCCGACTCGCTTCGTTCGCGCCGGACAACGCTTCGCGGCGTGACTGGCCGCGCGCATAACTCCCGCGCAGGTTCACATAGAACACGCCCGCCGGGACCAAACGCCCGACGCCAAAAACAGGCCGCGGATTGTCGAGTTGCCGCAATGCGGCCAGATAGGCAGGCAATTGAAGTTGAATGCCGTTAGCCAACAAAACCGGATCGACTCTCTTTGCCCCCGACTTGTAGTCGATGACCACGCAAAGTGCTTCATCCTGTTTCTGGTCCCGGCACAAATCCACCCGGTCGATCTTCCCGCGAAAGGCCATGCGGTGTCCGCCCCCCAGATCAATTTCCCAGGCAGGCAACAGTGCGTCTTTCTCACCAAAACCAAGCTCCACGGCGCGAGGATCAAATTCATAAAGCTGCATCCAGGTGATGATGGCGCTGATGAATTTCTGGAGCGCAACGGTGAGTGAATGCGCAGTGAACAGACTCTGATCGTTGGCATGAAATAATCCGTAGCGATAATCGGTGGCAAGTTCTGCGGCAATTTGCCCGATCAGATCACTCGCTTCCGCCGGCTTCAGGTCGCGCCACTCTTTGTTTTGAGAGCGCACTTGCTCGTGGAAACGCGCCAGGACTGCATGCTGAAAACTACCGCGTTCGCGCGCATCCAGTTCAAACAACTCCCGTTCTTGGGCACCCAACCCTGAATTCACGAAAAACTTGAACGGGCAGGCGGCGAACTGTTCGAGCCGGCTCACCGACGTGCGCAACACGGGGCCGTAAAGCCTTTCGGCAAGTTCGGGCGACAAAGGTTCCGTCTTCTGGACATCGCGCAAATGTCGCAACCGCTCTGTGATGGGAGACACCCCCGGTATCGCCTCGTCGAGCCGAGTCCCGGCGTTCATGTTACGAAACTTCAGTAATGGCGCGATCAATTCACTGGCGTGTTCGCTTTCCCTCCAATCCAGATCAGCGGATGCCGTTTCGATCTTCAGTTCAGGAAAAAGCCGTTGCACGTGGGCCACAAACGGCGACGGATTGAGTTTTTTGTCATTCGCATCGCGCTCGGAAAAGGTGAGCAGCACGCGTTGCCGCGCGCGCGTGCAGGCGATGTAGCCGTAGTAGCGTTCGCGACCGATTTGCTGTCGCTGATCCAATCCAAGCACAGCTTGGTGGCCGGCCAACACTTCGCGGTCAGCTTCGGTCAGCAGATTGTCTGAGGCCGGCGTGGCGGGAAAAACCGACTCGTTCACACCGAGCACCAACACGAATTTCAAATCCGGATTGCGCGAACGGTCCACCGTGCCGATCAACACCTGATCCAACGCCGGCGGAATGACGCCAACGGTGAGATTGGCGAGGCCGGCCTCCAGAATCGGCAGCCACTCGCGCACCGACAACGCTTCGGTTGGAAAAGCCCGCTCCAGATCATCCAGCCAGTCCCTCATCTGTTCCCAGACCGTGGGGTGGATGGAATCTGAAGTTGGGGATTTCCGTTGACTCCTTTCCGGAACACTCCACGCGACCAGTTTCTGTTCCACTTTCAGCGTTCGCCAGAGCTCGCGCAACGCCGCTGCCAGTTGCGCGCCGGAGAGCGGCGACCTGGTTGCTTCGGCCAGGACTTTGAACGGAGCAACGATTCTCTGGCGCAAGCGTTCGCGATCTTTCGCCGGTGTTTTTTCCTTGGGGACAACCAGCGGCTCCAGCCAAACCCCGCCCTTCCAACCGTAGGCGAGTGCTTCGTTTTCAAGGCGGTCAATCGCCTCGGCGTCTTCATACACCAGACCAGATTTCAACGCGCCGAACCAGTCATCAGTTTGCCAGTCAAATGCAACCGTGCGCAAGGCGAACCGCGTCAACTCGGCCAGCGGATGGTGCGACACCGGTTCACGACGATCGAGGAAAATGGGAATCCCGTAACGGGTGAACGCGCGCCGCAATAAATCGTCATAGCCTGCGAAGGACCGTAACAGCACGGCACAATCGCGAAATCGCCCACCGTGGTCGCGGACATGCCGCCGGATTTCGCGCGCGGCCAGTGTCGCCTCGGTTTCTGGATTCGGGCACGCGGCAATGCGGAGCGCGCTGGCAAGGGCAGGAGGGACGCGTTTCACTCCATCCCCGTTTTGATTTTCGCCTACAGAATCAGTTGTGGACAACGTGGCCGCCATTCCTCCCGGAAACGATTCTGGTCGCCCCCAAGACTTTTCCAGGTGTTGCAGCACCGGATTGCCTGCGTATCGGCCTTGGGCGTCTCGGCGTTCCAGGTTTTCAACAACAATTTTGTTGCTGGGCAAAGCGCTCAACCGTTGGTGGCAATTTTGGAATGTGTGTCCCACCAAGGACCACGGTGAAAGCCACGAGGCATTGTCAGTCGCCTCGTTCTCGAGACAAAATGCGAGCGTCGCCCGCTCACAACACGGCACCACGGCGGCCAGTAAATCGAGTTCTTGAGGCGTCATTTCAGCAAAGCCATCCAGCCACAGGTGCTCAACGCAAAATACCGGCGCTTTGGGAGTTCGTAGATCAGCCAGGGCCGCCGTCGCCACATCCAACAAACAATTGGTGTCTTGCAAACCGTGCTCGCCCAACCAATCCAAAAACGCTCGCAGCGACATTGCGAGATCAAGCAGTTTGTCCTTTAGGTGAGCGTTGCCGCTGACTTCGCCGGCCAGCCGTTCGAGCCGCGCCGGCGTCAAGTGATAACGTTGGAGCTGGCGGAGCAGCCCGTTAAGTTGTTTCGCGAAGCCCGGCAGCCGCGCCGAAGCGCGAAACAATCGCAGTTCATTCCTTTTTTGCGAGAGTAAAGCGCGTAACACCATGACGCGCCCTTCCTCCGTCAACAACCTGGGCGATGGTCGTTGCAATCGTTCAAGGACAAAATCCGCCAGCCGCTCGAATGAAAGAATCTGCAAACGTGTGTAACCCGGCAGTGAGGGATCAGCCAACAACTGTCGCTCCAATTGAAACGTGGCCTGCTTCGGCGCGAGTAAAATCAACGGTAATCCCTCCGGCGACGACTGCAACGCTGATCGGATTTCGGCAAGGCAACGGTACGTCTTGCCGCTGCCGGCCGGACCCAGTAGAAATTGCGTTTGCACGATTGATTGATAAACAAAAGCGGTCTGAACGCAAAGTGCTATGACAACTTTTTGAAAGATCTCCTTTGTGAGCCGGAGCTCGCCGGGCCGTAGAATCGTTTGAGAGAAGGTTCGCAGCTTTATTAGCGCGTTCAGCGGGGCTCCCGCTGCAAAGTTTGGCGATATTCCTGCCGCAACCATTCAATTTCAGTGATCAAAGCGGCGCGCATCGTCGCCAACCGCCGCGTGGCCAGCGGGATTTTGAGGGAGATCACCCCGATTCGCAAACCCGCCGCAAGTCGGCGCAACTCGCGCGCGTAATAGTGCGCGATCAATCCCGTCACCGGCAGCGATAACGCAAACCACAAACTCACCGGCCAACCAAACCAGCGATGAGCCGTCCAGATGTAAACGCTGTAGATGACACCGAAACTGACGACGCCGGCGATGATCGACGCCGTCGAGGTTTGGGCTTTATGCTGGTGGGGCTTGGCAAAACGCTTCACGGCGCAGTTTACCAGCGCCGCCGGTAGTGCTCGATGCAGCCACCCATAAACGGCAATCGGCGCTCCGAACAACGCCATAAATCCCCAGGCCAACCCCTGCCGAATCAGACTCCTCTGATCCGAAAAAAGCTCGATTGTTTCATCCGAAAGTTTCAGCCGTTTGAGCCACCTTTCGTAGCGATCGAGCTTTTGAACAAACGCGGTCAACCGCTGCGGTTGCGTGCGCTCAGTGAATTGAACGGCGTCCGCGATGGCTTGGGTCAGCACCAACTCCTCGGCGCGCGGTGACATCGGCTCTTTGACGATCAGATTCCCCAGTCGCAGCCGGTCGAGATAAAGCCGCTTGACGGCTTCGATGACGCGGGCTTGTTCGAGTTGCGGCAGATGCAGCATGAGTGCCTGAATGCGCCGCTCGATTTCCGCCGTCAACTCCTGGATGCATTCCTTGCGATGCTCCGCGTAACTCGCGGCAAACTCCGCCACGCGAATTGGCTCGCCAAAATTCACCAGCACTTTGCTGCGGTAGAGCTCCTTGGCGGAAAACGTCAGGCCCACCGGCACGATTTGCAGTCCCAGTTGGCCCCCGTACCGATTTTCCAATTCCAGCGCCATCCGCGCGGTGCCGGTCTTGACGGTTCTGAGCTGCGGGTCATCGTGCGTGATGCCTTCCGGGAAAATGACGATGGCGCCGTCGCGTTCGAGCACTTGAAAGCACGCTTCAAACGAGTCGAATACCGACCGCATCGCTTTGGGGTCGTCCTTCAACCGGTTGATCGGGATGACGCCGCACTGTTTCAACAACCAAGCCAGCGGCTTGAACCGGAACAGTTGCGCGGTGGCAACGAAATGAACTTTGCGCGAGACGGATGTGCCGATAACGAACGCGTCGGTCAACGAGTTCGGGTGATTGGCGGTGAACATCACCGGTCCCTCCGCCGGCACGCGTTCAGCGTGGAAATGTTCCACCCGACTGAAGTAAAAACCGAGCGCCACCCGGATCAGCGCGCGGTTCAGTTCGGTGAGAATGATTTCCAAGGCGGTCACAATCAGAAAGAGAATTGGTTTAGCCGATTCTAATGTTTTGTCTCGGATTTCATTCTCATTAACACCATGCTTCAGCAGGGTGACTTCCCCGTGGAAACGTAGCCAAATATTTTGCCAGTTTTCTCCAGGCGAGGCCGCGCGGCCTGCGGAAGCCGTTAATACGGCTTTCCACGTTTGCCCATCCTCCGGCACCGGACTGAAGCCATGTGCTACTGAAACCGTTCAAAAAGTTTGCCGCCAACGCTCAAACCTTTCTTGAACTGTCACCCTGCGCTTCCAAACGCCGGATTACTTCGCGGCAAACATCCTGAGCGGCATTGGGCCGGCCCAGCGTTTTGGCGGCGCGCGCCATTCCCGTCAATTTTTTGGAACCGAGCAATTGCTCGATGCGGAAAGGCACGTCTTCCACGCGGTTTACTTTTGCCGCCGCGCCTCGTTCGAGCAGGAAATCACTGTTGGCAGCTTCCTGACCGGGAATTGGATTCAGAATAAACAATGGTTTGCCCAGCGCCAGCGCTTCGGACGTTGTCAGCCCGCCGGGCTTCGAAATGATCAAGTCCGCCGCGGCCATGAGTTCGTGCATGTTCGTCACGAAACCCAGCACTTTGGTCGGATGGCTGTGCTCCTGACAGGCGAGTTCACGTTGCAGATCCTTGTTCTTTCCCGCGACCACAACTGTTTGAAACGAACGCTCCACCTTGTCCAGTTCTGCCAGGATTTCCGCCACCGGCCCCATTCCAAAACCCCCGCCAAGCACGAGCAACATTGGCAGGTCATCGCGCAAGCCGAGAGTTTTGCGCACGGCGCGTGCATTGGGCTGGTCCGAAAATTTCGCCGCGATGGGAATGCCAGTCACCACCACGTTGTCCGGGTTCGCGCCGCGCGCGACGAGGCGGGCCTTGGTTTCTTCCGCCGCCACGCAATAGAGGTCCACCGCTTGCTCCATCCAGAGCGCGTGCGCTTCGAAATCGGTGACGACGGAAACCGTCAACGGGTCGGGGCCGCGTTTCCGGGTTTCCAAATAGCCCAGAATCTCCAATGGCAAATAATGCGTGCACAGCACGATGCCCGGTTGAAATTGTCTGACGTAACGGACAAACTTTTGATTGCTGTGCCGGGCAAAGGCGCGCCGCAACCGGGACACCTTGCGGACCAACGCCGGGTTGTCCGTCTTCTTGAAAACCAGCGACCAGAGTTCCGGCGCGTGCTCGATTAGCTTCACGTAGCCCTGCACATAGACCTTGCGGTGTAGTCGCGACACGAATTCAAGCAGATCGACCCGCTCCAGTTCATCGCGCGGACGCAGCTTCGGCCACGCCTCCTCCAACGCGGTCGCGGCCTGCACATGTCCCGCACCTGCCGTCACCGTTGCAATCAATATGCGCATGGTTGGAATTGAGTAATCAACGGCTGTTTAGCCGAGGAACCGTCCCGTGAACAGAAAATTCATGAGGATGGCCCGCCAAAAAGCCGCTTTTTGCGTTTGACCCATGTTGATAAAGACGGCTAGGCTGCGCATCCTTAATTTTTTAGAACAAAGATATGTTTGGGACTATTCGACGCCATCAAACCTGGCTCTGGGTGATCATTATTACGCTCACCATCATCAGTTTTGTCATTTTCTTTTCGCCATACTCAAAGCTTTCCGGCAACACTACCGGCAATTTGGATTTGGGAATGGTCAATGGCCGTCCGATCGGCAGGGAAGAGTTCTTAGACGCCCAACGGGACATCTATTTGCGCTACTTCATTACGCACGGCGAGTGGCCGCGCGATGCCGAGGCCAAGCGAACGGGTTTCGATGCAAATCGGGAATCCTACAATCAATTAGTATTGATTGAGAAGATGAAGGATTTGAACATCCAGGTCAGCAACGAGGCGATCGCCCGTCTGGCGGCGACCATTCTCCGCTCTTCTCCCTATGAAACGTTCGTGGACAAAATCCTGAAGCCTCAGGGATTTAGCGGGAGCGATTTTGAGCGATTTCTGCGTCATGAACTGGCAATCCAGCAGTTGATCGGCGTGATGGGATTGGGCGGCAAACTGATTACACCCCAGGAGGCCGAGGCGCGTTACCGGCGGGAGCAACAGGAACTGGCGACCGAGGCGGTGTTTTTTGGCGCTTCAAACTATCTGGCCTCCGTTGTGGTGGCGCCTGAATTGGTTGGCCGGTTTTACACCAACCAAATGTCCCGCTATCGCCTCCCGGAGCGCGTTCAGGTCCGTTACGTGCAATATGAGCTGACCAATTTTTTCGCGGAAGCCGAACAAGAGTTGGCGAAAATGACCAACCTCAACGCCTTGGTCGAACGCATTTACGAAGAACGCGGGACAAACTATTATCGGGAAGCCAAATCACCGGCGGAAGCCAAGGAACGGATCAAAGAGGATATGCGCAAGGAATTGGCGATGCGCGGTGCCCGTAAGGTGGCTGCGGCCTTCGCCACCGAACTGACTGAACAATCGCCGCAACGCGCTGAAAATCTTGATCAGTTGGCGGCGCGATCCAATCTCACTGTCAAAGTCACAGCGCCTTTCGACCTTCAGGACGGACCGTTGGAGTTGCGCGTGCCTCCGAATTTCAGCCGGGCAGCGTTCGCCCTGACTGAACAGGAGCCTTTTAGCAACCCGATTGTCGGGCAAGACGCAGTCTATGTCCTGGGATTTCAAAAGAAATATCCCAGTGAGATCCAGCCGCTGGCGAGCATTCAAGAGCAGGTCAACGCGGATTACCGCTTTACTCAGGCCATCCAAATGGCCAGGCAAGCCGGCACCAACTTCTTTGCCACGTTGACCGCCGGATTGGCGCAGGGGAAGACCTTCGGCGCGGTTTGCGCTGAGGCCGGCGTAACGCCGGTAACGTTGCCGGCCTTTTCACAGGCCACGCGCGCGCTGCCCCAAATCGAAGACCGTGTGAGTCTCGGCCAGCTCAAACAGGTCGCTCGCGTCACGCCACCAGGAAAGACCAGCGACTTCATCCCGACCAGCGATGGTGGACTGGTCCTGCATGTTGTCTCCCAATTGCCTTTGGACGAAAATAAACTGAAGGCGGAGCTGCCAGCCTATCTGGTTTACGTCCGGCAGAACCGGCAAGCTGAAGTCTTCAACGAGTGGTTTAGCAAGCAAGTGCAGTCGGGTTATCTTCAAGCTCCAAGAGGGCAACAACAACCGCAGTTGTAGCGATTCCCCGGCCGCCGCCGGTTCCAGGCGGAAGAGAATTCCGTGAGTGAAACCATTAAACTGTCTTCACCGGCCACGCGCGAATTCTGGGAGATTCCCGTTCGGAGTCGAAGTCAAGTTGATGGGCGTGCATCAAGTAGGAGAGCCCCCGTGCTTTAGCCCAAGGTGCGTCATGCTCAATTCCAGCGTGCAACAATGTGATCAGGTTGGGCCGGTGGGCGTCGATGCCGTCGGGCGTGTTCTCCTGTTCGCCAAAAGCAAGACCGTGCTGCTAAAGCTGGCCGACTGGTTCGGCTCGGACGCTCTCGGGAAAAAATACGTGGCGTTGGTTTATGGCACGCCACCCGACAACTCGTTTGTCGTGGAGGCCAAACTGGCGCCCCACCCGGTGAACACAGGCTTGATGCGTGTCGATGAAGAAGGTGGAAAACGCTCGCGGACCCAATTTGAAGTCTTGGAACGTATCGGTAGCTACACGCTCCTAATTTGTCAGCCGTTAACTGATCGCCCTCACCAGGTTCGCGTGCACTTGCCGCAAGTTGGTCTGCCGATAGTCGGCGATGCGCTCTATGGCGGCGGCTTGTTATTGCTGTCACGTCTGAAATCAGGGTATCGGCTGAAGCCGGACAAAACCGAGCGTCCACTGATTTCATCCGTCGCACTGCACGCTGCGGAACTCGCGCTGCCACATCCAATCACCCGTGCCAGCCTCACAATCACGGCACCGTGGCCGAAGGATTTGGCGGTGGCGGTGAAATACTTGCGACGGTATGCGAAACCTGAGTCAGCTCGCGATCCAATTCAAAATCGCCTTCTGAACGTGTAGTCGGTTTTCCGCCTGGTCGAAGATCGTTTGCGCGTTGGCTTCAAACGTTGGCTCGTCGATTTCCTTCCCGCGATATGCCGGCAGGCAGTGCATCACGAGCGCGTCTGGTTTGGCCGCTTTAACCACGGATTGATTTACTTGGTAGCCACTCAATTGCTCGATTCGCCCAGCGGACTCCGCTTCCTTGCCCATCGAAACCCAGACATCGGTATAAAGAAGATCGGCGTCTTGCACGGCGGTTTTGAGGGCTTCAGTGCGGCTGATCCTACCGCTTGCTCGCTTGAGCAAATCTGCTGGCGGCTGAAATTGTTTTGGCGCTGCTATTCGCAACTCAAAGCCAAGTTTCGCCGCCGCAAAGATCCATGAATTCGCCACATTGCACGCGCCGTCGCCGATGAACGTCACGACCTTGCCCTGAATTGAGCCGCGTTTTTCCTGAAACGTAAAAATATCCGCGAGAATCTGACAGGGATGTTCGTCATCCGTCAGGGCGTTGATGGTTGGGAGGCCGGAATACTGGGCGAACTCCTCGACATCGCTCTGCGCGTAAGTACGAATCACCGCACCGTTGATCATCCGGCCCAGCACCCGCGCGGTGTCCTTGATCGGCTCGCCGCGACCGAGTTGAATCTCGCTGGCATTGAGAAACATCACGCCACCACCCAGTTCGCGGATTCCCACTTCAAACGAAACTCGCGTCCGCGTGGACGATTTGGAAAAGAGGAGCGCCCAGATCTTTCCACTCAACGGCTTGCGCTGATTTGAGTGGCGCTCCTTCTTGATGGTCGTAGCCTCGGTGAGAATGTGCTCCATATCGGAGCGCGCCAGTTTTTCAATGCTCAACAAATGTTTCACGGTTCGCTTTTTCGGGGGATTCGCCGAAAGGAAGTTTATTACACAAACCCGGGTTGCGCGTCACTCCAATTTCTTCGCCTGATCCACGGCCCGCCAGAGATACCAGGCTGCTGTAGTGCGGTGCGGACGCCATCGCTCGCCGTGCGCCAACACTTGTTTGCCTGTCGGCAAGTCGCGCTTCTTATAGGCGAGACGAAAGCCGGTTCGCACGCCAAAATCATCCACCGGCAGAACATCCGGTCGCCCTAGTTGAAAAATCAAAAGCATCTCCACCGTCCACCGTCCCACACCGCGCGCTTCTGTGAGCCGTGCAACAATCTCGTCATCGGACAAGCGGGAGATCCGCTGCGACGAAGGTATGGTGCCGTCCAATGTTTTTGCCGCGATGTCCCGGATGGCGGCGATTTTGGCGAATGAGAAACCGCACGCGCGAAT
>CAZYYS010000019.1:0-30512 GCA_964651015.1 uncultured Verrucomicrobiota bacterium
ACCGCGCAACTTGCGTGCTTGTCCGCCAAGGCCGGCAAACGCGTCCCGGTCCATCTCAAAATCAACACCGGCATGAATCGTTACGGCGCCCGTTGGGACGAGGATGCCCTGCCGTTGGCGGAAACAATTTCCTCGACGGCATCGCTCGTTCTCGAAGGGGTGATGAGCCACTTTGCGCAATCAGACGAGTCGGACAAAACTTTTGCCCTGTTGCAACTCGACCGGTTCAACCAAGTTTTGCACGGAATGTCGGAACGCGGCATTTCGGTAAAGTATAGCCACCTTTGCAACAGTGGAGGATTCCTCGACTTGCCACAAGCCCATTTCGACATGGTTCGCCTTGGGATCATTGCATTCGGAGTCTATCCCTCGTCTGTTTGCCGGCGGATTTCGGGCATCGAACCCGTGATGACTGTCAAAGGGCGCATTGCGGCCATCCAAAGATTACAACCCGGCGATCATGTTGGCTACGGCATGCGCTACACTGCGCCGTCGCCCCGCCGTATCGCGGTGCTTCCTATTGGCTATGGCGATGGTTTTCCCAGAGTCCGAAATTCGGGCTTTGTCCTGATTCACGGGCGTCGCGCACCCATTGTCGGCGGTATCGCCATGGATGCGATGACTGTGGACATCACGGATATCCCCCAGGCACAAACCTGGCAAGAAGCGGTGTTGATGGGACGCCAAGGCGACGATGAGATTTCCGTTCACGAAGTCGCCAAGCTCAAAAACTCGGTGTCGTATGATGTGCTCACCGGCTGGCGTCAACGTCTCCCCCGAATTTATCTCGACCGCCCGGCAACCGCATGAAGCTGCTGTTCTCGGAACACAAATCCGACTATTCGCACTACCAGTTTCCCTACGCGGTCTGGGGGTTTCCTGAGACAGATGAAACACCGGCGGACATGTTCAACCAAGGCTTTCTTCCTTCATCACGCAACCTGGATCGTTTCTACTTGTGCCGGCACGTCCGAGTTGACTTGAAGCGGTTTTGCCCTTCCTCGGAGAACCGCCGCATCTTGCGCAAAGGCGACGGCATACGCGTTGAATTGTTGCCGCGAGAAAAGTTTGATTACACACCAGCCAAACGACAGTTCTACAAGACGTATGCGGACATCAAGTTCGGCAAGGATGTGATGACGTTTGAGCGGCTGGACTCGCTATTCGATTCCCGGATCATTTCGCACCTGTTCGTATTTACGGACACCGAAAAGGAAATCGAAGTTGGCACCGCTACTCTTTACCTACAAGGGAAGGAACTCGTCTATTACTATTACGCCTTCTACGACATCAACTACTACAACCGAAACCTTGGCATGTTCATGATGACGTCCGCAGTTTCGTTCTTCGCCGAAAAGAATGTCCGGTATCTTTACCTTGGCACCTGTTATTCGCGAAATGCCCTTTACAAAACGCAGTTCGCCGGAGCGGAATTTTTCAACGGCTTCCGCTGGTCCGACAACGTGGATGAACTCAAATTTCTGTTGGGGCGAGAAAACAAGGACGTTCATCAACATCTCCTGGAGGTCGAGGAGTATCGCGACACTTTTTACAACGGTGACCTGGAAAAACTGATCGCGGCAAGCGCATTTCAAGTCAAGCCGGTTTGACCCAGCAGGCGCTCACCACATCTTTGGCGCGTGATTCGACTTGCCTTTGCAAACGCTCATTTCTAATTTCCAAGCATGGAACAGATTCAACAATATGCTGCCGTGCTGATGCTGCTCTTGCTCGCGATTACGGCCACTGGCGGCATGGTCGCCATGTCCGTCCTGTTGGGAAAGCGCGGCGGTCGTAACCGAATCAAGGACACAGCCTACGAATGCGGCATGATTCCGGTGGGCCAAGGCAGCACGCGCATGTCAGTCAAGTTCTACCTGGTGGCAATGCTGTTCATTCTGTTCGACATCGAAGTGGTTTTCCTTTACCCGTGGGCAGTCGTTTACAAGGAGATGTTGCTGGATGCAGCCACGAGGGATTTGATCCTTGGCTCCATGGTTTCCTTCCTCGGAATTCTGTTTATCGGCTACCTCTACGCCCTGAAGAAAAAGGCGTTTGACTGGAAGAGTTGAACCATTGCTGACGGAAGTTTTGCCCCCACACGCTTTTTCAGCCCTTTCAAAAGCGCCAGTTCCTAGGAACTATGAACCTTGCTTTACGGCGAACTACCGTTGGCTGGGGTGACTGACGTGGCTATCATTTCCCGAAGCAATCAGGAGTTTTGATATCTCAACATCGAAGGGTTCAGCCACGAAACCGCTTGCTTACTCAAGGATTTGTACGGGGTGCGCTAGGGAAACCGGATCTTTTAGTCGAACGGTTGGATGGTGATAGCGAGTTCTCGGGTGGTGCTGAAGTCCCGGCAGACGCTTGCGCTTCGGTCAGACGTTCGGTTAGGGTAGGCAATTTCAAATACTCGATGGCCTCCAGGATCTCGGACTTTTCCTGAGGGTCCGTTGTGCTTTCAGCAATCACTTGGAGACGGGGAATTGAAGATCGGTCACGAAACTCAACCGTCGCCTCCAGTGCTCCTTTGCGTATTTCCTTATCCGGATTCTCCAACTCCAACAAGATGGCATTTAGCGAGTCTGCACTCCTTTCTCTGGCCAGTTTGTCCAGCTCATCTATCCGCTGTTGAACATACTCTTCGTGGGCCAAGTCCGCGTCCTCAGAGGACAGATGGTCAGTGCTTGACGGCCCCCCGTTTGTGCGAAGAACTGGTGTGGAAACTGCACGCGTCGGTTTTCCAGCAGAGCCAAGTTCAGCCGATTCATTGCCAGCTGAACGCACGCTCCCGTCCCGCTGGTTCGTGCTGAAACCGTCTCCATTTGTTGCAGTCGGAGTGACTGTTGGCGAACGAAAGCCTCTTTCGACCAGGGTCACAATTGCAAACAACCCAAGCGCCAACAACAGGAGAATCGTTAAAAACTTTGGCCGCATTCAAAAGTGTGCGGAATTCTACGAACCAACCTGGTCCAAAAGGAAAGGTTCGATATGGGGTCGGTCATCCCAATATCGAACCAGTTCCTAATTAAATTTTCTCGGAAAAGAGGACTCTACTTTTGAGACTTAAAGGTTACTGTGCCAGTAGCGCTTCCAAATGCTCCATTAACTCTTGCACGACCGGCCCCCGACTTCATCGTGATCGTTTCACTGGTTTTCTCGCCCTTCACGGACAATTTATCCTGGGTCAAGCCATTAAGGATGAACTCGTTGGCGTTCCCTGGCGCAAAAGCAATGGTGCCAAAGAAAGAAGTTGTGGTGCTCTCATCCGTGCTGTTTGTGTTGGCTGTGCCGGTGATAGTTTCCCCTGACTCACTGTCTATATCAATATTCGCGGTACAATCCGCTTTGATCGCACCTTCCTTGCTTCGAATGGTGAAGACGTTGGTAGTGGTGGCAGCACTGTCGTAAACGAGGACATCGCCATCAGCATAAGTAACGCCCTTAATTGTCTCAAGAGTCTTTATGATGTCAGTGGTGCCAACGGTGGTCTTTTTCTCCTTGAATGTGACTTTGGTGCCATTGGTTGTTGTAGTGTCTTGAGTTGTAACCGTGCCTTTAATGGTCACATCTAATAGAACGGCTTTCGCACTGCTAGTGGCAAAGGCCAACGTCCCGAGGGCTGCAATAACAGCCAATTGTCTTTTTATTTTCATAGGTCAGCTATTTTTTCGTGGTTTTGGCGTTTTACCGCCGCTCATTGTAATCGTTGTTTAGTTCCCAGCCAAGTACCCCTTGGCTGTCACTGGTGAAATTCAACCGTATCAGCCTACCCACGTCAAACTCTTTTTTTTGAAGGTAAATTTTTAAGGATTAAGCCTCTGCGCCTCCAAAGGCTGCCTAACGCAGCCCAAGTGTGTTACGTCCTGGCTGCGGCCAATTAGAGGGTTTACACAGTTATCGGTCATCATGAGACCGCTCGTGCTCAGACATCGCGTAGTGCCGCGGCGATGGGCAACCGCGCCGCGCGGATCGCCGGGAACAGTCCGCCCAACAAGCCGATGATGGAAGCGAGGACAATTGCATCGAAGAGCAGTCGAGGAGTCACAGCGAACGCGAACGCGATCTGGCTGAAGGTCTGCCAGTTGATCGTTGCCGCTTTGTAACCGTCGAACGCCAGGTAAGCCGCAGCGGCTCCCACCACACCACCAACCAACGCCAGTGCCAGCGATTCGAACATCACCGAGAGAATCACGGGCCCGGATCCGAATCCCAGCGCCCGCAGGGTGGCGATTTCGCGCGTGCGCGCCGCGACCGCGCTATACATCGTGTTCAACGCGCCAAACAACGCTCCCAGTGCCATCATCGCCCCGATGAACACGCCGAAGTTCTGGATGAATGCGGTCAGCATCGAGGATTGGTCGGCCAGGAATTCCTTTTGCCGCACGACCTTCACTTTGAGCTGTGGGTTCGTGGTCAGCGCGTCTTTGAATTGTTCGAATGCCGCAGGCGACGAAAGCCTGGCGTAAACCGATTGAAAGGAGTCGCCTCGATTGTAAGCCGGTTGAAGCACCGCGGCGTCGGTCCACATTTCCGATTCTGCGGCTCCGCCGCCGCCCGTGAACACACCCACGATCACCCACTCGTTTTGGCCAAGCTGCATCTTGCTGCCCACGTCCAACCCCGCAAACGCCCGGGCTGCGCCCGCGCCGGCGATGACTTCATTGCGGCCCGGTTCGAACTTGCGACCCTCAACAATCTTAACATCTCCGCGCACATTGAAAGCAGATTTTTCAACACCGCGAAAGGGTACGTTGGCGTCGCTACCAGTGGATCGCTTGGGGAGGTTGATGATTACGAACAACTCGGCGGAAGTCAGTGGGCCGTCGGCCGTGCGGGCCAGCCCCGGTGCGTCGGCGACGAGCCGCGTTTCTTCGCGCGAAAGGCCGCTGGTCATCTCCGTGTCCGCGCCACTGCGCAACACCATGACAACATCGTCGGCTCCCGAAACCGTCATGGCCGCACGGAAGCCTGCCGCGATGGAAAGCACACCGACTAACACCGCCACGACGCCGGCAATCCCGACCGCCGCCGCGATGGCCGCGCCTTTGCGCTCGGAAATCGTGCGCAGATTGAACAGCGTGATGGAAAAAACCTGAGAAAACCAGTTGAGCATAAGTTCAGACGGGTCGTTCTCCAGTTCCATAACCCCACGGGATGGTGGAAAACGTTGCCCGGACTCCGGCAGTTCTTGTGCCTATACTTTTCATCCCTGCCGCCTCAACGCGTCGGCGATTCTCAATCGCATGGCCTGCAACGCCGGCAGAATCCCCGCAATCATTCCAAGCACGAACACGAGACCCACACCAATCGCGACGTACCTCGTCGGCAGAAAGAACACCGGCAGCATGGACGGCACCGGGCTGCCGCCCGCGGCGATCAGCCAGGCCAGACCCAGGCCCGCCAGTCCGCCCAGCCCGGCGATCAGACAGGATTCGAACAACACGAGCGCCAACGCCAGTTCGTTTGTGAACCCCATGGCCTTCAGCAGCCCAAATTCTTCCGTTCGCTCGCGTACCGATTGCGCCATCGTGTTGCCCGCAACCAGGAGAATGGTGAAGAAGACCGCGCTCAGTATCGCGATCATGATTGCGCCGATGTCGCCAATCTGTTGCGCAAAGCCCTGCATGAATGCACCCTCCGGTTCGGCCTTGGTTTCGTACGGCGAGTTCGCGAATTCATTATCAATCGCTCCGGCCACTTCAGCGGCGCGGTCCGGATCGCTTACACGGACGGTGTACCATCCCACCAGACCTTCGCCGTAGGAACGGCCCTTGTCGAAATAGTCGTACCGGAAATAGAACCCGGATGTGTCAGCATTCTTCTTCGCCGCGTCCAGGATGCCGACGATCTCAAATTCCCACGGCTCACCTCCTTTTCGCGGCCAGATCGGCGAAATCAATTGGATGCGATCGCCAACCTTCCACTTGAATTCCTTGCGTTCACTGAGCGAACGCCCGGCAATCGCGCCGATCCGTGTCTTGAGCCACGCCTGTTTCTGTTCCTCCGGCAACGTGTACTCAGGGAACATGGCCAGAAACGGTTCCGGCTCGACGGGGAAAGTGCCGAAAAAATTCTTGGGCTCGTTCTTGTAGATGCCATTGAACCACGTGAAGGCGACTGCGGAAGTCACGCCGGGAATGCGTTCCATGCGAGGACCGTACGACGTCGGCAGCGCCATGATCAAGGAAACCTTGTGCCGCACTACAAGCCGGTCCGCACCCGCCATCGTGACACCGGCGGTGAAAGCTTCCTTGACTGCGCACAGCAGACCGTACAATACGAAGGCGATAAAAACCGAGAGCAGCGTCAACAGGGTACGCAGCTTGCGTCGCTTCAAATTGCACCAGACGAAGTAGAAGAATTTCATTCCGGTTTCGTGGTCGAGAGCTGGCCTTTGTCCAGGTACACGGTTCGCGTCGCGCGCGCCGAAGCGTGCGGATCGTGCGTGACCATGATGATGGTTTTACCCTGCTCGCGGTTAAGCGCCTGCAGCAGGCTCAGGATTTCGTCGCCTGATTTCCGGTCCAGATCGCCGGTTCGTCGCAGAGCAAAATGGTTGGGTCGGTGACGATGGCGCGGGCGATGCCGACGCGTTGTTGCTCGCCGCCGGAGAGCGTGCGCGGATAGTGCTTGGCGCGATGCGACAGGCCGACCACCGCCAGTGCAGTCTCAACGTGTTTTCTTCGTTCGGCCTTGGAAAGGTGCGTCAACAACAGAGGCAGTTCAACGTTTCGCTCTGCATTAAGAACCGGAAGCAGATTGTAAAACTGGAAAATCAACCCCACGTGCCGCGCCCGCCAAGCCGCAAGCTGCCGGTCGGACATTTCATCGATGCGTTCGCCACCGATCGCCACAGATCCCCGGGTCGCACGATCCAGGCCGCCGATCAGATTGAGCAATGTCGATTTGCCCGAACCCGACGGCCCCATCAGCGCCAGAAATTCGCCGGTGGGAACGTGCAGATTCAGGTTGGACAGTACGTGGATGTCTTCCGAACCGCGATGGAAAACCTTTTCAACATTTTCGACCCGGACAAGCGTGCCATTGTTGGTTCTGTTTTCGTTCATGACTTCTTTTCTCTGACCGCTGCTCCGTCTTTCAAATCCTTCGGCGCGCCCAGGATGATTTTCTCTCCCGACGACACGCCGGCGGCTAGCGTCACTTCGTCGTTCTGCGCGCCGCTGACCGTGACGGCGCGGCGTTCGGCACGGCTATTTTGAATCACGAATACGATGTCGCGTCCATCCTGATTTTGCACCGCGCTTCTTGGCACAACCACGGCCCGGGCGGCTGCGCCCGTCGCGTTTGCAGCACCGCGAAACGCAACCTTCGCCGCCATTTCGGGCAGGATGCGCGACTCCAATTTGTCGAAACCGACGCGGACTTTGACAGTCGCCTTCTGGCGGTCGGCTGTCGGAATGATGGCGATGACCTTGCACGGAATTTTCCAATCAGGATAAGCGTCGAGCGTGGCTTCGACCGGCTGGCCGGGCTCGACCCGATTGATGAAGCTCTCGTTCACGTCAATTTCAATTTCGAGCGAGCCCATGTCCACAACGGTGCCGATACCCGTGCGTGTGAAACCGCCGCCCGCCGAAACTGGTGAAATCATTTCTCCCGGTTGCGCGTTCTTGGTGGTGACGATGCCGCCAAACGGCGCGCGAATGATCAAGTCCTCCATCTGCTGCTGCCACATAGCCACCTGGCTTTGAGCCACCTTGACGTCACGCTCCTGTCGCGCCAGACGGGCTTGCAACGTTTTTGCCTCCGACTCCGCTCGATCAAAGTCGGCTTGGGACGCGATGTTGCGCTTAGCCAGTTCGGTAGTCCGTTTGAATTCGAGCTCCGCCTGCTTGAGCTGCGCGCGGGTTTCTTCCACACCTGTTTCCGCCGATTCCAACTGGGCCTGCGCTACATTCAGGTTTGCTTTGACGTTCGTGTCGTCCAAGCGTGCCACCACCTGGCCTTCTTTGACCTTCATGCCCTCTTCAATCAGCACCTCGACGACTTTGCCGGTGATCTTGGAGGAAACTGTCGCCGCCCGCCGCGCTGTTACGTAACCTGACGCGTTCAAAACCGTTCGCTCTCCGCCGGCACTGGCAATGTCGCGCGCAAACACCGTGCGCACTTCGATGGCCTTGGGTCGCATCAGCCACCAGACCAGTACCGCCGCGACAACCACAATAAAAAAAACAATACCAACCGACCAGATCCGCGAACTCGATCCGGGTCTGTTGCCGCGTTCAATACGCAACTCATCGAGTGTGGGTTTCTGGGAGTCCATACATTTGCCAGACAGATGAAAGCTCTTTTCTCCCCAAGGGTCAATTGCGTTATCCCCGGCTGTCCAAAGCAGCCTTTAAGAACGGGCTTGACGCTGCCTGCATGCAGGCCGATTGTTTCAGCATGGCCCAAAGAACGTCCAACCACGGAGGACAAGAAATGAAAACTGCACACACCCGTCGTGAATTCCTCGCTGATGTCGGTCGCGGCATGTTGGTCGCCAGTGTCGGTTACGGTATAGCGACCGAACTCGGACTCGCGCCCGCGTTTGCCGCTGATGCGTCTGACGCGCTCGACTTCGGCTCGCTCGAACCACTTGTGCGTCTCATGCAAGAAACGCCTGTAAACAAGCTGTTACCTGTCCTCGCCGACAAACTTAAATCCGGCACCGCGCTGAGCCGCCTCGTCGCGGCGGGCGCGCTCGCCAATGCCCGCACTTTCGGCGGCGAAGACTATGTGGGCTTCCACACGGTCATGGCGCTCGGGCCGTCGCTGCACATGTCACGTGAACTTCCCGATGCGCTTCAGCCACTGCCAGTCTTCAAAGTTCTTTACCGGAACACCAATCGCATTCAGGAAAACGGCGGGCGCAAAGAAGAAGTCTTGCATCAGGTCAAACCCGCGACGCTCTCTGAGGCTCTCCCTGGCAATGAACTCCTCCGCGAAGCCGTCCACCGCAAAGACGTGAACGAAGCCGAGCGAACCTTCGCCACGCTCGCGCAACTCAGCGCCGATGACGCCCTCAATCAACTGCTCTACACCGTGCAGGAGCACACCGAAGTGCACCGCGTCGTCCTGCCGTATCGCGCTTGGGACTTGCTCGACCTCATCGGCAAAGAGCAGGCCCACACACTCTTGCGCCAATCCGTCCGCTATTGCGTAAAGGCCGAGTCCTGGCAACAGACCGGTGCGGATACCGCACCGCGCACGCTACTGCCGAAGATGCTTGAACAACACAAACTCCTGGGTCGAACACCCGGCACTCAGGCTGCCGAAGACAAATGGGTTGATGAACTCAGCCAGACGTTCTTCAAATCCTCGCCCGAACAAGCCGCCGAAGCTGCGGCGACCGCGCTCGCCGAGGGCTTTGCGCCCAATGCCATCGCTGAAGCGATCTCACTCGCAGCCAACCAACTTGTCCTCCGCGATCAGGGCCGTCCACCGCGCGCAGAATCACCGGGCAAACCGGTCGGGAGCGTACACGGCGACAGCATCGGCGTTCATGCCTGCGATTCCGCCAACGCCTGGCGCAATCTGGCCCGCGTCAGCAATTCCCGAAATACGTTCGCCTGCCTGATCCTCGGCGCGTATCAAGTCGCCCTCGACCGCACGCAACGTGGCGGTGATTTCCAGAACTGGTCGCCGCTGCCTGTCCAATGGCAACTCGATAGGGTCAAATCCACCGCGGCCGACGCGCTCCTGCGCGAAGCCGACGACGCCATCCGCCAAAACCTCCAGGCCCACGCCGCGGCCATCGTACACCGTTACGGCGAACTTGGACATGCGCCGCGACCGGTGTTCGACCTGCTATTGCGCTACGCCGTGAGCGAAGACGGCGCTCTCCACGCCGAGAAATATTACCGCACCGTGACGGAAGAATTCGCTGCCACCCGCTCCGCCTTCCGTTGGCGTCAACTTGTGGCGCTCGCCCGCGTCACCGCCAGCGAATATGGCCGCCCCGCCCCGGGCATGGCGGAAGCGAGAGAGGTTTTGAAGGTTTAGGCTGCACACTGCCGCGACCAAGCGGACTTAAAATCTGAAATCGCGAAAGCCGAACGGGAAACCGTTCGCTTTTTTTTGCTTTTGGCTCGACTGCGCTATCGAGTTCTGTACACTAATTTCATGCCTCAATCTTACGACCTAACCCAACTTGACGCGCATTCCTTCGAACACTTAGTCAACTCATTAGCTTTACGGGTCCTCGGGGCGGGACACACGACATTCGGTCCAGGTGCAGATGGGGGACGCGATGGTTTATTCGAGGGTGACGCTCCTTATCCGAGCGCCACTACCCGATGGACTGGCACGTGGTACATCCAGTCAAAATTCCATAAACCCCATCTATCAAAAGATCCTCAGGCGTGGCTTGTGGAGCAGGTCCGGGCTGAGATAAAGGCATTTGAGGAAAATAATTCGCCACGCAAGTGGCCGGATAACTGGATTGTTGCAACGAACGTCGATCCCAGTGGTGTGCCTATGACCGGAGCATTCGAGAAAGCGCGCCGAGTCGTCGCAAAAGCCCGACCGAAACTGAAGACCAAGTTTCACATTTGGGGTGGGCAAAAAATTCTGTCCCTCCTTGCGGATTATCCTCAGGTTGCAGAGCAATATGGACACTTCCTCACGCCAGGTCACGTGCTCACCGCCATTTACGAGCGTTTACGAGACGACCGTGCGGATGTTGAAAACGTGATCCGATGTCTAGTGGTACGCCAATTCGATGAGCAAAAGTTCACGAAGCTGGATCAAGCCGGGTCGGATGCCGACACGCGACCAGGCATTCACAAGCTGTTTATTGACCTTCCATTCCAAGCCAAAGAACACGGCCTTGAAGACCTCGCAATTCGAACGTTACTTTCTTCCGCGAGCAAGTATCACCGCATCGATTCGACTATTCCTAACACTCCGGAATGGCAGTGCTGGAGGCGGTATCCGTCGCGAGCGCGGGTATGGTTCATCAAGGGCGGGCCGGGTCAAGGCAAGTCCACGATCGGGCAATTTTTCTGCCAGCTTCAACGGGCGGTGCTGATTCTGCAACCGGATGGCCCGTCCGTCACTCCATCGCAGAGAACAGAGGCTACAGAAGTGCGAGATCGTGCTATACGCGATGGGTTTTGGCCAAGCGTGCCGCGAATTCCAATAACCATTGATCTCAAGGAGTACGCACAGTGGCTCGGACATCGTTCGACACAACGAGGGAGAGAGCAGCCAAAGGGAATTTTAACATATTTGGCTGTCCGGCTCAGTGCTGGTGTGGAGCAAAAGGTTGAAGCTGGATTACTGAAGCGGTGTCTGACGACGCGCAGTTGGTTCGTAGTGTTTGATGGACTAGACGAAGTTCCCCAAGACGTCAAAGATATCGTGGCTTTGGAAGTGCGGCACTTCCTAGACGATGTTGTCGTCGAGTGTGATGCCGATGTTCTAGCTATCTGCACATCTCGACCTCAAGGCTATTCCGGGCAATTCGCTGACATAGATGGGCCAACAATTGAATTGACCAACCTCCCCCCGGAGCGTGCCCTTGCGTGCGCGAAACCAGTTGTGGAACTCGGCAGGTCACAAGATGAAGGAGCTCACGCCTACAAAGTCTTGAGCGAGGCGATCAAAACGCCATCTGTCCGCGAGTTAATGACGACTCCTCTTCAGTCCCACATTATGGCCGTCGTTGTTCGCGACGGCGCAAAACCACCGGATCGCCGTTGGCAGCTTTTCAATAACTTTTACCAAGTAATCAAACGCCGCGAAGCGAACAAAAACTTTCCGGATCAACCGCTCGCGAAACTCCTCCGAGAAGACGAAAAGCTCCTAAAGACCTTGCACAACCGGCTTGGTTTCGTCCTTCACTCCCGTGCTGAAACGAGTAAGGGCGCTCAAACACATCTCGCAAAATCGGAATTCAAGAGTCTCGCTGAGGAGGCGGTTCGGCAAATGGTAGAAAGCGACCAGGACAAGACTGTGGCGGTATTGATGCGCGCTACTACTGACCGCCTTGTACTGGTGAGTACACCCGATGATGGCAACCATCTGCGGTTTGACATTCGGCCATTACAAGAATTCTTCGCGGCGGAGTTTCTGTACGAGAGTGTTAATGCGGAAGAATTGCGAAGTCGCATTGAATTGATCGCTGGGGATGCTCATTGGCGCGAAGTAATGCACTTTTTGTTCAGCGCACTCGTTGAGAACGACAGACAAACCGAGATGGCAGTCGCAGTTGAGGTTTTGCGTCGTCTCAACGAAGGCGATGAAACGCCAAGTTTGCGACTCTTGCATCGCCGCCTGGCACGCGGCGCTCTCATCAGCGCTCGCCTTTTGCAAGAGGGTGTTCTGGAACAAGATAGACGCCATCGCCAACGCTTTCGCGCCACATTGGAGCCTCTCACCGGCCTCACTGACATCCGCAGTTTGACGGTTGCAATCGCTCCACACCAAACGAACTCGCGCGAATGGCAATTAAACTTCTTGACTGAAAGATTAAACGAAGCGGATCGAACGGAAAATGTGGGAGCGATGTTAACGCTGGCACACGTCCTTCCGAGCGACGACCACCGAGTTCCTAACGTGATGAATTATCTAATGGATTCACCCGCTGAGTACGCAAGCACTGTAATCTGCGGAATCCTCCATTCGGGCGGCGATCACTCTTTTCACGAACGGTATCGAACGCCCGCAGATTGGTTTCTGCGCTGCGTCATCAAACTGTTGCTCCGCGAGGATTGGGCAAAACTTTCATCCAGCGGTATCGAGGCTGCAAGCCATTTGCTTGGAGCCGACACTCAAAAGTTGCGGCTAATTGCAATGCAACAACTCGGTCTGACAGTCCACCAAAGCGAATTGCTGGAATTCTCGATTGGGCGTCGTTTTCCGATGTACAGCCAGGAAGAACGACAGAGCGTCGATTACGGACTCGTCCGCGCGGTGCGATATCTCCACGACTGGATGATGAATTCGACCGCTGTCGGTGCCTGGGCCAGTCACTTGAGCGAAAGCACGTCGAAAGTCTCCGGCATTTCTCGATTTGCTTATCGAATATTGCGTTGGTCGCGGAGCAAACGACCAGACGACTTTCGCGGACTTCAGGAGTTTCTTACTCCTGAAGTCGAAAAGTGTATTCCCGCAGTTTCCGAAAACCTCAAGGCCCATTTGCCGATTGATTTTCGTCGCCCAATTAGCAGCCAGATCACTGAGTTGAAGCAACTGGACAATCGTGGTGCTCAAGCGCTCGCTCAAAGTCACACAATTGCTGGTCGGAGAATCCATCCGCATGTGGATTTCATGCGGACAAGCGACCAGTGCACCTTAGAACAGTTGCCAAAACTCGTGAGCGACTATCCCAAGATTGCGCTCCACTTGTTCTCAAATAATTTGTGGCGGCAGGTGGGGAAAACTCCAATGGCACTCGCTACATCGCCGGGAATCAAGATTCTCGTCGATGAGGTCGTTCGGGACGACACAACTTTGGCGTCCAATCCCGCAGTATGGGGTAAACTCCTCGTAATGATGCCCGAAAGAGAAGCCGACCTTCGGAACGCTTTCCGCAATGCCGCAATTCTGTCACCAGAAGATGACGAATTGTTTTGGATCACTGAGTTTCACCCCTTTCCCGTTCATCTTCCTGAAGACAACGTATTGCTGCCCCGGCTGGTCCGCGCTCTTCTGCGGAGCTTGCGTCAGGAAATGGGTGAGACGCTGGCGAAGGTAAATCGCGTGAACGATATAGTCGGCAAGATGATCGATGACGCTTCGAAGCTCCCCGTTTCAGATGAATCACACGAGATTCGCTGTGCAGCACTCTTCGTTACCATCTTCCATCCTGATGCGCGTTCCGATTTCTCACACTTGCTCGGAAAGATTGTTGAGAGTTACAAAACGGACATGCCCTCGTGGTATTTCGATGGCGTCGTTACCGCTGTGACGCTCTTTAGCTCAGAGGAAGACGCACCCACGAAGGCGCTAATTGGCAAGTTACTCGACCAAACCCGAAACGATTATGTCGCTCGACGGCAACTCGAACCCCTATTTACGTTGTGGCGCGAGGCTTCGTACTCTCCCGTGAACAGGTCTGGAGTGATGGAAAAGTGGCTAGCTGGAACTTAGCGTTTGCTTTGCCAGGCATCGGATCTTGTGCGATTGCAGCACGACCGGCTGGCTCTATTATCATCACGCTCGACCAGATGCTCAAGTTGAAGGATCAGGCCGTCGGGCGTTCCGTTCGCCTTTTTCATGCCGGGCGGTTATATGAAAATCCGTGAACCCACCCTTTCACGATCACTTTTCCGGCGTGGCAAATCGTTACGCAGATTTCCGACCGCATTATCCGGCGGCGTTGTTCGATTACCTCGCCACATTGGTCCCGTCGCAGTCGGTCGTCTGGGATTGTGCCTGCGGCAACGGCCAGGCCACGCTCGATCTTGCCGCGCGCTTCGACAAAATCATCGCCACTGACGCCAGCAAGGAACAAATCGCCTCAGCCACACCGCATCCAAAGGTTGAGTATCGCGTCGCGCCCGCCGAGCAAAGCGGGTTGCCGGACAACTCCATCGCGCTCGTCACCGTGGCGCAGGCGTTGCACTGGTTTGATTTCGACCGATTCTACGCCGAATTAAAACGCGTGTTGACTCCAAGCGGCGTATTCGCCGCGTGGGCCTATGGCGTCATAGTCGTGGAAGGCGACGAAGTGAACCGATTCGCGCTGGATTATTACGCGAACACCGTCGGCCCATACTGGCCCCCAGAACGCAAGCTCGTGGAGGAAGGTTATCGCACGATTCCGCTTCCCTTCACCGAGATCGCGGCGCCGACATTTCGCATGGAGACGAATTGGACGCTGGAACAATTGCTCGGTTACTTCAGCACCTGGTCCGCAACAAACCGTTACATCAAAGCCAACGGTTGCAACCCGCTCGAACCACTGGCCGCCGACTTGGAGCGCGCTTGGGGTGACGTAAATTCCCCCCGCCAAATCGTGTGGCCGTTGTCAATGCGCGTCGGACGCGTGGCGCTTTGAATCTTCCGTGGCGAACTCATGAATGAAACACCTACGTCGCGCGTTCCCAGAGTGCCAGCTCCATCCGAACTCTTTCGACAGGCAGTCCGACCACGTTGCTGAACGAGCCGGAGATGGTTTCCACGATCAAGTGGCCGTGCTCCTGAATGGCGTATGCCCCCGCTTTATCAAGCGCGTCGATGCGCCCGAGGTAATCACTAATTTGTTCGAAGCTCAGTGGATGAAACGTGACGTCCGTGCTCTCGGCAAAGACTCTTTGGCGATGATGGCGAAGGTGAATCAAACAGACGCCGGTGATCACTTGATGCGTCCGGCCTTGCAATTGCGTCAACATCCGCTGTGCCTCGGCGAGGTTGGCTGGTTTGCCGAATAGTTGGGTGCCCAGGTAAACCAAGGTGTCAGCGCCGAGCACGAGGGCATCGGGAAACTTTTTCGCCACGGAACGCGCTTTGCGATAGGCATTGATCTGCGAAATCTCCGTCGCGGTCAAATGCTCCTGATGGATTTCCGGAACTTCGGTGGCGACGACGCTGAAGTCCCGCTGCAACTGACACATCAACTCGGCGCGACGCGGCGAAGCCGAAGCCAGAATCAAATGCGGCTGGTTCATCTCAGGCTGTTGCGGTAATCTCCAGCGCGGTGTGAAACTGGTTTAGCTTCTCCGCGAATATTTCGTCGGACAAAACCGGCTTCGCACCTGCCGTCGCAACATCTTGTTCCAGTTCCACCCACGATTTGCAACCGCCATACGCCGGCAACATCGGCAACTCGATCATTTTGGGCAACCGATGCACTCGGACTGCCAGCGCGTGGATGCTCCTGTCTCTTCCCCAATCAAATCGCTGCGCGACGACTTCGTCCCGCCAGAAGTGCTGTCCACGCAATCGGTGCGCGGCGGCCAGCGAATCAAGCCGCTGGACCAAGGCGATTTCGGCGTAGAATTCCACGCACAATTTGGACGGATCTGGAAAGTTCGCGGCGATTTGGTCAAAACGAGCTGCCGCCTCAGGAAGAACTGATTCCCGCTGTTGATGGAATCGAGTTGGGAACAATAAGAATTGCGAATGCTCGGGTCGAAATCCACCGCGCCCTTCACTGATGCCACCTTTGCGGAAAATGATGATCTGCTCACCCCGGCCCAGCGCATCAACAATGATCGCCCACTCTTTGAATGCGATTCGCATGTATCAAACCTACCCAGTCGCTCAGCCGGAGTCGAGATGCGACAGTGGGTATGGCGTCGCACAGAGTCGCTACGAACCCTCGACGAGCAGACGTCAATCTTCGATTATTTCTCCGTGCTTGCCACAAGGCCGTCGTTTTCCGTAACTTCGCAAAAAATCAACCTATGAACAACGCGATCCGCACCAAACTTTCCGTAATGATGTTTCTCCAATTCTTCATTTGGGGGGCGTGGTATGTAACTGGACCAAATTATCTTTCAACGATTGGGTTCAAAGCCGAGGATTTCGGCACCATGTATTCGGTCGGTCCGATTGCGGGCATGATCGCCCCCTTTTTTGTGGGCATGATCGCCGATCGATTTTTCCCCGCGCAAATAGTCCTTGGCGTGATGCACCTGGCTGGGGCGGCACTGATGTTCGCGGCCATCACCGTGATGAAATCTGCAAACCCATCGCCTTCCACGATCAATTTGATCTTTTTCGGTCACATGCTCACGTATTTCCCAACCCTTGCGCTGACGAATACCATCGCCATGAAGTGCATGACCAATCCTGAGAAGGAGTTTCCCGGCATCCGCGTGCTGGGCACCATTGGCTGGATCGCAGCGGGCCTAGCAATCACTCAACTTAAATTCGACACGAACATCGGCATGTTCTACCTCACAGTCGGCGCCGGCGTGCTGCTGGGATTATTCAGTTTCGTATTGCCGCATACACCGCCATCCGCGACCGGTCCGGTCCGCATAAGTCAGATAATTGGTTTGGACGCGCTGGTGATGCTCAAGAATCCGTCCTATTTGATCTTTCTGGTGTCGTCGATGCTGATCTGCATTCCGCTGGCGTTCTATTACCAGATCACAAGTCGCATCGTCGAAATGGCGGGACTGCCGATCGGCCAAACCATGAGTTACGGTCAGATGTCAGAAATCTTTTTTATGTTGGTGATGCCGTTCTTCTTCGCCCGCCTCGGCGTCAAATGGATGCTTGCCGTCGGCATGCTCGCGTGGGTGACGCGCTATGGACTGTTTGCCGTTGGCGCACCGGATCAAGTGCGCTGGATGATTATCTTTGGCATCTTGTTGCACGGAATCTGTTATGACTTCTTTTTTGTGACCGGCCAGATTTACACCGACCAGGTGGCGCCCAAGCAAGTCCGAGCCCAAGCGCAAGGCCTGTTGGTGTTGTTCACGCTGGGTTTGGGCATGGCCATCGGCGCGAAGGTAGCGGGAAACATCGAAGCGCAACACACGCCGGCTGCCTCAAAAGCTTTCGCAACACAGCTCCAGGCCAAAAGCGCCGAGATCAGCCAACTCACGGAAAAACTTGCCGCAGCCAGCGCGACTGAAAAGCCAGCCTTGGAGACGCAGATCAAGAAACTGGAAGCGGAAAAATCCGAACTACGAACCGCTGAACTCAAGGCTATCGAATGGAAGCCGCTTTGGGCGAAACCAGCGATTTTCGCGGGCACAATATTGGTGTTGTTCCTTGCCCTCTTCCGTTCGCCAGCTCCAAGAACGACACAACCGCCGGCCTAGCGGCAGTTTTGTGAAGCTGAATCACGCGGGGACCGGCTTGAAGAAAAACTCAAAGAGGCTGCGCCGAAGTTATCTGATAGCTAACCATCGATACGGTGCGCAGGATCGGTACGCGTCCTACTTGTACGAGCGGTCAACAAAGAGCGCCAGGTAATGCATTGCTTCGTGAAGCGATGTGAGTTATAGAGTTCCACGGTTGGTTCGATGAAATTTGCAGCGCCAAAAATCAATCAGTGTTGGAGAAAATCGCGGATCGCCGCACGGCTGCTCTTGAAAAAACAGCACCGCCCGTGGACACCCCGCGATCGCGCACTGGCTGCGCGCCTCGCCCAAGACCCCGGCGTCACGAATCGGCTGATTGACCAGGCGATTCATTGGCTCAAAGCTCCGCACAGTTATGATTGAAAAGAGTTGGAGCAGTGATTTCAATCTGAACACCCCCGCTGGTAGGATTTTGAAATCATTGGTCGCCGTGCTGCCAAAGGAACGCAGTTTTCGCATCACTCTCTTTGGCTCCGCCCCGTTGCAGATAAACATTGAGCCTAGACTCCTGAGCGGTGACGTGGACCTTTTCAGCGACGAGGAACAACTCGCTGACTGGGTAAAACAAGCGGGCTTGGGAGACGAGCAAAGGCGCCCCTACATCCAGGTCTGTTCCGAACTGAATTTCCGCACCAGCCCACGCTGGCGCGGGCGCACACAATCCGTCCCTGTCGGCAACTGCACGTTCGTTTTCCCGCATCCGATCGACATCCTCATCGCCAAGCTGAATCGGCTCGAAGAAAAGGACATTGAGGCGTTTCGTGTCGTGAAGAAAAAAACTGGTCATCCCACCGAAGCGGAGTTGATTGCCGAATTGCAAATGGCAGTAGATTTGTTCCGGCCAAGCTTTAACGAGGAGCAAGGCCAGGACCTGGCGAACAACTGTCGCCGTCTTTGGCCAATTCTTTACGGCCGAGAAATCGATCCTCGCCGCGAGATCATCGCTCCCGCTCTGGCCAAACGAAAGGAAGGCTACGGCGAGCCGACCCGCGACTATAAACAGGAATTGCGGGACGCACTGAAATCCTGAACCAAGCTAAAGGCGGGTAACGTTCTCGTCGGAGCGCAGTTCAGCCAACAATTCCGAAATGGACTTGGTTTGTCCGGGCAAAATCAAACCCGGCGCGATTTCACTCAGCGGTTGCAAAACAAAGCGACGTTGATGAGCACGAGGATGCGGCAACGTCAATTTCTCCGTCGCACGTCTTTCGGCACCGAACGCGATCAAATCCAGGTCGAGCGGGCGCGGTTCATTCAGAATTTTTTTTGTCTGACGATCAAATTCCTTTTCAATCGCCTTCAGCTTTTCGAGCAACGATTCTGGCGTTTCCCCAAGGCGTGGCATCAAACCAACAACCGCATTCACAAACAGGGGTGAACCGGGCGGACAACCAACCGGCGTGGTCTGCCAGAGGGAAGATTTGAGCAAAGGTCGTGGGGACAGTTCTTGCGACCGCGTCATCGCCCGCTGAATGATTTGACGCGAATCTCCGAGGTTGGAGCCGAGGGCCACGTAAACTTTCGTGGCAGCCGACGTAAGGAAGCTCATACTCTTACTCGATGCCTTCAATTAGAGCCTCCTCACGTCGGCTGCTACAAATTATTTAAGACCCAGCACATTCTGCATGTCGTACAGGCCGGGCCCTTGTTTCACGACCCACTGCGAGGCACGCAATGCGCCGTTGGCAAACGTCTCACGGCTCGAAGCCTTGTGCGTCAATTCGAGCCGCTCACCATTCGTCGCAAAGATTACCGTGTGATCGCCCACCACGTCGCCGCCGCGCAATGAGTGCATACCAATTTCCGCAGCCGTGCGCTCGCCGACAATTCCCTCGCGTCCATGCCGTATTACTTTGCTGAGCTGCTGCTGGCGCACTTCGGCCAGGATTTCCGCCAATGTCTTGGCAGTACCGCTCGGCGCGTCCTTTTTCAATCGATGGTGCATCTCCACGACTTCCAGGTCAAACCCTTCGCCAAGAATCTCCGCCGCTTTTCGCGTCAACCAAAACAACGTGTTGACGCCGGTGGAATAATTCGAAGCGAGCACAATTGGAATTTGCGATTTGAAGTCGGCGATGCGGGACCTGTCTGCGTCCGAGTGACCGGTTGTGCCGATGACCATTGCCTTCTTGTGCTGCACGCAAAGCGCAGCGGTGCCGGCGGTGGCGTCGTGCGAGCTGAAGTCGATCACCACATCGCCCTGTGCAATCACGGACTGAATGTCGTCGCCAACATCAATTTGCCCGACGACCTGCAACTCCGGGTTGTGGGCTGCACACGCAATCAACGTCCGGCCCATCCGCCCCTTCGATCCGTTAATGATGATTTTGGTCATGACTTTACGTCGGAGTTCCCGCTTTGGTGTGTTCAGGACAAGCTAAAGCTTGAACTCCAACTCATTTCAAAATGCCGCAAGCCCGCATCGTTTTGCGCAGTTTCTCGCGATTGGCCGCTGCCATAGGCACGAGCGGCAAACGATATTCTTCCTCGATTTGTCTCATCATGGCCAGCGCTGCTTTCACCGGGATTGGGTTGGTTTCGATGAACAAATCTTTGAACAGTGGATAATATTTTTCGTGAATCTTCAACGCCGCCGTGAGTTGACCTCGGCGGAATGCGTTGACCATTTGAGCAACCTGTCGGGGAATAACGTTCGAGGCCACACTGATAACGCCCTGTGCACCGACAGACATGAACGGCAGCGTGAGTGAATCGTCGCCACTGAGAATTTCAAATCGCGGCCCAAGCGCTTCGCGAAGCTGGCTCACGCGATCAGGATTGCCCCCTGCCTCTTTGATACCGACGACATTCCGGCATTCCCTCGCAAGTCGTTTCATCGTCTCAACACCGATCTCGATCCCGCAACGTCCGGGTATGCTGTAAAGCACGATGGGCAGCTTCGTCTTCCGCGCGACGGCGCGAAAGTGTTGGAACAATCCTTCCTGAGTCGGCTTGTTGTAATACGGCGCGACCTGCAACGAACCATCGGCACCGACTTTCTCCGCCTGTTCAGTGAGATAAATCGCTTCGCTGGTGGAATTGCCGCCGGTCCCGGCGAGCACCTTGATTTTGCGTGCAGCGAACTTCACTGCCAGCGCAATGATCTGAATGTGCTCGTCGTAATCAACCGTAGGAGATTCGCCCGTGGTGCCGACCGGGGCGATGCCATCCACGCCCGCTTTGATTTGCAACTTGATGAGGCGTTCGAGAGCGCGTGCATCAAGCTTTCCATTTTTGAACGGAGTAACGATCGCTGTGTAGGTCCCAGTAAACATAATGCCGCGGTAGCATTGGGAAAATGGGACGCTTTGACCAGAATGATTTTTACCTTAAGCAAGCGATGAAACGCGCGGAACGATTCCTATCATTACGACATCCGCCTTTGCTCATGCGTGTTTGAAGGTCATTTGGCCCGAAAAGGAATGGTGGACAAAAACTTAAGCCAAGAATAGTGTTGTGACGTGCAAAAGGATAGGCGGAACTATTCGCCGTCGATTACTAGGATAGGCCGCAGTGCTTTCGCTGTTTTTCCCTGACCTGGCGGAATTTGTATGCTTTAGTCCCCAACGACAGTCCGCGATTGCAATACTCACACCGGAATTTTTTTCATTAGCCCGGCAGCTACGATTCCAAAATGGCCACCGCCGTGGCGTAGGTTTGCGTGTGGCTCAGACTGATGAGCACGGCGCGCGCGTTTCGTTTGGCCAGCAGCTCCCCGCCTTTCCCGTGAAGGACGACGTATGGTTCGCCGGATTCCTTGCGGCAAACTTCCATGTCGTGCCAGCCCAGTTGCGCGCCAATGCCTGTGCCGAAGGCCTTTGAGATCGCTTCCTTGGCCGCGAACCGCGCGGCGATAAACGGCGCGGGTTGCTTGTGCGTAAGGCAGTACGCGATTTCCGCGGGATGCAGGATGCGGTTCACGAAGCGTTCTCCGAATTTCTCAAAAGACGCCCGGATGCGTTCCACTTCGATGATGTCAATGCCCGTGCCGAGGATCATGGTCAGTCGTTACTCCGTTGAATCGTTACATCGTTAAATCATTGGACCGGTGAGCTGTTTGAGCGGCCACTCGATTGAGCGGTATAACGGTTCAACGATTCAACGCGGTGACATTTCATACCCCTCCATCAACTTCAGCATTTCCTTGACGGCGGTTTCGAGGCCAACCGTGATGGCGCGGCTGATGATGCTGTGACCGGTGTTCAATTCGATCAGGTGCGGGACGCGGTGAATGTGAGAAGTATTCTGGTAGTTCAATCCGTGCCCGGCGTTGACCATCAGGCCCAGCGCATGAGCCTGCTTCGCGCCTGCGATCAACCGCTGAATTTCACGCTCGCGCTCACTTTCATTTTCGAAGTGTTCCGCGAACGCGCCGGTGTGAAGTTCAATGAATTGCGCGCCGGTGCGGGCGGAAGCTTCAATCTGCGCGGCGTCCGGCGCAATGAACAGGCTGACCTCGATGCCCGCGTCGTTCATTTTCTTTCGCGTGTCTGACAGCGCCTGCAAGTTGCCCGCCACGTCGAGCCCGCCTTCGGTCGTCACTTCCTGGCGTCGTTCGGGAACGAGGCAGACGACCTCCGGTTTCAGTTTCAGCGAGATGGCAATAATCTCCGGCGCATTGGCCATTTCGAAATTCAGCCGTGTTGTGACCACCTCGCGCAGCCTCCAGATGTCGCGGTCCTGGATATGCCGCCGGTCTTCGCGCAAATGGACGGTGATGCCATGCGCGCCCGCCGCTTGCCCGATCAACGCGGCGGCGACTGGATCTGGCTCACCGCAGGCCTGACCGCGGTAGCGGGCTTCGCGCAATGTGGCGACGTGGTCAATGTTGAGTCCAAGTTTTAACATACGATTGGATTACTTTGTCGTCGGAGTTTTAACGGCCTGCCCCGGTGCATGGAAAGCCAATTGATAGCCGCAGAGCGGAAAGTCTTTTCTGTCCAGGTAAGCGGTGAACCGCTCCAACTCAAAAGCAGTAAGTCCAATCGTTGATTCCCGCACGAACGACAATTCATTTGATCTGACAAGGCTGACTTCGGTGATCGCAGGTCCAAGCTTCGAGGCCAGGACATCCAGCCATTGAGAACCGGGAGCGTCCGCGCGCCTCTGCGGTTGGTTGAGAATCAGACGATACGCCTGGTTCAAAAGGCGAATCTGCGGAAGACGATCCGCGCTCCGCTCCCAATCGTAATAAACCAAGTTCGTGCGCCCCGCGAGCGGAGACAGGAATTCTTGGAGTGGTGGCTTTTCCTTCATCGCAATCGGGATCAGGCCGGCAACCAGAAAATCACCGACATTGTCATGGATGCCCCGCAAAAAGGGAGCAACGAGGGGCAGACCCCGCCACACTAGTTCGCTGTCATTGGTCTGCCAGTTGGCGCGTCCCAGATGACGCAGCCCCAGATTGGTGTCAACGCTCGACATGAGCCGCGGAGCGAGCTGCGTGAATAGATTGCTCGCGCTTTGAGTTGGCACCGCGAAGAAAGTTCTAAACGGGGTTTGTGATTCCGCCCACGAGCAGAACTGATTAGGCACCGGATTGATCCCCAAATCGAGCGCGGCTTTTAGTTTACTTAACCAGGGCGCAATCCCCCGCACGGCTGTGAAACTAACGACCGAATCACCGATGATATTGGTCGGAATCTGCCACGGCTCGAGATCCCATTTCAATGGATGCAAAAATGACAAACTCATTTTGGTATGCACACCAATTCTGCCACCAGACACGGTTAGTTGCGTTTGTGGCAGCTCGAACGGTAGAGGGTTTCCAATCCTTTGCGACAGCCGCGGCCAATCCGTCCAAGCAGTCAGCCAATAATCTCCGGCCACCGGAATGGGGCGTGATTGGCTCTTGATGCGCTGCAGAATCTCGGTCTGCAACGGGAGTTGATCCTGTCCGCAACTGATCACCACCCACTGTCCAGCGTGAACCAATCGGAACAAATTCGGTTCGTGATGCTTTTTCAATTCCCAGCCCTTGAATCCCACGAGCTTGATCGATCTCGTTCGAATTCCGGTCCATTCTGAAAGCACGGTTGAGAGGTTTCTGCTCCACACCTGCGCCCGTGCTTCGCTCAACTGAATTGCCCAGGCAAGTTCCGGTGTCTGGTTGGCCGCTCCCCTTAATTCCGCATAAGATTCAACGTCAAGCAGGTCCTCCAGCAACGGCCGAATGAGGGCGGCGTGTTCCGGCGCACCAGCAGTCGCACGCAATTTCACGAGCTCGTAAGGTGCCTTTGCGAGTTTGGTCACCGTGGCTTCACGCAACGCTTTTGAAGCAGGCAATGCCAAAAGTTCCTTTAGTCCGGTGGCGTTCGTACCCGACGTTAACTGTGCACCGCCCACAAAATGGAACCGGGCGATGAGTTCAAGAGGCTGTGTCACCGACACGACGGTGGCGTGCCGACAACCAAGAAAAGACCCGATTGCGATTACTGCGAGGGTAACTAAAAGACTTCGCATGCGGCGCGTTTATTTGCCTGAGAGGGCGTGGATTGGCAAACGGAATAAGGATTGTGGTTGCGTCACGCCGAACGAGCTTGCTTTGATGCCGTGTGCTTCAGATGCGTTCGTTCGTGAGATATTGGCTGCCGGTCATCATTTGGATGGTCGTCATTTTTTCCTTTTCAGGCGATAAACTTTCCAATCAACGAAGTTCGCGCATCATCGGGCCGATCGTGCACTGGCTTTTTCCAAATCTGCCACAATCAACGGTGGGCGACATTGTCTTCGTGGTGCGCAAGTGCGCCCATGGCACCGAATACGCCATCCTGGCCATTCTCCTTTGGCGCGCCCGAAACAAACCAACGAAACTCACAGCCGGTCGCTGGGATTGGTCGGAAGCGCGCACGGTATTGTTTCTGACGGGATTGTATGCGGCGACCGACGAATTGCACCAGGTATTCGTACCCAACCGCCAAGGTTCCGTGATCGATGTCTGCATTGACACCACGGGTGCCCTGATCGGCCTGGTAATCCTGTGGCTTATTCGTCGATGGCGAAAACTTCCGGAATGACCGATGAAACGGCCGCTCGCAATCGTGGCATTGCTCTACGGCGGCGGCTTGTTACTAGCCGACATTTTCCAACCGCCGCTGATCAGTCTTTTCACCGTCGCATTTACTCTCACCGCTAGTGCGCTGTTGTGGACCAAGGCCCGACTCTTCCTGCTCTGGCCGTTGATCGTACTGGCCGGTTGGACGAACTTGACGCTCCGCACCGCCATCATTTCGCCCGTCGATCTGCGCATCGTCATTGGCGAGCGAATCGAATATGTCACGCTACGGGGCAAGCTGTGCGAAACCCCTTATCAACGTGTCTATGAACATAACGATCAGGAGTCCTGGCGATCCTTGGCGCAACTCGACGTGCGTGCACTTCAAATCAACAAGGAATCCTGGCAACTGGCTTTCGGTCGCGTCGCGGTCAGCACTCCCGGCATTTTACCCACCAACCTTTTCGGCGGACAGATTGTGGAAATAACCGGCATTCTCCGTACTCCAAAAGGCGCAGTGGTTGAAGGATTGTTCGATTACTGCGCCTATTTGCGCAGACAAGGAATCTATTACCAGTTACAGGCTGTTTCTCCAAATGACTGGCAACTTGTCTCGCCGATCGGCACAGCAGTGAACCCGCCAGTTTCAGACCGGTTCCTGAACTGGGCCAAAAGGACACTGGCCCTCGGTTTACCGACGGAGGATGAACCACTCCGTCTGCTTTGGGCAATGACGCTGGGCTGGAAGACCGCTCTCACCGACGAAGTCAGTGAGCCATTCATGCGGTCTGGCACCATGCACATTTTTGCGATCAGCGGCCTGCACATCGCATTGATCGCGGGGATTCTCGTCGCCGTGTTGCGCGTGCTTCAAGTGCCGCGCGCAATCTGCGGGATCGTAGTCATCCCCTTGATCTGGTTCTACACGGGCGTGACCGGCTGGCAGGCGTCAGCGATTCGCTCCACGGTGATGATGACGATCATCATTGCTGGCTGGTCGCTGGAACGACCAAGCGATCTTCTGAATTCGCTGGCGGCGGCCGCTTTCATCATTTTGATCTGGGATCCGCAGCAACTCTTTCAAGCCAGCTTCCAACTCTCCTTCTTCGTCGTGTTAAGCCTCGCCCTCTTTGTGCCAGTGTTGGAAAAGATCCGACAGCGCTGGTTGCAACCCGACCCCTTGTTACCCGACGAGTTGCGCCCGCGCTGGCAACGCTGGCTCGGCGTGCCCATCTATTACCTCACCGCCAGCATGGTGACTTCCTTGGCCGCGTGGCTTGGGTCTATTCCTCTGATCGCTTACTACTTCCACTTGTTCACGCCGGTCAGCCTGCTGGCCAACATAGTGGTTGTCCCTTTAAGCAGTCTGGCGCTGGCGAGCAATCTCGCCGGACTGATGGTCGGCGGCTGGTTTCCCGCTTGCGCAGAGTTATTCAATAACGGCGCTTGGTTTTGGATGCTCCTGATGATTCGCATCAGCGAGTGGGCAGCCAACTTGCCCGGCGGCTGCTTTTATATCGGCACACCTGTCCCCATTGCGATCGTCTTTTATTATGCGCTGCTTATCAGTTTGATGGCCGGCCTGTTGGCAAAACCCCGATGGCGAATGTGGGTTGCTGCAAGTCTGGCACTTCTGGGAGGCGTGTGGTTGATCCATTGGCAATTGGAACGTTCCACGACACGCCTGACAATTCTCCCGCTCAACGGCGGGCAGGCCGCCTATTTCGATGCGCCTGGGCGCAAAGATGACTTGCTCATCGACTGCGGAAATACCAACGCCGTCCAATTCATCGTCCAGCCCTTCTTGCAATCACAAGGCGTCAATCATCTGTCTCAATTCCTTTTGACACATGGCGATCTGCGCCAGATTGGTGGCGCCGAACTTGTCGCCAGCGCCTTTTCCGCCCGGCGCATCTTGACCAGTTCCATTCGTTTTCGCTCGCAAACCTACCGAAACATTTTGGAAACACTTGAGCGTGACCGCGACCGATTGCGAACCGTCAGCGGCGGCGATCAACTCGGGCCGTGGAAAGTCCTGCACCCGCAGGCAGATGATCGCTTTCCACAGGCGGACGATAACTCCGTGGTGTTACTCGGCGATGTTAAAGGAACGCGTGTCCTGCTGCTCTCGGATTTGGGACGTTCCGGCCAGAACACGTTGCTTGAACAAGCGCCCGACTTGCGCGCTGACATCGTCGTCGCCGGCCTGCCCACCGGCAGCGATCCTCTCCACGATGCACTTCTGGACACCATTCAACCACGCGTCGTGGTTATCACTGATTCGGAGTTCCCCGCCCCCAGACGCGCCAGTCAAAAACTGCGCGACCGCCTCGGCAAAAAGAATATTCAAGTATTTTACACGCGAACAACGGGCGCGATTACACTTCTGCTTCGTGAGAACAAGTGGGAATTGAAGGCGATGGACGGAGTTCAATTGTCCGGCAAAACCAACCCTTAAAGTTCGATCACCACGCGCACTTCATCCCCGAACTGTTCAAGCCGGTCGAGTGTGTCGTTGATCGCGTTTGCCTCCAGTGGCACCGTACGCGTGATCGCTTCAGAGAGGTTGAGTTTTCCTTCCTGAACCAGTTCGATAAGCAACGGAAGTTCTGCTGCCAAATGATCCGACACCCCGATGATTTCCGCTTCCTTGTTTAACAGATCGCCATACGGCGCAACTTCAAAATTCTGGTCCGTGATGCCTGCCAGCGCCGCGCGTCCTTTGATGGCCAGCGACTGGACCGCTTGACTCATTGTCGCCGGCAGGCCAATCAGTTCCAGCGCCACATCCACTCCTTTGCCCCTCGAAAGACGCTTGATCTCACTCAACGGCTCAGACTGAGCGGCGTTTATGGGAATCGCGCCCAATCGTCTTGCCACGTCGAGTTTTGCCGGTCTTATGTCCACGGCAAAGATTTGCCGAGCGCCAAGAGCCTTCGCCAACTGGACGGCAGACACACCAAGTCCCCCAACCCCAAATATCGCCACCGATTCGCCGGGCTTAAGCCGGGATTTGTTGAGCGCGTGCAGCGAAGTCGCCGACGAACACATCATGATCGCGCCTTGATCGAATGGAATTTCCTCCGGCAATCGGAAAACATTTCTCGCCGGAACGATGATGAATTCCGCGTAGCCACCGTCACGGTGTTTGCCGATCATTGCGCCCGTCCCACAAAACTGTTCGTTTCCCTGCTCGCAACAAGTGCAATGCCCGCAGGTGACCAAGTAATGCAGGCACACCCGGTCACCGACCCGGAGGCGTCCAACATCAACGCCAACGCGCTCCACCACTCCCGCGACTTCATGACCCAACGTTATCGGAAATGAGCCAACGGGTGATTTGCCCGACCGGTAATGGGCATCCGAATGACAGATGCCTGCCGCTTTGACACTCACCAGCACATCGTCTGGCCCCGGCGATGGCACTGGAACTTCCTGATCCTCCAACCGCCGGCCAATCTCGACCAACCTTACGGCCCTCATTTTGTATCTGTTTTCAAAGTTCGATCCTTCATTGATTCAATCGGGCGGCACTCTACGCGCACAACCAGTCAACGATCAATTCTCACTTCGTGCCGACACGTGATTTTGGAGTTTTGTTAAATGCGCTTGTCACGCGGGCGATGTCTCCGCAAACTGCGTCCCACAAAGTTGAACATCTAAGACCGCATGCGCCTTGCCACCATTGACCTTCTCAAAGCTGCTTATGGGCATTACGCGTTGGGGGCTTTCAATGTTTGCAACATGGAGCAAGTCCACGGCTTGTTTCGCGGTGCCGCGCGTGCTAAGGCGCCGTTCATCGTCCAGTTTACGCGCGTCATTCGCAATTACGCGCATCCACAAATGTTGGAATCAATGCTCCAAGCCGCGGCGGAGATTCATCCGGACGCGGTTTTCGCCTGTCATCATGACCACGGAGACGAGGCCAGTTGCGTCGAAGCAATTGAGTCGGGCCATTACAACTCGGTGATGATTGATGCGTCCCATCACCCGTTCGATGAAAACGTGGCGATCACCCGCCGTGTTGTCGAGAAAGCGCATGATCACGGCATCGCTGTTGAAGCCGAGCTAGGGCTGCTGCAGGGGGTCGAGGATGAGATGAGTGTGGATGCAAAGGAAGCGATTCTAACCGACCCGGCGCAGGCCGAAGAATTCGTGCATCGCACCGGGTGCGACAGTCTCGCGGTGGCCATTGGCACGAGTCACGGAGCCTATAAGTTTTCTGGCAAGCAGGGTTTGCATTTGGATCGGCTCGCGGAGATTCAGAAACGACTGCCGGGATTTCCACTTGTGTTGCACGGTGGCTCTGCTGTTCCGTTGAATGAAGTGGAACGAATCAACGCAGCGGGTGGTAACCTGGATCAGTCGGCCAGCGGTGTTTCCGAGAATGAGCTGACGCGCGCGATTTCCTCCGGCATCACCAAGGTCAACATCGGCACCGATGGCCGACTGATCTGGACACGGGTACATCGGGAGTTTTTCGAGCAACGACCAAAGGAATTCGATTTCATGCTGCCGGGGAAAACCTACATGGAAGCGTTTGCGGATTTTGTGGCGGCCAAATGTGCGCTGCTCGGTGCGGCTGGGCAATCCAAAGCAACACCCGCCGAACTAAAGACTTCCTGAATGATGAATCCGACCGCCTCATCTCCACTCCTCGTGCAACCAAAATCACAATCAGGTGAGTATATCCGCGTGACGCCCGAACGTGCGGGTTGGGAACATCTGCACTTCAGTGCACGGTTGATAGGCAAAGGTGAAATGTGGCGGTGCAATACCGGTACTGATGAATACGGTTTGGTCGTGTTGGGCGGCGTGTGCTCGGTTGAATCCTCGCGCGGCAACTGGCAGCGGATTGGCCGACGACCAGACGTTTTTCATGGGATGCCTTACGCGCTTTATTTGCCACTCGAAACGGAATTCACCGTGACAGCGCTCACTGAAAAGTTGGACATCGCCTACGGCTGGTGTCGGTCGGAGGGAAACCACGCTCCGCAACTCGTGAAGCCCGATCAAGTAGCAGTAGAGATTCGCGGTGGCGGTAATGCCACGCGACAAATCAATTCTCTCATTCCGCCCGGCTTCGATTGTCATCGGCTTGTGGCTGTGGAGGTTTACACACCGTCCGGCAACTGGAGTTCCTATCCGCCGCACAAGCACGATGTTCACCGCGTTGATACCGCAGGCAATTTGCTCGAAGCCGACCTTGAGGAAACCTACTTTTACAAGTTTGATCGCCCGGAAGGCTACGCCATCCAACGTATTTACACTTCCGATTCCCGCCTCGACGAAGTGATTGTGGCGCGAGATAACGACGTCGTGCTGGTGCCGGAGGGTTATCATCCGGTCGCGGCTGCTCACGGTTATTCAACTTACTATTTGAATTTCCTGGCGGGCAGCGCCCAGTCGCTCGCGAATGCCGATGATCCGCAGCACGCTTGGATAAAGGAAACCTGGAAGACCAAAGACCCGCGTGTGCCGGTGGTGACGATGGAGATGGAGAAGCAAGACAACGCGAGAACGAATTGAAAGCAGCCATGAGCACAACGCCAACCCTCACTCCGGCCCTCTCCCTTTCGGAAAGGGAGAGGGGGAATTGCTGCCAAGCTGCGGACGAATCGTGGGCCTTTAGGAATGTCGAACGGCAAACGTTCCTGTTCCCTCTCCCCTTCAGAAGGGGAGAGGGTCAGGGTGGGCACAGTATCAGGACATCGGTAACACTTTAATGCCAGCACACAGGTTAC
>CAZYYS010000020.1:0-30510 GCA_964651015.1 uncultured Verrucomicrobiota bacterium
TGTGTCAACCTCTTTTCCAAAACTTTGGTCTCACAATTAACTTGGTCCCACAGTGTGTTGGAAAAGATCGCTGGCGGCGTAATTGCCCGCTACAGCTACTGGCCCACGCGCCTTTGCAAATAATTTCATCGTGCCCCTTGCCCAGTTCCCGATGAATTTCCATGCAGAAACCGATGAGCCGAAACACTTCCGCTTTGAATATCAACTCGCTCATTTTCCTTTCGGGCAATCCTTGAGAATTCGCGCAATTCGCGTCACTCTTTTCGAGTCATCGGACTCCAGCTCGTAGGCTTTTGGAATTTCAGACATATTCTGTTTTCGGTCGAGCGAAGCGATGCGACCATTGGCAGGCGATCCAGGCCAACCGCCCGTCAAACATCACACTTCACCAGACAATCGTGAGCCGAAAGGTAGCAGAACCGCCCAGCGGGGTGCAATCTGTCGCGTGAAGTATTCGAGCGGATCGTGCGAAGCGACCACAATACATCACCAACCAGTCTGGACAATCGGGCGACATTGTTGTACTTCGCTCCCATGCGCCGCCATGTGAAGCGGAGTATGCCATCGAGTTGGCTCCGTACATATTTTTTGAGGCCTATGAAACGACGACGTTTTCTTCATTCACTGGCCGCAGCCGCATCTGGCGCGCCACTGGTCGCCAGTTTTCCTGCCCGGGCCAATGAGTCGTTGCCGGATTCAAAGGTGCAATCGGTGCGGGGCGGCTTCGCTGTGGATGAGAACCAGGTTCGCTTCTTTTCACGCGCGTGCCAGGCCCCGTTCAAGGTGATGGTCATTGCGGATACGCACCTGTTTCGCGATGACGAGCGGGGCGAATCCTACCGCCAATACAGCGCGCGGATGGCCCGCGCGTACAATCAAACGCGACACTTCAAAACGGGCGAGCCAACCAACCCCGAGGCGGGCCTGGTGGAAGCCTTGCGTCAGGCGCAGGTATCCAAGGTTGATCTCGTCGCGTTGGTCGGGGACATCGTGAGTTTTCCCTCGCCAGCAGCGGTGGAATGGATTGGAGAGCGACTGGCCGGGGCGGGATTGCCTTACCTGTATGTGGCCGGCAACCACGACTGGCATTACGAAGGGATGGAGGGCTCGCTGGGTGAACTGCGCCGGACCTGGATCGAAAAGGGGTTGCGCCCATTGTATCAAGGTCAGAATCCGTTGATGGCCGTGCGGGAAATCAAGGGCGTGCGATTCGTGGCCTTGGACAACTCGCACTACGAAATTCAAACGGAGCAACTGGAATTCTACCGGGAGCAAGTGCGAACCGGCCGGCCGCTGGTGTTGTTCGTGCATATTCCACTCTACGCCCCGGGCCGGTCGGTCGGATATGGCTGCGGCCACCCACAATGGGGCGCGGCCACGGATCGCAACTTCGAACTCGAGCGCCGTCCGCGCTGGCCCAAGTCGGGCCACACGGAAGTTACGCTGGCATTTCATCGGGAAGTGTTCAGTACTCCCAACCTGCTCGGCATTTGCGCCGGTCACATTCATCGTCCTTCACTGGACGTGCAGAACGGCATCCCGCAACTCGTCACCGATGCGAACGCCACGGGCGCCTTTCTGCTGGCGGAATTCCTGCCCGTGGTGGGATGAATTTCAAGACGAGTTCTCACTTGCCCGGTCTTTGCCCGCCGGGCAGGATGCTCCCATCCATGAGCGCCCATCGATATTGCTGGTTCACTGTTCTGTGCTTCGCAACCTGTCTCGCCACCGCGCAAACTGACGGCGGAAAGTTTGAATCGGTTGGGATTCCAGTGCGCAAGGGCGGCTTGATGGGGTGCATCGTCGGGCCGGACGGCAAAGGTGGCGAGGCGCTCTACTTCAATTTCAACCAGATCAGCGGGCGGTTGTTTCTGGTCCAGGTGAATCCCGATACCGGCGAGGCGCGGCAGTTCAACGCGCCGCAAGGTCCGGGCGCGTGGGCGTTGATCAACGGGCCGGACGATAGAATCTATCTCGGCACCTGGGACGGCGGTTTGGTCCTGCGCTTTGATCCTAAGCAACCGGAGAAGGGGATCGTCGTCGTCGGCAAACCGTCGCCTACCGAGGAGTACCTCTGGCAATACGATCTCGGCAAGGACGGCAAACTCTACGCTTGCACGTATCCGCAGGCGAAATTGGTGAGCTTCGATCCGAAAACCGACGCAATGGAAGATCTCGGCCGGATGCATCCCACGGAAATGTATTCGCGCAGCCTCGCGATTGGGCCGAGTGGGAAGGTCTATGTAGCCGTCGGCTATGAGAAGGGCGACCTTGTGGCGTTTGATCCGGCAACGGGCAAGCATCGCAGTATTCTGACAGAAGAATTGCGCGCGCCGAATGGCGCGACTGGGGTTTCCGTCTGGCGCGGCGCCGATGGAAATGCCTACGCACAGATCGGCAGCAAGCAGGCACGACTCGATGATGAGCAAGCCGTCGTTGTTGAGAACGCTCCCGCCAAGGCCTCGATGAAACTCCGCGATGGCCGCGAAGTTGTCGAGTTCGGACGCGGCACGTTTTCCTTGAAAGACCCGCAATCCGGAAAAGTTACCGCGCGCACGTTCAAGTACGCCGGGGCCGGCGATTACATTTTTGTGGTGGGCGTCGGGCCGAGTAACTGTGTCTATGGCAGCACGGCAATGCCGTTGGAAGTTTTTCGTTACGATCCAAGCGCCAATATCAGTGAGGCGCTGGGTTCAATGCCTGGCGGCGAGGTTTATTCGATGATTGAAGATCGCCGCAAGCTTTACCGGCGTGTGACAGTTCAGGTCGGGAGTCGCCGCACGGTGTATTCCATGCTGGAACATTCGCACAAACTCTACCTCTGTTACTACGGCGGCTCGGTGATGAATCTCTACGATCCCGCCAAACCGTTCTGGAAGTTCGGCAGTGAAGCGGATTGCAATCCGGTTTCTTTCGGTGGCGTGGGTGACGGCCATTTGCGTCCACGCGCGATGATTCGCGGGCCGGCGGACTTGCTCTACATCGGCAGCGAGCCGCCTTACGGACAACTGGGTGGCGCACTGGGTGTTTGGGATCCGCGGCAAAACAAAACCATCGAGAATTACCGGAATATTGTTACGAATCAAAGCATCGTGTCGCTGGCCTGGGAACCCAAGAGCGGCTTGATCTTCGGCGGGAGCGCCACTGTCGGCGGCGGCGGCACGCGGCCCAGTGAAAAGGAGGCGAAGTTTTTTGCGTTCGATCCGAAACAGAAGCGTAAAGTTTTCGAAACTGCGCTGGTGTCGGGCGCAGCGAAATATCCCGCCACTTTCGCGACGCGCGGCAAAGTGTTCACATCCGTCGGCGACAAACTCTTCGAGTTTGATCCGCTGGCAATGAAGGTTGTGAGAACGATCGCTTTACCCGGCGCGCAGGCGGAAATCTCACTGGGGCAGCATCGCAACGGGAAGCTGGTCGGACTCACCTCGAAAGGGGTTTACGTCCTTGACCCTGACAAGGGCGAACTCGTTCATACCGGCGAGGCGCCGGTCAAAGTGAACTGCGGGTTTGCGCTGGTGGATGACGCGGTGTATTTCGGCTCGAAAGCCGAACTGTGGCGCTATTCTCTGCCAACCGCTGTTGTTGCAACGGCAACTCGCAAATGAGGATGATCGGAGTCAAACGATGAAAATTGGAATTCGCTTCTTCGTTGCGGCCGCTGTGCTCGTTAGCAGCGTGTTTCTGACCGCAAAAGACAACGAGTCAAATCTTGGAACTGACGGCTGGAAAGGCGTTGCGCAACGGGATGAAATCCGCCCGGAGTTCATCTTGAAAAAGAACGGCGGGCCTAACCACGATGGCAGCCTCATCATTCGCGCGGATCAGCGCGAGGGGTTGGAAGGCCGCTGGGAGAAACCATTCCCCGTCAAGGGTGGCCAATTCTACCGCTTCCACGCACTGCGGCGACTTGAGAATGTGGCTTCGCCACGCCGAAGTGCGCTGGTGCGCATTCTCTGGCGCGATGACAAAGGCCGGCCAGTGCATCACGATGAGCCCGGTGCCAAGAGTTATGCGCCGGGTGTTTCCCCCATGGCCGAGCCGGAGTATCCGCCGGATCGCAGCACCGGCGCAAAAGGTTGGACGGAAGTCTCCGATGTTTATCAAGTGCCGTCGAAAGCGACGCAGGCAATCGTCGAACTGTATTTTCGTTGGGCGCCGCGCGCACAGGTGGAGTGGAGCGAAGTTGCATTGACGGAAACCGTGGCGCCGCCATCGCGAAAAGTCCGCCTGGCGACGGTGCATTACATCCCCAAAGGCGGGAAGACCGCGATGGACAGTTGCCGTCAGTTTGATCGCTTCATCGAGGAAGCGGCACAGCAAAAAGCCGACCTCGTAGTTTTGCCCGAAACCCTCACGCAAACCGGCAACGGACTCTCCTACGTTGAAGCTGCGGAGCCGATTCCCGGCCCATCCACCGTTTACTTCGGCGAACTAGCGCGCAAGCACGGCGTTTATCTCGTTGCCGGTCTCGTCGAACGCGACAAACATCTAGTCTATAACACCGGCGTGCTCATCGGGCCGGACGGGAAACTCATTGGCAAGTATCGCAAGGTCACGCTGCCGCGCACGGAGATCGAGGCAGGCGTCGCGCCGGGCCACGAGTATCCCGTGTTCGACACGCGTTTTGGCAAGGTGGGTATCATGATTTGCTACGACGGTTTCTTCCCGGAGCCGGCGCGGCAATTGAGCATTCGCGGTGCGGAAATAATTGCGTTCCCGGTTGCCGGCTGCAACCCGATGCTTGCTGCTGCGCGCGCGTGCGAAAACCATGTATTTCTTGTCAGTAGCACCTACACCGACCTCAAGAGCAACTGGATGATCTCCGCGATTTATGACCGCGAAGGGCAGGTGCTCGCTCAGGCAAGGCAATGGGGCGAAGTGGTGGTGGCGGAAGTGGACCTAGGCAAGCGGCTTTATTGGTCGAGCCTCGGCGATTTCAAAGGCGAGAATCCACGCCACCGACCGGTATGGCCGGGGGAGTGATTTAACCTGTCATAGAACGTGACAAGACCGAGCGCAAGGACGCCTGAGTCAAGCAAAGCGGTACCGCCTGCTTTGAGTTGGCCAAACCCGTTAGCTGTTGCAATTGACAAGACCAACGACCCCGTCAGACTCCAACTTCCAACCGAAGAACAAATGAACCTCGGCGAAAAGCATCACCGATTGTCCCATCAAATTAAACTCCTTACCCGCCGCCGACTTCTCCGCGGGGTCATCTCCAGTGCGGCGTGGCTGTCGCCGTTCGCCATGCCCATGTTGTTTTCCGGCCTGCTGGCGGCCGAAGGCGGCGCGGCTGCGACCAATCACATCGCGATCAAGGCGGGACATTTCTTGGATGTGGTTCGCGGGGAAGTTCTGGAGCGCCAGGTCATCCTCGTCCAAGGCGACACCATCCAGTCCGTCGGCGCCGAGGCCAACGTGACGATTCCCAGGGGCGCGACGATCTTGGATCTGAGCCAGGCGTGGGTCTTGCCAGGATTGATTGATTGCCACGTGCATCTGGCCTCGGATCGCGGGGGCGTGGCCGCCGTGGTGACAGCGGTGAGCGAGGGGGTCGCGTTCCACGCGTACGAAGCGGCAGTGAATGCACGTAAGACGCTCGACGCCGGGTTCACCACGGTCCGCAATCTCGGCGATCGCGACGGTGTCACCCTCGCGCTGCGCGATGCCATCGCCGCCGGCAAGCTTCCCGGACCGCGCATTCTCGATGCGGGCACGTCGATCTCCACGACCTCGGGCCATATGGATCCGACGCTCGGCTTCCGCGAGGAACTGCACGAAGGTCTCGATCGGCACGGGAACACTTGCAACGGCCCCGATGATTGTCGGCGCGCGGTGCGTCAACAGATTGGCCGTGGAGTGGACGTCATCAAGTTCGCCACCACTGGGGGCGTGACCAGTCGGGCGGGCCTGGGCCTCGGGCCGCAGATGTTTGAAGACGAAGCCCGCGCCTTGGTGGAAACCGCGCATCTTTATGGAAAAAAGGTTGCGGTCCACGCCCATGGCCGGGAGGGAATCATCATCGCGCTCAAGGCCGGCGCGGACTCGATCGAACATGGCACGCTGCTCGACGATGAAGCCATCGAACTTTTTCTCAAGCACGGCGCTTACTACGTGCCGACCCTTTCGACGATCAACGGTTACCTCGAGCGGTTGCAGAGGGATCCGAACGCCTACGAACCGGCCGTGCGCGAGAAGATCGAGTGGCGCATCAAGGTCACGGGCGAATCCTTGCGCCGCGCGTATCCGCGCGGGGTGAAGATCGCCTTTGGCACCGACGCGGGCGTCTCCAAACACGGACGCAACGCCGAGGAGTTCCCGCTGATGGTCAAGCATGGGATGCCGCCCGCCGAGGCCATCAAAGCCGCGACGGTGAACGCAGCCGAGTCCTGGGCCTGTCCGAAAAAGTGGGAAGCATTGCGCCCGGCAAATTTGCCGACCTGATTGCCGTCACGAAGAATCCGATTCAAGACGTCACCGCTCTGGAGCAGGTTTCCTTTGTGATGAAGGGCGGCATTGTTTACAAGAACCAGATCAACGCCAGAGCGCGTTGATGCTCGCGGAGTTGGATGGGCATGCGGCTGTAGGGAAGTTGCTGAAGCACGCCTCGGGAGCGCCGGCATCCCTGCCGGCGAGGTGAAGAAAAATTTGAGCTACAAATGAAGGGCACTGAAGTTCAAACGGTCGGTGAGGTTCCCCGCGCCGCGGGGAAGGCGGCGCGCCTCGATTCGGTTGATTTACTGAGAGGCATTATCATGGTGGTGATGGCGCTCGACCATGTGCGTGATTTTTTCACGATTTCCGATTTCGACCCGCTCGACTTTAATCGCACGAACCCGATCCTGTTCCTGACGCGCTGGATCACTCACTACTGTGCGCCCATCTTTATTTTTCTCGCGGGTACCGGCGCGTTTCTTGGGGCCAGCCGGGGGAAATCCAAGCCGGAACTTTCCCGGTTTCTGTGGACGCGGGGACTCTGGCTGATCCTGCTCGACATGACCGTGATTCGATTTTCCTGGGCCTTCAACTGGGATTTCCACTTCAACTTCATGATGATCCTCTGGCCAATTGGTTTCGCGATGATTGTGCTGGCGGGGCTCGTTTACATTCCCGCTCACATCGTCGGCTTGATGGGTGTGGCCATCGTCGCCCTGCACAACTTGTGTGACCGCGTCCAACCCGAAACCTTGGGCGCGCTTTCCGGCCTGTGGAAATTGCTGATCTCGAAAGGGGCGATTCAATTGAGTCCGAACGTAATATTCATCGTTGCTTACCCTTTGATCCCGTGGCTGGGTGTTATGGCTGCCGGTTATGGTTTTGGCACCCTTCTCCTGTTGGACCGCGATCGGCGACGGCCGCTGCTGCTCAAACTTGGCCTCGGGTTGTGCGCCTTGTTCGTGATTCTCCGCGCGATCAATATGTATGGTGATCCCAAACCGTGGGCGCATCAGCAGACCGCGCTGTTCACCGGCCTGTCATTTCTGGATTGCACCAAGTACCCGCCATCGTTGCTGTACGCGCTGATGACCATCGGTCCGGGGATTGTCTTTATTTCGTTGGCGGACCGCCCCATGGGGAAACTCACGCAACCGTTCATCACCTTTGGTCGGGTGCCGATGTTCTACTATTTGTTGCATGCGCCGCTGATCCACCTGTTGGCCGTGGCGATTGCCTGGCCCAACATCCAGGCGCCCTTGGGTTCGTTTCTGGGCACGCCCCACAAGGAGGGATACGGGTATGGTTTGGGTGTGGTGTATTTGCTCTGGATTTTGGTGGTGCTGCTGCTCTACCCGCCGTGCCGCTGGTTTGCTGATCTAAAACGCCGGCGCAAGGATGCCTGGTTGAGTTACTTTTAACACGGGTATCCACTAATGAACCGCAGGCGACGTTACATTTTCACCCGTCGGCATTTTCCAGATCGCAGTAAAACTTTCACACGCATCCAGACCAACTTGATCAACATGAAATCGAAACCTGCACCGATTGGACCGAGGTTCACCACCATCGTGGTGAATGTCACGCTCGGGTTCGCCACCACCACGGCGCTCTGGGCGGCGACACCGCAATGGCCGCAGTTCCGCGGACCGGACGGCGCGGGCGTGGCCGACGACGCGCACCCGCCGATTCATTTTGGGCCAGACACCAATCTGCTTTGGAAAACTGCGCTACCGCCGGGACTTTCCGCGCCGGTCGTCTGGGGCGACCACGTCTTCCTGACCGGACTCGCGAGCAATCAGTTGGTCACGCTGGCCTACGACGCGCGCAACGGGCGCGAGCTTTGGCGCCGCGTCGCGCCGGCCGAGAAGATCGAGTCGTGCCACTCCTTTAGTTCGCCGGCGGCACCGACGCCTTGCACCGACGGTGAACGCGTGTATGCCTATTTCGGTTCGTTTGGTTTGCTGGCGTACGATTTCAAGGGCATGGAAGTCTGGCGGCGGGCTTTCGACCGGCTTCCTTCGATGTACGGCACCGCGACTTCGCCGATCCTCGCGGGCGGACATCTCATTCTGCAACGCGACGGCGACAGCACCAACGCGCAGCTTGTTGCCCTCGCGCCCGCTACCGGTAAGACCGTATGGGAATCCCCGCGTCCGCTTGCCGGTGCTTGTTACTCCACACCGATGGTTTGGCGGCATGACGGCCAGGAAGAACTCATGGTGCAGGGCAAGGGACGCGTCGCGGCTTACAGTTTGAGCGGTGGCGAACCCAAGTGGTGGGTGAAGGGCTGGGGTTTCACCGCTGTCACCACTCCGGTCGCCGGCGACGGAATGTTGTTTGTGGGCGGCAGCGGCTTAGGCGATCCGTCCGAAGCGCCGGACCCCATGATGACGTGGAGCAACTTGATGCAGTATGACGCCAACCAGGACGGACAACTGGCGTTGGACGAAATTCCGAAAGACCTGACCTGGCACATCCGCAAGGAAATTCCCAAGGAAGTGCCGGGGAACAGCTTTGCGATGCGCAACATGCTGGGCTGGTTTGTGGACGAGAACAAAGACAAGATTATCACCAAGGCGGAGTGGGAGGCTTCGGAAGCCTTCACCAAGGACAAGTTCAACGCCGACCGTTTCGTTGGCATCCGGCCTGGCGGAAAAGAAGACAGCACCGACACCCATGTGGAATGGGAAACCACCAAGGGCCTTTCTGAAATGCCGTCGCCGTTGTTCTATCGTGGGCGCGTGCATTTCATCCGGGATGGTGGCATGTGGACGGTGATCGAACCCAAGACCGGTAAACGCCTGCTCGACCGCGAGCGTATTGGCATCGGCGGCCAATCTGTGGCTTCACCGATCGCCGCTAACGGTTACATCTACGTAGTGAACGAGCCGGGCACGTTCGCGGCCTTGCGGGCCGGCGACACGCTCGAAGTGGTAGCGGTGAACAAACTGGGCGAAAGCGTCCGCGCTACGCCGGCTATCGCGGGTGATATTCTCTACGTTCGCACCGCCGGGCATCTGTGGGCGTTTGGAGACAAAAGGCCGGCGAAGCAATGAACTGCCGTTGACAGCGTTTGCGCTCATTCCGCCTAGGGCGGCTGGGGAAACGTCGAACACCAATTCTGCTTCCAAAGGTGTTGTGAACGAAATGAGTTTGATATTTCTCATCTTGCAGAATTTCACGCCTTGCGGTCTTTGACTTGAATCGAGACGATGGGCCGCAGATGGAAATCTGGGACCTCCATTGCCACTTGTCCGGTGTACCGGGAAATACACCCGAAACTCGACTCGGCAAACTGCTCGAATACGCCGACCGCATGGGTGTTGCGCGGCTGTGCGTCTTCATGGGTATGGAGTGGAGCTACGATCCATCGCCGGAAAAACTGCGCGAGGATAACGACGCGGTGCTGCGCGCCATTCGCGCATTTCCTAGCCGCGCCTTCGGCTTCGTTTATCTTAACCCCAAGCACACGCAGGCCAGCCTCGACGAACTCAATCGCTGTGTTCGCGACGGCCCCATGGTCGGCGTGAAACTGTGGGTGGCGCAACATTGCAACACACCGGAACTCGACCCGATCATCAATCGCGCGACCGAGTTGAAGGCCGTCGTGTTTCAACACACGTGGCTCAAAATTACCGGCAACCTGCCCGGTGAATCCACGCCGATGGAACTGGCGGAACTCGCCGCGCGACATCCGCACGCGACGCTGATCTGTGGTCACTCCGGCGGCGATTGGGAAATCGGCCTGCGCGCAATCCGACCGCGCAAAAATATTTACACTGATCTGGGCGGCGGTGATCCGACAGCTGGCTTCACTGAAATGGCCGTGCGGGAACTTGGTGTCGAACGCATCCTCTACGGCAGTGATGTCGGGGGGCGCAGCTTCGCCTCACAACTGGCGAAGGTACTCGGTGCGGAAATCCCCGAGTCCGCCAAACGACTCATTCTCGGCGAAAATCTGAAGCGCTTGTTGCGCCCGATTCTGAAGGAGAAAGGCGTGAAACTGTGAGCGGGCAGTTTATTGGATGGGGAGCGCACGCGGCCCGCGTGCTGCGTTCGGCGTCCTCGCCGAACGCAATCGGCATCGATTCAAGTTCGTTCCCCGGAGAGAGCAGCCAGCGGCACAACCGGGCGGCGGGGCCGCCGGCTGGAGCAACCGGGACCGTTGCGCGCCCCGAACTTAATCGTCGTGACTTCCTCAAAGTTGCCGTTTTGGCAACAGGCGCTGCCGCGCTTGGCAGTGCCGAAGCAGCACAAGCTGCGGACGGAAAATCGGGACTGATTGAGGTTAACATCAGCCTGGGCCGGTGGCCGTTGCGGCGCCAGCGGTTCAACGCCACGTCCGCGCTCGTGGCAAAACTTCGCTCCAACGGTGTGACACAAGCGTGGGCCGGCAGCTTCGATGCTCTGTTGCACAAGGACATCGGTTCAGTGAACGCTCGACTTGCAGACGAGTGCCGTCGGCATGGGCGCGGGCTGCTTTTGCCGTTCGGTTCCATCAATCCGAAGTTGCCGGATTGGGAAGAGGAGTTGCGCCGCTGCGCTGAAATATACCGAATGTCTGGCATCCGTCTGCATCCCAACTATCACGGCTACAAACTCGACGATCCCCAATTTGCGCGGTTACTTCGACTTGCCACCGACCGTCGCCTGATCGTTCAACTCGCGCTGATCATGGAAGACGAGCGCATGATGCATCCCTTGCTGCGGGTTGAACCCGTGGACACCGCGCCGCTTGTTGATCTCGTCAGACAAACACTTGGTCTTCGCCTGGTGTTGCTGAATGCGATGGGTAAACTTCGCGGTCAGCCGCTCAAAGATTTGATCGGGGCAGGGGAAGTTTACGTCGAGATTTCCATGCTTGAAGGCGTGGGCGGCGTCGGAACCCTGCTCGCCCAAGTGCCGACGGATCGCGTGCTCTTTGGCTCTTACGCGCCGCTGTTTTACTTCGAGTCCTCGCTGCTCAAATTGAAGGAGTCACCGTTGACGCACGAGCAACTGCGAGCCATCCGAAGGGAAAACGCACGGCGGCTGGCGAATTTGTAGCTCCGTCTTGCCGGAAGCCAAGGCTCGAATAGGAAATGGGGAGCGCACGCGGCCCGCGTGCGGAAGCCGGCGGCTCGCCGGATGCTTCGCTTCCCCTCTGCTCCCACAAAAGCGGAGCCGAACGTTTGATTACGACGTTTTCGGCGGGCCGCCGAAAACAGCACGCCAGTGGCGTGTGCTCCCCATCGCCCCGGCTCGGCGTTTCAATCAGCTTGGAGTCCAGGTTGGACTCTCCTACCACCAGGTATAATGTGGGTCGGGGTACGAGAAGTCCGACGGGGAAAAAGTAAAAACGGCTATCGCCGGGTTATCCATCTCTTTCGAGAACTTGTAAAACTCCGCATGGCCGTCGCCAAACAGCATGTTGTAGCCGCGCTTTCCCTTGAAATTATGCCAGACGCTTTTGAAATCAGAACTAAGCCGGTTGCCATGGAACGGATTTTCTCCCGCGATGATCTTGTTCACGGGACTGCGGCTGATGGTGGCGGTGGTAATCGGCCTCCTGCCAACATCGGCGGAAAGCGAGTCGCCTGTTACATGGAGGATGCGAAACGAATTGCCGGCCCACTGCGTACGATAACTGTTCCCGGTCAAATCCCAGGCCGTCTTGAATTGCGGCCACAGTGAATCTCCCTTGTCACTTGGGCAGCGGAACACTTCGATATTGCGGGTATATTGGTTTAGCGGCCGGTTGGTTTCCGCAGTAAACCCGCCGTAGGCATCAGACTTTCCCAAAGTGCCACCAAAGTTGTCCCAACTGCTGGTGACCGGATACACATCCTGGTTGTCATCGGCAAACAGGGTGAAAGCCAGGCCGATTTGCTTCTCGTTATTCAGGCATTTGATTTGAAGCCCTTTTGCCTTGCTGCGGGCCAAGGCCGGCAGGAGCATGCCGGCCAGGATCGCAATGATGGCGATGACCACCAGCAATTCGATCAGCGTGAATGCCATCGTGCCCAATCGGGATCGCAGCAACGGCGGGCGAGCCTTATTCGCCACAGGGAACATGCTGGGTATTGAAGGCAAAAGGCTCGGTGATTGCAACGCGCAATTCGTTTCTTGGTAATTGATGATTGATCAACCCACCTCGGCATTCCCAGCCAAAGTCCCGGGGGGACTTAAGATGAATAGCCATAGGCCTCGGCCTATGGTCCTCGTCCAATACCTGTCCGGCCTTGCAGGGCCGAACTCATCTGCGCAACTCTACCACAGGTTTCACCTGCGGCTAATCATGTTTGGTCCCTTCGAGACCAGCGGCAAGTCAGCGGCAAGATGCGTTCTGGCCAGTCGCCCGGAGAAACGGACCGGTCACGGCGGGCTAAAATCGGCTGGAGAGAGTCGGCTCGACACCGGCCCGCTCGCATGGTTAAGTCAATGGTGACCCAATGAATGAGCGGGATGACATGGCTTCTGGAGCGCGAGTGGAATCGAAGCTTGCTGACTCGTCCGCAGCGGCGCCGATATCCGCGAAAAATTCCGATATCAGCCAGCCTGTTGTCTCGCGAAGTTCAACTCCCCAAACCAAAGCTCCTGTCATCCCGGACTATGAACTTCTCCGACGGATTGGCGGAGGTTCGTATGGCGAAGTGTGGCTGGCGCGCAGCGCCACGGGTGTCTTGCGCGCCTTGAAGATCGTTCACCGATCGACGTTTGAGGAGGACCGCCCGTTCCAACGCGAGTTTGAAGGCATCCAACGTTTTGAGCGAATCTCCCGCGAGCACCCCGGCCAACTGGCGCTCTTTCATATCGGACGCAATGAGGCCCAGGGATATTTCTATTATGTGATGGAACTGGCGGATGCGGCGAAGCCGCAGTGCGAAGATGGACAATTGAAGATAGAAGATGGCAAAGCCTCCGAGTGTACCACTCGCCATCCTCCATCCTCCATCTTCGATACTCAAAGCTACGCGCCCCACACCCTCCGCACCGATCTGGCGCAAGGCCGCCTGCCTGCTCAACGCGTCCTCGAACTCGGCCTCGCACTCACCGAAGCCTTGGCCCACCTGCACGCGAATGGTCTCGTGCATCGCGACGTGAAACCGTCCAACGTGATTTTCGTCAACGGCCGGCCCAAGCTCGCGGACATTGGGTTGGTGACGGATGCCGGCGACACGCGCTCGATTGTCGGCACGGAAGGTTACCTTCCGCCCGAAGGCCCCGGCACACCGCAGGCCGACATCTTCGCACTGGGTAAAGTCCTTTACGAAGCCGTCACCGGTTTGGACCGCCGGCAACTCCCGCAACTCCCGCCCGACCTCCGTGCCTGGCCCGATGCCAAGCTCGTCTTCGAACTCAACGAAATCGTTCTCAAAGCCTGTCAGAATGATGTGAATCAGCGTTACCGGAGTGCAGAGGAAATGCACGCCGACTTGGAACTGCTGCAACGCGGCAAATCGGTCAAACGCCAGCGGTCATTCCAGTACCGGTGGGCGCTGTTCGAGAAAGCGGCGGTTGCTTTAGGTGTCGTGCTAGTCATTGCCGCCAGCGTTCCACTTCTGCGTCGTCAATTGGTGCGCGCCGATTTTGCAAGCGACGGACAGCTTTCGACAAACATGGAAGCGAACGCGCTTTGCCAATCAGGTTTGAACATTATTCGCGGCGATTTCTACGCCGATTTTCCAAAAGCTTATACGAACTTCCACAAGGCTATCGAACTGGATTCGCATTTCGCACGGCCTTATGTCGGCTTGTTGGAACTCTTGTTGCGTGAAGGCCATCCCAATGTGAAGTCAGGCCAACCGGAGCTGCGGAATGTCGCGCAAAAGTTGGAGGATCTGTCTCCGCGCTTGGCTGCAACGTACTGCGCGCGATCCATCATGAGTTGGTTTGATTGGAATTATCCAGAGGCCAAACGGTTCGCTGAACAAGCGATCGAGGCCGATCCGACCTACGAACTAGGTCACACGTGGCACGGATTCCTGCTCACCATATGGGGGTGGCCATCTGAAGGACGAGCCGAATTGGAAACCGCTCTCAAGCTGGCGCCCTCAAAGGTCACTATTTACCGTGTTCTCGGCCAGACGTACTATGTCGAACGCGACTTTACCAATGCCATTGCTTGGGAACTCAAGGCTCTGGATCGGGAGCCTCGCCACGGCGGGGCCTTTTATTACATCGGACGCGCCTATCAGGCGTTGGGAAATTATACCAACGCAATGGACAGCCTGGAGATGGGCGAGGTCCATGGAGGCGGCGACCCACCTGAAGCGAGGAAACTGTACACTCAACTCCGGCAGGCCTATAAGACTGACGGAGTGCGCGGTTATTGGCAGGAACAGTGGAGCAAAACGGCAAACGACAAAGATGGGAACTTTTACTGGAAGGCGGTGTGTCAAATTCAGCTTGGAGATACGAATGCCGCGTTGGGTTGGCTGGAGAAATCGCACGCTATTCACGAGCTCAACAAAGGGGAAAATTGATTCTCCATTGAGTTATCTACTCTTAGATGAGTACTGGGACGGTCTCCATAAGGAGCCACGCTTCAAACAACTGCTCGACAAGATCGGTTTCAGAAAAGTCATGCCGCCGAGCCAAAAATAATCCTTGGCGCCGCCGATTATTTCGTCGGAAGCCGGCTCGTCAGCCAGGCTTTGTCCTGAGCGTCGGGGCCTGGACGAGCACCCGTTCCTTGGAAGCCGTTGAACAACTTGGGCGCTTTCCACCGGCGAAATTCGGCATGGCCGTCGAGAAAGGAAAGATTGCAACCTTGGTTATGGCGTGTCGCAGGAAGATCGAACCAGTCGATCATGCCGATGACAAAGATTCCATCGTCAATACTCGGCTCCAGTTCATCGATGAAAGCGAACACGCTGGACGGGCCTGGATCGGTGATCAAAGAAGCCCGGGTCTTAAATACATATCCAGGGGAGGGAAGATCAGAAGGATTGGGCCAAATCCAGCCGTTACCAAAGTTAAAATTGCTGCCCAGCCAGCCCTCCACGCCATAGCTCCGATTCCGCGGCAGGGTTGTGCTGCCTTTCACCACGGACTTGTCCGCTGGGCAGTGATACACCGACGCCGAGCGGACATGGGGATACAAGCTGCCGTTGGTGATGCCCGCTGTGTTCGTGTCGTATTGCGCATTTCCGAGGACCCAGGAATTGGATACGCTTTGCGCTCGGCCGCCAATGACGCGGGAGATGTTGAGCGGAAACAAGTCATCATTGTCGCTCTCGTAAAGCTTCCAACCGAGTTGCAGTTGCCTCAGATTATTCGAGCAGGAGGTGGATTGCGCTTTTGCTTTTGCCTTCGCCAGCGCTGGCAAAAGCAGCCCCGCCAGAATCGCGATGATCGCAATGACAACCAACAGCTCGATCAGACTGAAACCGAGGCTGGCTGGATGACCGGGCCAAACCCACCGTGCATTCCGAGATCGCAACATGATTTTCGTAAAGTAGCGCATGGATTGGGTGCTGATTCCGAAGCTTAAGCAATCTTGGTTCTTTCACCAGATTTCGTTGAGCACTTCTCCTCAAAGCGTTGATCAAGGAACCGACACTCGATAAAAGCGTTTCGTGTAATTCGTCGCTTTCGCATCCGTGAATTGGACGATGCCAGTAGCATTTGAACGTACTCCCAACCAGGTCCAATCCACCAGGTTTGTGGAAGCCTCAAACACATGGAGCAACCCGATGTCACCAGCCACACTAAGGTCGATCACGCCGTTGGTTGACGGCGAGACGCTCGCAAATTGCGGTGCTGTTATGATGTTGGCTTGATGTTCCACCACGGTCAGAAGTTGTTTCGGCGACACATTGGCCAGCGTCTGAACAATGCCCGATGGCCACTCAATTCGAATCTGGTCGATGTTGGTGGCGTCACCCAAGCCGAAGTGCGCAATGAGTGGCGCGGCGTGCCCTCCACCGGCACAAATCTCGCGCATTTGCCAGAACGTCTTGCCACCGATGGTGGCCTGCACGCGCACCTTGGCGCCTATGGCCGAGCGATTCGACGCCCTACCAACCAACTTTACTTCCAGCCACGCGTTGCTGTTGCCATCGTTATGATAGAGGAGATTGGGAACGGGAACGTCGCCCAAGCGACTCACAAATATGTCCAAGAACCCATCGTTATCATAATCCACCCAGTCGCCGATCCAACAGCTAACATCGACTTGACTATCAGTCACCGGATCACCCGCAAGTATCTCGGTGAAGGTACCGTCACCATTGTTGCGAAACATTCTGTTGCTGCCATCAGCCGTCTTGATCAGCAAGTCCAGGTAACCGTCGTTATCGTAGTCGCCCCAGGAACCGCCGAGGGAATGCGTGCCCGCAGGCCGAGAGGCCATCGGCGTATTGGCAACCGCCGTGAATGTTCCGTTCCCGTGGTTAGGGTAGAGCCGGTCGCTCGTGCCATTATCTCCCGCAACAAAGAGGTCTTGGAATCCGTCATTGTTATAGTCGCCCCAGGCGGCGCCTGGCGAGCCGGAAGTCCATCGGTCACTACCCACGGCGTTTGTGGAAATGCGCGAGAATGTGCCATTGCCATTGTTGTGGTAGAGGAAGTTCACCGCGTTATCTACGTTGTTGAGAACGAGCAAATCAACAAAACCGTCGTCATCGTAGTCCGACCACAGACAATCGTAACCTACGCTGATATCGGTGACGATATCTCCGGAAGTGACTTTGCTGAACGTCCCATCCCCGTTGTTGTGAAAGAGCAGGTTCCGGCCACCGCTATCGTTGGCGCCGTGGTCGGCCACGAACAGATCAAGGAATCCATCGCGGTCATAGTCTGCCCAGGAACAGGGGCCAAAGTAGCCAAGCTGGTTGGTCACGCTGCCGCCGCTGACCAGGTTGAAACTGCCATCACCGTTGCCGTGGTAAAGCAGCGTCCGGCGCGCAGATGGCGACGCAACTCCCGCCGAGACGACCAAATCGAGATTACCATCGTTGTCGTAGTCGCCCGCAGCGGCTCCAACGTGGTAATCCGCATCCCGGACTGGATGGCCTTGGGTGATCTTGCTGAAACCGACGTTCCCGCTATTCAAATAGTAAGCATTCGTCTGTGCCACCTGAGTTGCGAAGTTGGCGACGAACAAATCCAGCAACCCGTCGTTATTGAAATCGGCCCAACTACCATACACATAGGAGCCCAGGTCGGTCACGATGTCGCCAGTGGTGATTTTGGTGAAAGTGGTTTGGGCGACGCTGGTGACGGCGGCCGCAAAGAGCACGCCAACGGCCAGAATGATTGATCTAGTTTTCATTTTTTGCATTTGATGGAATTGATATGTGCTTGTCTAACGCTTGAACGCCGCGGTTGGGGAATCCTTACAAATATTATTTCGTGAAGACTTCGAGTTCGCTATATTTGGGCGGTGAAGCAAGAATCGCACAGGCTCATTGATCGGATCAACGCGGCCCAGGATCGTGCCATCGCCAGCAAGCTCCGCCGCGATTCAGGCGTGCTTGTCCTCGCGCGCCGCAATCTTAACCGCTGGATGGCTGGAGATAGTCGAAGCATCCGGCCGGTGTTCTTGGAATGGGATCGGATTCTTCGTCGGCTGACTTGCACCGAGATTGCCGCCTTCTTGATCAGCGATACTCCGATGGCGCGGCGGCTCCGGCAATCCACGCCGTTTGCGGGCGCCCTGAGTGATCGCGAAAGGCTCGCCATCCGGCAGGCTCATGAAAAAGCGGGAGCTTGAAATCGCGTTGCGAGCGGCGGCTGAAGTTGCGCGTGAGGGGCAGTGAACGGGGCGACGCTTCTTTCATCCGAACCCCGAGTTTGTCGAGCCGGTTCAAGACGAGTGATGAAACAGAAATTAGCAGAGGAGAAAACCAGAAACGAAGCCATTGACGCGTGAGAGCGTTCCTGCGAGTGTTGAATCATGCCAGAAGTCGCTGCTGCACCGCACATCCGGATCGACGCTGAAGGTCGCGCATGGGTGGATGACACCAAGTCAAGGTCATCGAAATCGTCCTGGATCATTTAGCTTACGGTTGGAGCCCGGAGGAGATGCACTATCAACATCCGGAGCTTTCGCTGGCCCAAATCCACGCTGCGTTGGGGCACTACTTCGATCATCAGCCGGAGTTTGACCGTGAGATCGAAGCGGGCTTACGACGCGTGGAAGGCGAGGTGGAGCAGGCGAAGGATTCTCCGGCGCGGCAACGATTGCGCCGGCTTGGCAAGCGGGCGCGAGCGTCGCGCTCTACATGGATGTGCATGTGCCGGCTCCCGTCACACGAGCGCTGAAGCGTTGCGGCGTTGACGCGCTCACCGCTCAAGAGGACGGCACGGCGAGGCTTCCCGACGACGCGTTGCTCGACCGCGCCCGCGCGCTCGGTCGCGTGCTGTTTAGTCGGGACGAGGACCTGCTGCGCGAAGCACAGGCGCGCCAGACCAGCGGACGATCCTTCGCCGGTATCATCTACGCTCATCAATTGCGTGTGACCATCGGCCGGTGCGTCCAGGACTTGGAAATGATGGCGAAGGTCTGTGAGCCGGAGGACTTCCGTGATCGAGTGGAATACCTCCCACTCCGATAGTGCGCTTATTCCTGTAAGTTTTCCCGCCGGGCGGCGTTGAAGCGGTAGGATGATGACAATGGCCAGCGACGAACACTCTTCCATTCAAACACGGCCGAGTCTGCTGAATCGACTCAAGTCGGGCGACGATAACGAAAGCTGGCTGGAGTTTTATCGTGTCTATGGCAAACTCGTGCGCGATTTCGCCATCCAAGCCGGGCTGACGGACACGGAGGCGGACGAGGTGGTGCAAGACACGGCCATCGCAGTGGCGCGAAACTTGCCGGAATTCCGTTACGATCCCAAGATGTGCCGGTTCAAGACGTGGTTACTCAATCAAACCTCGTGGCGCATCAAAGACCAGTTCAAGAAACGCAAAGTAGGACAGGCATCTTGCCTGTCTGGGGCAGGCGAGATGAGTGCCCTGCCTTCCGATGGCACAGCCCGTACCGCGACGATCAACCGCGTGCCGGACCCGACGGCGATCAATCTGGATGCGCTGTTCGAGGTCGAGTGGCGCAAGAATCTGCTGACGACGGCGCTGGAGCGGTTGAAGCCAAGGTTTAGCCTGAAGCAAATTCAGATATTCGATTTGCACGCGCTCAAAGAATGGCCGGCGGCAGACGTGACTAAGTCGCTCGGCGTGAGTCTCGCCTGTGTGTATGTAACGAAGCATCGCATGGCGGCGGCGTTGAGGCAGGAAATGATGCGGCTGGAGCGTGAGTTGGATGAGGCGTTGCGGCGGTAAATTGGTTAGATGGTCTATCTCGAAGTCTGAAAGTGATTCACATGAGTAATCATGGGAAGTATAGTTAAGCCGGAAAGATGCTGTTAGTCCGGGGAGCGCGGCCGCCGGCCTGCCGTGTTCGGCGGCCTCGCCGAACACTCCTATGTAGAACCACGCGACACCGATAGGTTCGGACCCAAGTCAGAGGACGGAAGTCGTCGCCGGGTCGGCGACGACCGCACGCGAGTTGCGTGCGCTCCCCACTCAATGGAATCGTTCCAACTACGAGAACAGGCGCTCCGCCTACGGCCCCTCGAATCCCGCGTTCTCCATTGCCTAAATCCTCTCCTCTAAATCCTATCTCGGTTTCCGATTGAACTGCTTCTTTTCTTTGCGAACGAAACCATTTGTTGGTATGGTTTGGCACAATTCGCCCGGTGAAAAATTTTTGTTCTTCTACGATATGGTTGGTGACGGTGCTTGTCGTGGCGGTGAGTGGAAACGCAACGATGGGTGAAACCGACTCGCGCACAAAGGAGACGCACCCTGTCGCCAAAGGCCACGACCATTGGGCTTTCAAACCATTGGCGCATCCATCGCTGCCGGATGCGCGCGACAGGACGTGGGCGCGCAACGGCGTTGATCATTTTATCCTCGAACGATTGGAGCAGAAAGGACTTCGGCCATCGCCGGAGGCAGATCGATTGACGTGGCTGCGACGCGTTTACTTGGATGTCGTCGGCCTCCCACCAACACCCGAGCAGGTGATGGCATTCAAAAATGACACTCGTCCCGATGCGTACGAACGCGTGGTGGACGGCTTGCTCGGTTCGCCGCGGTATGGCGAACGCTGGGCGCAGCATTGGCTCGACGTGGTGCGCTACGCCGACACCGATGGCTTCGAGGTGAACACCGAGCGGCCCAACGCCTGGCCGTATCGCGACTACGTCATCCGTGCGCTCAACGAAGACAGGCCGTATGATCGCTTCATCCGCGAACAGCTTGCCGGCGACGCCTCGGGGGAGGACGCGGCTACGGGGTTTTTGGTAACGGCTGCGGCATTGCTGCCCGGGCAAATTGGGGCGGACGATGTATCCAAACGCCTGGCCCGGCAGGATTCATTGAGCGAGATCGTCAGTTCCACCGGCCAGACGTACCTTGGTTTGAGTGTGGGTTGCGCGCGCTGCCACGAGCACAAGTTTGATCCCATCCCGCAACGTGATTACTATGCGCTTCAGGCGTTCTTCGCCGGCGTTCAGTATGGCGAACGTCCGCTGCGTTCGCCAGCAAACGATGTTCGGCGGAAAAAGGTTGAGGAATTGAAAGCGCGCGTGACGGAAATTGATCGAGCGCTCGAACGATTTGAGCCGCCGGCGCAAGTAACGACGAAGCCACAACGGGAAACAAACGCCCGTCTCAACGAGGAAATTTTTACGCCGCTGGAGGCGAAGTTTGTGCGGTTTGCGATTCACGATGCAAATCTGCATCCCGCGCTCGGCCTCATTGAACCTTGTGTGGATGAGTTCGAGATTTTCACGGCGGATGCCGTGCCGCGCAACGTCGCTCTCGCCAGTTTTGGCACGAAGGTCATTGCCTCCGGCAGTCGCACGTCGGACAACCACCGGTTGGAACACATCAACGACGGACAATACGGCAACAGCCGAAGCTGGATGTCGGACGAGGCGGGAGGCGGCTGGTTGCTCTTTGAGCTGCCGGCGAAAATGCGGATCGGTAAAATCATTTGGGGCCGGGATCGCGAGGAAAAATTTACCGACCGTCTCGCCACGGCCTATACATTGGAAGCGGGGCCATCGCTTTATACGATGACGACACTCGTTTCCGTCGCACCGCTGCGTCCCGCCGTGAACCCCCGCAAGACCACGGATCGCTTCGCTCCGGTGATGGCGAAGCGGCTGCGGTTCACTATTTCCGCCTGCACTTCGCTCCAACCTTGTCTCGACGAACTGGAAGTTTTCACGAGCGAGCGGGAACTGCGGAACATTGCCTTGTTCAGCGCCGGGACGAAGGCCACCGCATCCAGCACTTTGCCCGATTCGCCGATGCACCGGTTGGAGCACATCAATGACGGACGTTACGGCAATTCGCACAGTTGGATCTCGGACGAAGAAGGTCGCGGCTGGGTTGAACTGGAGTTCTTGCAACCGCAGAAAATCGACCGCGTCGTCTGGGGCCGTGACCGTGGAGAAAAATTTACTGACCGGCTCGCGACGGAATACCGTATTGATGTAGCGGATGACTCGGGCGAGTGGCGCACGGCGGCCAGTTCGCAGGATCGCCGGAAATTTGTGGCCGGCGACAAGAAGCCGGCGACCTTTTCGACAGCCGGACTCGACGCCAACGAAGCGAAGGAGGCCACGCGATTGCTGGCGGAGAAAAAATCCTTGGCGACGGAGATATCTTCGCTTTCCGCCGGCCTGATGGTTTACGCCGGCAGCTTCACCAACGCCGAAATCACGCACGTGCTCTATCGTGGTGATCCCGAACAGCCGCGCGAATTCGTCGCGCCCGCAGTGCTCACGACGTTGGGATCGTTGACGCTGCCGCCGGATGCTGCCGAGCAAGAACGGCGCATGGCACTGGCCTCGTGGATCGCCAGCCCGGAGAACCCGCTAACTGCCCGTGTGATGGTGAACCGCATCTGGCAAGGGCACTTTGGAATTGGACTCGTGGAAACGGCGAGTGACTTTGGGCACACGGGTGGATTGCCCTCGCATCCGGCTTTGCTCGACTGGCTGGCTGGCGAGTTCATCCGTTCCGGGTGGTCGATAAAGCATGTTCATCGTCTCATCTTGTTGTCGGCAACGTATCGCCAATCCAGTCGCATCGACCGTGCGGCTCAAGCCATCGACGCTGACGATCGGTTGCTGTGGCGTTTCCCTTCGCGTCGGCTGGAGGCGGAGACGATCCGCGATTCCATGCTGTTAGTGAATGGCCGGCTAAATCTGAAAACAGGCGGGCCGGGGTTCAATCTGTTTGGCTCGCGCGGAGGACTGAATGGTTTTCCTCCCTTGGAAACCTTCAGTGGCGATGGGTTGCGGCGCATGGTTTATGCGCACAAGGTGCGAATGGAACGCGACGCGGTCTTCGGTGCGTTTGACTGTCCTGACGCCGGGCAGAGCACTCCGCGCCGCCGTCCCTCCACGTCGCCATTACAGGCGCTCAATTTGTTCAACAGCCGTTTCGCAATCGAGGAAGCCGGGGCCTTCGCGACGCGCGTGCAAACTGAGGTTGGTAGTGAAGCCGGCAAACAGATCAGCCGCGCCTATCAATTGGCGGTGGGCCGGGAACCGGATCCAGCCGAATTCAGCGACGCCGAGCCGGTGGTGCGCGAGCATGGGCTACCGACATTGTGCCGTGTGCTTTTTAACAGCAACGAATTTCTGTTCCTGCCATGAAGCCATCGCCCGCAATCACACGCGCCGAAGACCTGTCCACCGTTGGTCAATACTTGCTGGATCGGCGGCAGTTTCTTTCGCGCACCGCCACCGGGCTGGGGGCCATTGCGCTGACCAGTTTGCTGGGACGTGACGGGCTGCTGGCGGCCCAACGTCCGGTCATCGACGCTGCCCGGCCGTACGCGCCGCGTGCGTCTCACTATCCTGCGAAGGCGCGTAATGTTCTCGTCATCTTTTGCGCTGGCGCCGTCAGCCAGCTCGAGACGTGGGACTACAAGCCTGAACTCATCAAGCAGGATGGCAAACCGCTGGCCGGTGGTCCACCGGTCACGTTTCAAGGTCCGGCCGGCAATCTCGCCCGATCGCAGTATGAGTTCCGGCCTTACGGACAGAGTGGGAAGATGATCTCCGATCTCGTACCCCATCTCGCGCAACTCGTGGACGACGTTGCGTTCATTCATTCGCTCACGAGCAAGACCAACACTCACGGGCCGGGCGAGAATTTTCTTTCCACTGGATTTGTACCGGATGGTTTTCCCAGCATCGGCGCGTGGGTCAGTTATGCGCTCGGCAGCGAGAATCAGGACCTGCCTGCGTTCGTGGCCATTCCTGATCCGCGCGGCATCCCGCAGGCCAGCGTCAACAACTGGGGGGCTGGTTTCCTCCCGGCTGAGTTTCAAGGCACGGCATTCAACGCCAAAGAACCGTTGCGCAACCTTGTTCCACCCGACAGCGTTCTTCCCGCCAGTGACCGCGCCGCGCGTTCGTTGTTGCAACGGATGAATCAACGTCATCTCGAACGGCATCCTGACGACGGCAACCTCGCTGCTCGTATCGCCAGCTACGAACTCGCGGCCCGGATGCAATTGAGCGTGCCGGAAATCAGCGACCTCTCAACCGAGCCTGCGCACATCCTCAAAAGCTACGGCGCCGACGACACTTCGAATCCGATCAAGGCCGCGTTTGCCCGGAACTGTATCCTCGCGCGGCGGCTCATCGAGCACGGAGTAAGATTCGTGCAGCTCTTCAATGGCGCCTACGCGAGTGGCGGCGAACTCAATTGGGACGGTCACAACAAGCTTAAAGAGCAATACGACAAACACGCGGCTATTCTGGATCAGCCCGCCGCGGCTCTCGTACGCGACTTACAGCAACGCGGTTTGCTCCAGGAAACACTCGTCGTCTGGTGTACTGAATTCGGTCGCATGCCGATGTTTCAAAAAGGCTCCTACGGCCGCGACCACAATCCCGACGGGTTCACTTGCTGGCTGGCCGGCGCCGGCGTGAAACGCGGTGTCAGCCACGGCGTCACCGACGAACTAGGGCGCAAAGCCGTGCAAAACATCCTCTCCATCCACGACCTCAACGCCACCATCCTGCATCTCCTCGGCCTCGATCACGAAGCCCTGACCTTCGAGCACAACGGAATCCAACGCCGTCTCACGGATGTGCATGGGCACGTGGTGAAAGAGATTCTCACATGAGAAACGCTGAATTATGGACCGCATTAAAGGAAGATGGAGCGCCCCAAGGGCGGCGCTCCTCACGATTGACACAAATCCTGCGCGCCGCGTAGTCCGACAACCAACCCGACCTGAACTTGGATCAACAAGACCCTTTTACTAACCGTTTTCAGCGTGACGCCTCGCGAGGGCGGTCCATTTGTGGCTAAAAGTAAGGTGTGGGTATGTCGATTTTGGCAGGAATCGTTCGACTATGGGGTGAAACGAAATCAGAATCTTTAGAAACCTGTATGAAATACCTATGCTTGATGTACCTGGAAGAGACAGCCGGACAGAACGTCCCCCAGGACGCAATCGACAAGAGCGTAGCCGAATGCCGAAACTTTTTCGAGGCGATCCAGCGGAGCGGGCATTTGCTTGGCCGAAATACCCTTCAACCGACACGCGCGGCGACGACCGTTCGTGTGCGCGACGATAAGACGTTCACGACAGATGGACCCTTTGCCGAAACCAAGGAGCAATTGGGAGGCTACTTTCTAATCGAAGCCCGCGATCTGAACGAAGCCATCCAAGTGGCGGCACGTTTTCCCGGCGCTCGTTGGGGATGCATTGAGGTCCGCCCCATCAACGAGATGTCGCAGCCAAAATAGGAATGGAGAGCCTTCCTGGAAATTGAGCAGACAGATAAATCGGTGCACCGCGCGGTGGAAAACCTCTACCGCACTGCATCACGCCGCGTGTTCGCCACACTGGTTCGGCTGCTTGGAGACTTTGATCTTGCTGAGGAAGCTCTGCATGACGCGTTTCAAGCGGCGCTCGAACAGTGGCCCGAACGTGGAGTGCCCAAGAATCCGCGCGCCTGGCTAATCTCGACAGGACGATTCAAGGCGATTGATGCCTTGCGCCGCCGCGCACGCTTCGAGTCGGTGGATAATTTAGAGAGGTTGGCGGAAACCATGCCCAGCCCAGCGGAGATGATCGACGACACCGGACTCGAAGACGACAGGCTTCGACTCATTTTCACCTGCTGCCATCCGGCGCTTTCACCAGAGGCGCAGATAGCGCTCACCCTGCGTGAAGTCTGCGGCCTTACGACGGAGGAAATTGCTCGGGCATTCCTCACGCCTCCGCCGACACTCGCCCAGCGGATTGTTCGCGCGAAGGCAAAGATTCGCGAGGCGGGCATTCCTTATCAGGTGCCCGCGCCAGCCGAACTGTCCGACCGATTAAACAGCGTGCTCAAAGTGGTTTACCTGGTCTTCAACGAGGGCTATTCCGCGTCGTCGGGTGCGATCCTTACGCGCTCTGATCTTTCGAGGGAATCGATCCGCCTCGGGCGGCTACTGGTCGAATTACTGCCCGAACCAGAAGCGATTGGACTCCTCGCGCTGATGTTGCTCCAAGAATCACGCCGAGTTGCACGTACCTCAGCGACAGGCGACCTTGTCTTACTGGAAGACCAGGATCGCTCGTTGTGGAATCGCAATCAAATCGAGGAGGGATTGGCTCTGGTAGAGCGTGCGTTCTCGTCGCGACGGTTCGGCCTTTACACACTCCAGGCAGCCATCGCCGCACTGCACACTGAAGCGCCCAGTGCGGCCGCGACGGATTGGGCGCAGATCACCGCGCTGTACGGACTGCTGGCGCGGGCTGAACCATCGCCGGTAATCGAATTGAATCATGCCGTCGCGGTGGCGATGCGGGACGGTCCTTTGTCAGGTCTGCATTTAATAGACGCCATTCTCGCGCGCGGTGATTTAGCGGATTACTACCTCGCACATTCGGCCCGGGCGGATTTGTGCCGGAGATTGGGCAGATTTGCTGAGGCCCGATCCTCCTATGAACGGGCTCTGCTAATTACTCGGCAGGAGCCGGAGCGTCGATTTCTTCAACGCCGTCTGTCAGAGATGCCAGCCTAAAGCCGGGCGGACCCATGTTTTTATTTCGGATTGTCGATTTTAGGTCGGCCCAAACGATTAACAGTATGACGGAACATCACCTCCTCATTTGAGGAAACTTTGGACCGGTGAAGAAACGTCGCAAGACAGTAACCGACTGAACATTATGAGCACAAACAAGGACAATCGAATCATTCAACCCTATCTTTTTTTTAACGGACGCTGCGAGGAGGCCGTCGAATTTTACCGCAAGGCTCTCGGCGCTGAAGTCGAGATGATGATGCGTTTCAAGGACAGCCCTCAGCCACCCCAACTTGAAACGGTACCGCCGGGTCTTGAGAACAAAATAATGCACACCAGCTTTCGCATCGGAGAATCGACCGTGTTGGCATCGGACGGCTGTTCTGCTGAAAAGCCCGGCTTCTGGGGATTTTCCCTGTCGCTTTCGGTCCCAAACGAAAGCGAAGCCGATCGAGTTTTCGCTGCTCTTTCAGACGGTGGGCAGGTGCAGATGCCACTGGCAAAAACCTTCTGGTCGGCCCGCTTTGGGATGGTGCAAGATCGCTTCGGCGTAGCTTGGATGATAACCGTGCTTCCTTCTGGACAGAAGTGAACCCGCACATCGGTCATTTGCGCATGCAATTCCGACGAGGCACGCGGTCGGAACCGAAACCCATCGCCTCGGAGATAAGCGAACTGTAGATCTCCGGGCGATGTTTGCAATACAATCGGCTGATTATGACAAAGGCCAATAAGCAAGACAAAGGCATCGACGCCTACCTCGACGCCGTCCCAGTGACTCATCGGCCTTCACTAAAGTACCTTCGTGCGCAGATCACAAAGCTCCAACCCAGAGCCACCGAGCACATCAGCTACGGCAAGCCCCTTTTCAAGCTGGACGGTCACCCGCTCGCGGGTTTTCAAGCGAACAAGCATCATTCAGGGTTTTTCGTCTGGAGCGGCACCGTTCTCGGTGCTCTGGGTGAGATACTGGCGGGATACGATACCGCGCAGAGCACGATTCGCTTCGCTCCTGACGAGCTTCTTCCTCAACGCATTATCAAAGCGGTTCTCTGCGCGCGCGCGAGGGAGATCAAGGAACGCTGGGGACGCAAAGCATAACATTCGAATTCTTTCCACCGGCTCGAAACGACGAACACCCATTCTTGTCATACCGCAAATATGCTTGGACTCGACACGTTTACGGCCATTCGCTCATTCAAAGGCTGAAACTCAGTGCCGATGTCACGCATTGGTGAACTCGTCATCCCTCGCAAAGAAGTCCAGCGTAAAGGTAAAAGAGGGCGCCTTACGGTTGACACAAACGCGGCGGTTGTTACCTGCCTAGCTTCTTTCCTTGCCAGCCCGCGCTCAGTCTGGAGGGAAAGCGGATGCAGTTCGCTGTGCTTCACGAAAAGACGGATTGATCCCGAATTCCGAAACAGCGCTTTGGAGAATGGAGGTAGGGACAGCGCGCTGCGCTGTCCCCGACCGCGTTCAGCGGTCGGCTGCGTTCATTCTTATTCGTTCCGCGCCTGTTACGGCGCGGGGACGGCGCAGCGCGCCGTCCCTACCAACTGCGGAGTTCGGGTTGATAGGAATTTAGTTTGGGAGTACCAACTGCGGCGGCTGGGAACTCACTTGCGGCAGCGCAAAATTTGGAGACAGGGGGTTTTCAGCAAGGCCGGGTGTTTTTAAGTTTCCTGCGGATTAACCACTTTCAACCCGAACTTTTCGGCCGGAGCAAAGTGCCTCGTATTTGCCGTGGCGAAGACATGCCCCTTGGCGAGAGCCGTTGCCGCCAGTAAAGAATCTTCGCAGGTCATCGTGCGGTTAATGCCCTTGAGTTTCACCAGAAGTTTTTTCCACTCAATCAACGTGTCCACGTCCAAGCCTTCCAGCGATTCGATGAACAGAATTTCCGTTTGAGCCAGGCGTTCCGAAATCACCGGATGATCGGGATCGTCCACTCCGGGCAACCCGTGGCGCATTTCGGCGAGGCTCAACACGCTGATGAAACTGTCGCCTTCATTGAGGCGCAACCATTCGCGCAACGCGGCGGGAATGGTGCGTTTGTTGTAGGCGGACACGATGTCCGTATCCAGCAGGAAGCTCATTTGCTGGGGAGCGTATGGCGCTTCACGGGCGGGAAGGCCACCGTTTGTTTCTCCAGGAATGACAACAATCCCTTGGCGCCTTTGCGTTTGGGCCGGGGCGTGATTAAGAGGCTGCCTTTGCCATCGTTTACCTCCCGCGCGTCACACGGTCCGCCCGCCGCCAAGCCATGCGCTTTGCGCCAGTCCAACGGCATTACCGCTTGCCCGCGCTCGGTTACATGCACTGTCATGATGTCGCTCATACGTGGTAAGTATTGCATACACTTTCAGGCGTTTCAAGCCCATTGACCCTCTTAACGTCGCGTGGGCAGGCCGAATCGGAAAGGGGTCGCCTATTAGCGTGAGCGGTCACCCCTTACTGTTGACACAAACGCGACGGTTGTTAACTGCCTAGCTGTTTTCCGTGCCAGCCCGCGCTCAGTCTGGAGGGAAAGCGGATGCAGTTCGCTGTGCTTCACGAAAAGTCCGGTTGATAGAAATTTGGTTTTTCACGTTTCGCGGTTCATTTCCAGCCTGTTTCAATTCACCACGTTGTACGGCTGCTGGCCAAGCAACACGCGCCGACAGTTTTGGCTGCCTTTGATCCGCATGTCCAACAGCCCTTCTTCCGAGTAAAACGCCGAGTGGGGATTGAGGATGATCCGGTCGTGAGCCGGATGATTTGGATCGCGCCACGCGACGATCAAGGGATGGTCATCCGGTGGCGGTTCCGTTTCCAGGACATCAATGGCGGCGCCGCGCAAATGCCCTGACGTTACTGAGTCCAGCACAGCCAAAACATCCACCGCGCCGCCTCGGGCGGTGTTCACCAGGAACGATCCCGGTTGCATCCGGGCCAGGGTTTGGCGGTTGATGAGGCGCTTCGTTTCCGGTGTCAGCGGACAATGCAAGCTGACCACGAGCGCCTGGCCGAGCAGTTCCTCCAGGGTTTCCACGCAACGCACTCCGAGAGATTTGTCCCGCCCCTGCGGCGCGTACGGATCGTAATACACCACGTCCATGCCCAGCGCTCTGGCCCGCAGCGCCGTTGCCGTTCCAATGCGCCCGATGCCCACAATGCCAAACACGCGGCCCCGCAATCGGGCAACCGGCTGGACTTGCGTGTACAACCACGGCCCCTGACGATTTCGCAGGCGGCTGTTGAGGTAATGAATTCCGCGCGTCAACGCCAACATCATCCCGATGGCCGAGTCTGCCACGTCCTCGGTGCCGTAGTCTGGCACGTTGGCGACGGTAATTCCGCGGCGCCGGGCAAACTCGTGATCGACGTTATCAAAGCCCACGCCGCAACGAACGATCAGTTTGCATTGCTTGAGGCGTTCCACCGTCTGGGCGCTGATCGCAATGTGGTGATAAAGCATGATCGCGCTGGCATCTTCAATTTTACCGATCAGGTCGTCCTCCGCGAACGCGTTCAACGCCACCACCTCAGCCAGATCACCCAGAATACGGCGTTCGTGATCGAGTGGCTCCGTGATAAAATCCGTGACAACAACTTTTGCGTGCTGGTTCATGGCAAAAAACAGGTGGCGGCAAGCGTTCCATCCCGACCCGCATTCCGGCAAGGTGAAAACGGAGTTGGAAAAACCATCGCGGTTGATCGCAACTTGGCACCACCAACATCGTCCCGATGGGACGCAACCCAAATAGCCGTGGGTGCAAACCTGGTGCAAACCCACGGTCCGGTGCCGCCAGATTCATTCAGCCCTGTCAGGGCTGTACCAATTCGATCACCGGTAACCGCAGGTTTCACCTGTGGCTATTCACGTTTGGCCTCTTCGAGGCCACATCATGGTGGTAGTGCCAAGTCGCGCTCATCGCGGTCGATCACCGCAACTTAAGGTTGTCGTAAGGGCCTTTCTTGGCCTACGATTCGGCGAAATGTGGCTGCGCAGTGGGAAGCGAAAGATAATGACGCAGCGTCGAAACG
>CAZYYS010000021.1:0-30462 GCA_964651015.1 uncultured Verrucomicrobiota bacterium
CGACGTGGCCGCCATGCCGCTGCCCTCGCTGATATTACGCACGCCGCTCCGCGCGGCTTGCACCATTTGATCCGTCATGCGCTTGTCCTGCGCGAAGAACAGCCGGCAAAACACCACCGTCGCGTCATACATCACCTCCGCCACCTTGTAACTCCGCAGCTTGCGGTAACCGCCATGCGACAGCAGCGGGTCGGAGTTTTCGGGCGAATTCACGCGCGCAAGATTACTTTCTCAGCAATCGGGCGACTAGTCACAACTAGCCGGAATCGTCGGACCTGTCGGACACAACCGATAACGGCAGGAGCTTCCAACCCACCGCCGTGACGTGAAGACTGACAACGCATTTTTGGTTCGCGCCCAGCTCGCGGCCCGTGGCAATCTCCCAGCCATTCAACCATGATTGATCTGCGTTCAGACACCGTTACCCGGCCAGGCCCGGCCATGCGCGAGGCGATGGCTCGCGCCCCGGTGGGCGATGACCAGTTCGGTGAAGATCCCACGGTGAACCTGCTTCAGGAGCGCATCGCTGCTCTGCTAGGAAAGGAAGCGGCCTTGTGGCTGCCGACCGGCACCATGGCAAATCAAGTCGCTTTGCGTGCGCTCACGCGGCCTGGCGACGACGTGATCGTGACTGGGGAATGTCACACGGTGTGGCACGAAACGGGTGCGTCGGCAGCAAATGCCGGCGTCCAATTCACACCGATCGGCGAGCGCGGCACTTTCACCGCGGAGCAATTTCTCGCCGCGCTGAAACCGCGTGGCCACATCATCTATCCGCCTACCACGTTGGTCGCGATTGAGAACACCCACAACCGCGCTGGCGGAGTCATTTTTCCCCAGACCGAAGTCGTGCGGATTTGCGCCGCCGCCAAGGAACGCGAGATCACGACATACCTCGACGGCGCGCGCTTGTGGAATGTCGCCGTCGCTTCGGGCCAATCACCGGCCCAGTTGGCCGCGCCGTTCGATCTGGTGTCGGTGGCGCTGTCGAAAGGGCTTGGTGCGCCGGGCGGTTCAGTGCTGGCCGGGTCCAAGGAAACCATTCTCCGCTGTGTCCGTTACCGCAGAATGTCCGGCGGCGCGATGCGCCAGGTCGGAATCCTGGCCGCCGCCGGAGTTTACGCGCTGGATCACCACGTCGAACGCCTCGCCGAAGATCATGCGAATGCCCGCGTGATTGCCGACAAGCTTGCCGGCAGCTCACGCATTCAACTCGACCTCGCCACGGTGCAAACCAACATTCTGGTCTTCGGCCTCGCCACAGACGCGCCGGACGCGCCGACAGTTGTAACTCGTGCAAGGGAACGGGGCGTCCTCGTCATCGCCTTCGGCCCGCGCACGCTCCGAGTTGTCACGCACCTCGATGTGTCGCGGCAGCAATGTGAGCAAGCAGCGAACGTACTTCGGGAGGTCATCGAAAAATAGTCGAGGAAAACCGAAAGCAGCAGTTGCCCGAGACGCTCGCCACAATCCCCCGACGGCAGCTCGAACGCATCGGCGTGAAGCTGACCAAGCTCTCGAAGAAGCAGGCCGATTACCTCGGCGTGCCCGTCGAAGGGCCATACAAGCCGGAGCACTACCGGTATTGAAAGTCCTTCTCCGCCTCGACCGGGGAGAAGGTGGCGAAGTCGGATGAGGTGTCGAAATTCAAATCACGGCGAACTGGAAACCGTTCGCCTATTGCTTTGCATCGTCACGGCACTGCTACGCGGTAAAGGGAAGCTCCGGGGCCGATGGTGTTCGTGTCCGTCACGCTCGTGGTGCCGGCCTGTCCGAGAATGTTGCTTCGGAGCAGGGTGAACGATCCGCCGGCATTGGTTGAGCGTTCGAGAAAATAGCTTTGACCACTCGCGCTTTGCCAAACTACCCGGACACCGTTCGCCCCTGGTTGCGGCACCAACAGCTTGAGCACGGACAAACCGTTGGTGGGATTGGTCCAGGCTTTCCACTCCTGCCAGTTATTGTGGCCGTCGCCATCTGAGTCGATGAGGTCAGCTGAGCCGTCGGTGGGCAGGCCGTATTGCTGGAGCCAGGCGTACGAAATCGTGGACTGGGGCAATTGGAATTCGTAGGCGCCGATGTCAACCGTGCCCCCCACGATACGTGGATTGCCGTCCAGATCTGGGCCGGCAGGCGCGTAATATTTCCGGCCGGCGTTGATGCACGGCGAGTTGGATTGCAGGCGAAAGTTTCCTGAGGCGGCGTCCACAAAGAGCGGTGCGTTGGTGATGTTGCCGACGCCGGTCGCCGGGAGCGGCGTTGTGCAGGAATAACTAACAACAGCGTCCCAATTGAAATTGGCCGCGACGGGAGCGCTGTTCGCATAAACGATGCAGTTATTCAAGCTCCCAGCGGGGAACGTGCATCCTGCTTCAGTGCAGCAACCGTCCTCCGGATTAGCACAGAAATACGGGAACCCCACGACTCCGCCGCCGCTGGTGGTCGCCGAGTTACCGGTGACGGTGCAGTTGTTCAGGCTGCCTCCATATACCCCGCCTCCCGAATTTGCCAGATTACCAGTGAGCAGGCAGTTGTTGAGCGTTCCGTCGTAGGCGCCGCCCCCGTACCCGGCAGAATTGTCGCTCAGAGTGCAATTGAAGAGCGTGCTTTGGTGAGCTCCGCCACCGTTGGCAGCCGAGTTGCCGGTCAAGATGCAATTGTGCAGGCCGCTGCGCCAAGCCCCGCCGCCAGAACCCGATGCCAAGTTGCCCGTGATCTCGCAGTTGTTTAGTGTGCCCCCACGGACTCCGCCACCGACGGTCGCGCTGTTTTGGCGCACAATGCAATGGTTGAGGACCACCGAGCGCGGCCAAAAAACAGCCACGCCACCGGTCAAAGGTGCGAAGGAATAAGCGCCGCCGCCGGATGCCGCCGAATTGCCACTGACAGTGCAATGGTTTAGTATCCCGTTATAGGCCCCGCCGCCGAATTCGGCCGAATTGCCGGTCAACATGCAGTTGTTCAGTGTGCTTTCGTAAGCGCCGCCGCCTTCTTTGGCAGAATTGTTGATCAGAGTGCAGTCGTTGAGTGTGGCCATGAAGGCCCCGCCCCCGCGCGCAGCCGAATTGCCCAGGAGCGTACAGTTGAACAGCGTTCCGCCGCGCGTTCCGCCGCCACTCTCAAAAGCCGAATTGCCGCTGAACACGCAGTTGGACACCATCGTGGTGGATGAATCGCACCAGACGCCGCCGCCATTCCCGACATCAGCGCGATCACTCGTGGCCCCGTTAGTCAGCGTGAAACCGAAGAGCGCGGCTCCTTTTGCCAGATAAGCGCACCGCACCGCACCGTCTCCATTTGTTGTCCCCGGCACGCGGTAGCCGCCAATGACGGTCACTTCGGGACCATTCACACTGCGCACGGTAAGAGGCTTCGTCACCGCCACGCGGTTGGTGAGAGTCCCGGACACCGCGCGTCCGCCAGTCTGGTACACGCCGTTGCTGACCAGCACCACTCCCCCGGTCGTGGCCGCATCCACTGCATCCTGGATGTTGGTCGCCGCAGTCGCCCAAGAGGCATACGGTGCGACTGGGTTACTGTTGTCCGCTCTTACGTAATGCACTGCCGTCACTACGTGAACCGTCACTGTCGCGCTGATTCCGTTTGGAAAAGTCTCGTTGTAGGCCCGCAGCACGACTGTGTAATCGCCCGGCGTCGGCCAAGCGTGAGTGGCAACGAGTCGATTGCTCAGGATTGTTCCGTCGCCAAATTCCCAGTGATTGGCACTGGCATGCCCTGTGATCTGCGCGAGGAAGGTCGCTTCGAATCCGGTCGCAACGTTCGTGAACGCTGCCCCGATGGTCACGATGAGCGGCCCGATGTCGTTGCCTCGGTAAAACTCGTCGCACCCGATGGAGGGCGGGTTGGCCCAGGGCTCGCCGTCAAAATCCACTCCGCTCGCGGAGGCCGGCTCGCCGGCGCCGCGGCACGGAGAACCGGCGGCTATGTGCGAGACACTCACCAGTTGCGGTTCGGCGCTGATGTTGCCGACGCCACTGGACGGAAGCGGAGTCGTGCAACAATAACTCAGAAAGTTCTCCGAGCTGCAATTTGCGCCGGCCAGCGCCTCGTTGTAATACACAATGCAGTTGGTGAGGGCGCAGTAGGCAACGCCGCCTCCGGACAAACCAGCCGAATTGCCCGTGATGGTACAGTTCTTCAACCATCCAGAGCTGGCTCCGCCGCCACTGGAAGATGCCGAGTTGCCTGCAAGCGTGCAATTGTTCAGCGAACTGGCGAAAGTGCCGCCACCGGCCTCCGCCGAGTTGTCGATGAGGATGCAGTTGTTCAGAGTGCTTTGCGCGGCGCCTCCCCAACGAGCCACGTTTGCTCTGAATGCGCAGTTGTTCACCGTGCCACCGTATACCCCGCCGCCGCCGAGGTAAGCCGAGTTCCCCTGCAGAATGCAATTCGAAATGACTGCGTTGGACGACTCACAGCACACGCCACCCCCACTCGCGGCGAACCAATAACTATCGCGATAGGTCGCACCGTTCCGCAGCGTGAAGCCAATCAGTGCCGCGCCATTGGTCAAATAAACACACCTTGCTGCGCCGTCACCGTTGGTCAAGCCCGGCACCTGGTATCCTTGAATAATCGTGACTTGCGGCCCATTCGCACTGCGCACCGTCAGCGGCTTCGTCACCTCCACCCGGTTCGTCATCGTTTCAAAAATCGTCCCATTTGTCGTGTACAACCCGTACACGCCCGACACTCTCCGCCCGCCCGTCAGATAAATGCCGTTGGTCACCACGACTTCGTCACCAGGCAATGCTGTATCGACGGCGTCTTGAATGACGGTGGCCGCCGTGGCCCAATTGGTGTAGGGCGGAGTCGGGTTGAGGCTGTTGACGTTGACGTAGCGGATTGCCGCGCTCGTCGAGAGTGGGGCGATCAGGTAGATGCCGGCCACGAGGAACAGTTGAACTGACCAAAGTGTTTTCATAATTCGCGTTTTTTTGTTGGGCCGCAGTCCCGTTGCCTGCGCGGACTCGGCCTTCATCTGGAGCAACGAAGTTGTCCGGCCAAACCCGCCAAATTTCTTCCGGAAATCGAAGAGCCTAACGTCAAGAATGCGCAATTTGGAGAAACCACCTGCGGTTAGTACCCCAGGATCGATTCGGCGCGGGTCGCCTCAGTTGGGATTTTTCCCGGTAAGCAGCGCCTGGGCTTCGCGGCGGAGGATGAGGTAAGTGCGTTCGTCGTGATTCAGAAAACCTTCGCGCGTGGGCAACTCATCGAGGAGGCGCGGTTTCATCAAAGCCTCGGCCTCTGCAAATCTCTGTCGCGCTTCCTCGAACCGACGGAGCCTCCAGAAAGCGGTCGCCTTCAGGACATGTACACGCGCCCGAGCGGGGTCGGATTGCAGGCTTTCCAGTTCCTCTTCCAGATGCGCCAGACAATCGTCGAACCGGTTGATCCGCAGTTGCACTGAGGCGATGGCGCAGTGCACAGATGGTTGGTTGGTTGGCGCGCTCGCGGCTTCGCTCTCCAGCGTCCTCACCAACCGCTCGCATTGTTTGAGCTGTTCGGCCGAGAGACTGGACGGTGCAAGTCCGACGATTTCGGCGATCCGCGTCTGCTCACTCACGTTCGTGGTGGTCGCGGTCTGGGTCAGGGCGTTTGCGACCACCTGCTGAAACCCAGACGTATCACCTCCGTAGAGCAACACCGAAGCGGCGTCACACCAGGAGGCCGGGTTGCGCGGTAATCGATGGAAATTAGTTCGGCAAACTTCGGCCGCGGCGGGCCAGCCCTGCGTTGCCGCGGTCGCTTCGATCCACATCTCCATGTCCCGCAAGCCCGTCGACGCCGTGGCTTCGAACGACACTCTCAGGCATTCATAAAGCACCCTTGCCTCATCGGCGCGTCGCTCTAGCACGAACGAGCTCGCCACGTTGCTGCACACTTCCCGGCCGTTGGCAAAGCGATTGAAGTAATCTCGGCAAAGGTTGCCAGCGGCCGGCCAGTCCTTTGTCATCGCGGCTACTCGGAGGAACATCTCGAAATCCGCGGCGTTCGTCGGCGGATTCGCCTCATAGTAATTGCTTAACGCGCCGAGTACGGCTTTGGCGTCCTCTCCCAGTTGGTTGCGCACAAAGAAGGCCGCAATCCGCGCGATTAAAGTGCGTAAGTTATAATGGGACAGGTTATTCGAAAGGCGCGAGTACGCGCTGCGATAAAGTTTAGCCGCCTCCTCGGTACGTCCCCGGACCTCATAGATCTGAGCCAAGCGCGACTCCACCAACGAGGACACATGGTTGTTCGGATCGAAGGAGCGACGAAAGATGGAAACGGCTCGTTCATGAGCTGCCGCCGCCTCATCCATCCGCCCGATCCGGGAAAAAAACACACCCTGGGCACTCAGCAGTTGAGCGGTCACTGGATGGTTCGGCCCAAATTCCTGCTCGCGAAACCGAAGTTGTTCTGCAAACATGGCTTCCGCCTCTTGACGGCCGGCGGCTCCAGCGTAGATAGCAAGCCACAGGAGTTTGTTTTGGAAGCGCCAACTCTTTGGATCCGCAGTCTGCCGGGCGACCGCGATGGCTTCTTGCAATAACGAGAACGCCTCGGCTGGGTCGCCCTCATAAAACCGGCGGTTCGAATACACAGTTAGAACTTCGGCCTCCCCTGAAGACAGCGCATGCGGAGCTGCGCGAACAACGGCAAGGCCTTCCCGAAGCAGCTTCTCGTTTTCATCCCTTCGACCTTGCTTGTAGTACTCCTCCGCCGTACTGGCCAGAGCCCAAAGTGTCTCAGAGTTCGTCAGGCCAAATTCCCGCCGACGAATCTCCAGCGCTCGCTCAAGCTGCTTGGTCATACTGATTAGGTCGCCAACGCCTGAGTACGCGTCCCCAAGCGCGTACCGCAACTCCGCTTCGACGCGCGGTTGGTTTGTGAATTGTGTTCCGATGGCGCGGTCAATCTTCTCAATCAGTGCCCGCCGGTTTGGGTCACGAACCTCGTCCAAGTATGGGTTCACCCCGAGCACTTGTCTGATGAGAAAGTCTTTGGCCGAGCGGGCCAGCGCGGATTCTTTATTCGCGCGATCCGCTTCGCCCTGCGCCTTGCGTTCGGCGCGCTTCGCTTTGACCGCCTGCCAACTGCTCACCGCCACGCCCCCCGCCAGTGTCAGGAGAACCGCCGCCGTCGCCGCGAACCCGACGCGGTGGCGGCGCACGGTTTTCTGGAATTCGTAAAGGCGGCTCGGAGGGCGAGCTGTAATCGGTTCGTTGCCCAGGTGCCGTTTGATATCAGCGGCCAATCCATTGGCGGTTTCGTACCGACGGCTCCGGTCCTTCTCCAAGCACTTCATGACGATCCAATCCAGATCGCCGCGAAGTTGATGGAGTAGTTTCGGCGCTTCTGTCTGCCGCCGCTTTGCGGTGGTAGTCAACTCCTCGCGCTGCAGAGCACTGAGCCGGGTCGAGGGCCGCGCCGGCTCCTTTTCCAGGATCGTGCGTCGCATCTGGTCAAGACCAGCATCCAGCAGTTCCCTGGCATCAAATGGGGTCATGCCAGTCAGCAATTCGTATAGCAACACACCCAAGCCGTAGATGTCGCTCCGGGTGTCGACATCGAGGGCGCTCAAGCTAGCCTGCTCCGGGCTCATGTAGGCCGGAGTGCCGATGAAATGCTGAAATTGCGTGAAGAGCGTCTTGTCCGTCAACCGCTGCTGCGTGGCCTTGGCGACGCCGAAGTCAATGACCTTCGGCACCGGCTTGTCGCCGTGCAACGTCACCAGAATGTTTGTCGGTTTGATGTCGCGATGGATAATTCCCTTTTGATGGGCGTGCTGGATGGCCGAACAAACCTCCAGGAACAGGTCCAGTCGTGCGTGCGTCGAGAGGTTGCGCTCATCGCAGAATTGCGTGATCGGAACTCCCTGGACCAGGTCCATCACGAAGTAGGGCCGGCTGTTATCGGTCACCCCACCGTCAAGCACTCGGGCGATGTTTGAATGATCCATCAGCGCCAGAGCCTGCCGCTCCGCTTCGAAACGCGCGACCACCAGCCGCGTATCCATGCCCGGTTTGATGATCTTGAGCGCGACCTTACGCACCACCGGCTCGCGCTGTTCGGCCATGTAAACGACCCCCATGCCGCCTTCGCCGATCTTTTCCAGCAGCTTGTAACGACCAATCTGGTGACCAGTTGATTGCTCCACCGGAGTTTTTACCGGGTTCGGCTTGGCTCGCGAACTCAGATCGAGTGGGTCGTCTGAAAGGAACTGTCTGGCGCGGAGATCCGCCGCAAGAAGTGTCTCGATTCGTGCCCGCAAAGCGCTGTCCGTGCCGCAAGCCCGGTCGAGGAATGCGGCGCGGTCCGCCGACTCTGTCAAATCGCTCGCCGCGTGAAAGATGGCTTCCTCCACCGGATCGGGGATCGGCGAGGCGGGGTCCGTATTCATGCCTTTATCCAGAGCTACGAGCTTCGCGGAGAAAAACCGCCAAAAATCTTCCACCTGATTTCATTCCGATTTCAGTCCTTCGATGCGCGCAAACAGCCAGGCGCGCGCATAACTCCATTGCCGCTGCACGGTGCGCTCGGAAAGACCCAGGATGCCGGCGATCTCGGATTCGCCCAGCCCGGCGAAGAATCGGAGCATCACTATCTCCGCGCGCTCGGGTGATGCCGCCTTCAGTTCGGCCAGTGCGTCATCCAACTGGAGCAGAATCTCCTCCTTAACGGGCGCGGCGATCTCCACCTCATCCAAGTCCACTCGCTCGGCATTTTGACCGTGGCGGAGTCGGAGCCGACGGCGGGCCCGGTCAATGAGGATCTGCCGCATGGCTTCTGCGGCCGCGCGAAAGAAATGCTGCCGATCGTACCAATTGTCCGCTCCTGAGCCTTGCAGCTTCAACCACGCCTCATGCACCAGTGCGGTTGCCTGCAGCGTCTGACCGGGAGGTTGTTGCGCCATCTTCGCGGTGGCCAGTCGTCGTAAGTCTTCGTAAACCAGCGGGAGTAGTTCCTCCGTGGCCTTGGGATCGCCATGCTGCACACGGGTGAGGATTTTGGTGACGTCGCTCACGCCCTAAACTGAACCCAAGAACAGTTAAGAAGACAACAAGATTCAAGTGGACAAGCTCAACGCACTGAAAGGCGTGAAGCGCACCAACGTGAAGCCGCAGTATGACAAATACGCGTTGCCGAACGGACGCACGATTCACCTGAAGGGGAGCGCAACCGCCCCGGCTGGCGTGCGCGACACCCCGTCGCGCACTCGCGGTTGACGAGAGCGTCAACCGCCACACGCGAGGCGCGCGTGCTGACCAAGCTCACCAAGAAACAAGCTGACTGCCTCGGCGTGCCGGTTGAACGGCCTTCCAAGCCGCTGGAAGCGCGGGTGTCTCGCCCGCAGCGGGTACGGAACCAAGAGAAAGGATCACGGTTTGGTCAACGTTGTTTGGTAGAATGGACGTCCTGCGGCTGGGACAGCCGCGCGCCGGTTTGGCGGAGATTGTCGCTTGTGCAAGAGGTTCAGCGAGCAGGTTGAGAAAACATCCAAAATCGAACTCGGCGGGAGAAGCAGCAGGGCAGAATCTTGTGGCCAGCAGACGGCGCGTTTCAGCCCTTAGCTGTTCAGCTTTTCCCTTGCGAAAGCGGCGGACGAAACCGATGCCTGCAAATACAACTCCAAAGATTCCCAAAGCCACGTTGATCGGCTCGGGCACCGGGACAATTTCACCGGTATCACTGAACCAATTGGCACCAAGATCATAGCCGGCGAACTGAATGTGACCCAGGATTCCACTGGCTGTTGGGTCGGACAATATGATGATTCTGTCGTAGGTGCTACCAGACGGACCGTCCCAGCCAGTGATGTTGAGCGTGCCACTTCCGTAAGTCAGCGCCGAGGAGAAGATAATATCCTCGCGTGCTGTCGCGGCTCCGAAGTTGAGCGTCGAATCGGCCGTGAGGGACAACGGGCCGAGGGTGTCCGTCCTGTTATTGCCGTCCAAGATTCCACCTGCAAATGTGAACGTGCCACTGTCCGGAATCACATTGTTGGCGCCCAACTGTAGCGTGCCGCCGCTCACCAAGGTCGTGCCACCGGTATACGTCTTGGCCGTCGTCTGAAAAAGCACCACCCCGCCTCCAGTGATTGTCACGCCGCCCGAGCCGGTTATGTCCCCATTGAACCTTGCAGTCGAAGTACCGCCAGCCTTCAAACTGACATCCCTATTTAGAGTTATCGTACCGCTGTAGGTACTGCCCGAAGCACCGGAGTCCGAACCGATTGTGGTGGAACCTGAACCCTGGTTCGCGACTGTGATGTTGTTCGCCAAGGTCCCGGTACTGTTCCGGAACAGTGAAGTATTGTTGGCCCCCGTATTGGCGTCGTTGAGCGTCACCGTGCCGCTTCCGAGAGCGTTGTTGGCGTTCCAGAACACAGTCCCCTGACTGATTGTTATGCCTCCGCTCAGTGACGCATTATTTCCGCTCAGAGTTAAAGTCCCGACCCCTGCCTTTGTGAATCCTTGGGTACCCGCCAATTCCAAACTTACGCTTGTGCCTTGATTTACGATTTCGATCGTGGGAGTGCCAGAACTGACCTGAAGTGTGAGAACACTCCCCCCTGGAGAGTTCAGCGTCCAGTCGTGCGTCGGCGTTGAATCCCCAAATTTCAAACTCCCTATGGTGTGTGAAGAATCAAGGTTAACCGTACGCCCGCTGGTTATGTTAATCGTGCTGAAGTCCGCAGTATTATCTTGGCCATCGGCAATGGTACTGCCGCTCCAATTCCCATTGGTATCCCAATTGCCGTTACCATTGGTTACCCAGGTGCCATTTGCAGCCTGCGCCCGCGCACTGAGCAACACGGACAAAAGCAACCAACCACATTTCGATAAAGTGCCTTTCATCTTGTTCGGCGGCCCATTAAAAATTGTCTGCTTGTTGACCCCTTCTTCATAAGCCTTTGAATCCCGCTCTGAATAGAACGAGGGCTGTGGAGAATGTCAAAAGATACTTACTAACATTTCCGTTTTCGCACACCTCTGCCGCAGATAATTCGATACAAGGAAAGTGGAAGCAGGAATCAGAACCGAGAGTGTAACAGCAACTAACTTTGAGCGCTCCAAATCGCTCAACTCCGAACTGTCGAGCGGCGGCCGCGGAGGCGGCGGGCGATACCGATACCTGCAAAAGCAACTGCGAAGATGCTCAAGGCGACGTTGATTGGTTCGGGAACTGGTGTAACACCGGCTACAAGCTGGTTGCTGAGAAGCGCACCAGAGTAAAGAGTCCCGCTCAAATCGAAGTAAATGTGATCCAGGAAATTCTGGTCGGGTAAGGTTCCCGTGAAGAATATCTGGTCATCCGTGCCTGTCCCTCCCGCTCCCGGCGTGGCCGTAGTCCAGTTATTGATCGTGAGTATACCACCTGACCAAGAACCGGTGTCGAAATTGAACGCTGCCTGCCCGCCACCCACTCCCAAGTTGAGGGTGGAATCGGCCGTGAGAGACAGAGCGCCGGTGGCGGTCGTATGGCCGAAGTTCGCCGTGTTGAGGGTGCCCCCTGAGAAAGTGACCCCGCCTGAACCTAACGCCCCGCTTGCCCCCAATGTGATGTCGCCTCCGTTCAGTGTCGTGCCGCCGGTATAGGTGCTCGCCACATTCAACGCAAGCGTGCCACCACCGGTCTTCGTGAGCGCCGTGCCGCTCCCGCTGATCCCGGTAGTGTTCAAGGTTACATTGCCTGCGCCCCCAATTGTCAGCGCGTTGCCAGCGCCATCAATCCCGCCGGAAAAGGCCTTGTTGCCGCTGCCGCCAATGCTGCTGGCGCTCCCAAGCGTGACTGCGCCACCCAAGCTCGCCGCCGACCCGCTGCTGTTAATGAGCGCCCCGCCACTGCTGATACCCGTACCATTGATCGTCACCGCTTCGGCCCCAATCGTCTGGCCGTTCAAGTCCAGTGCGGCTCCGGTGGCACTGACTGTCGTGCCGGCCGCCGTCGTACCCAAGGCGCCTGCGTTCCCTGCTTTCAACGTGCCTGCATCGATTGTAATCGCGTTTGCATAAGCGCTGTTGTTCGCGCTCAATGTGACCGTCCCCGCTCCGACCTTCGTCAGGTCGAAACCACCGGTGATCGCGCCACTCAACGTAGTGTCACCGCTGCCGCCGATGCCGCTAGCGCTACCAAGCGCTATCGCGCCGCTCAAGCTCGCCGCCGTGCCGCTGCTGTTGATGAGCGCCCCGCCACTGCTGATGCCCGTACCATTGATCGTCACCGCTTCAGCCCCAATTGTCTGACCATTCAAATCCAAGGCCGCTCCGGTAGCGGTGACCGTCGTGCCTGCCGCCGTCGTGCCCAAGGCGCCCGCGTTGCCGGCTTTCAACGTGCCCGCATCAATCGTGATCGCGTTGGCATAGGCACTGTTGTTCGCGCTTAGCGTGACCGTCCCCGCTCCGACCTTGGAAAGACCGAATCCGCCGGTAATCGCACCGCTCAACGTCGTGTCGCCACTGCCGCCGATGCTGCTTGCGCTACCAAGCGCTATCGCGCCGCTCAAACTTGCCGCCGTGCCACTGCTGTTGATGAGCGCCCCACCACTGCTGATGCCCGTGCCATTGAGCGTGATCCCTTCAGCTCCAATCGTCTGACCGTTCAAATCCAAGGCCGCTCCGGTGGCGCTGACTGTCGTACCCGCCGCCGTCGTGCCCAATGCTCCTGCGTTGCCGGCTTTCAACGTGCCCGCACTGATCGTGATCGCGTTAGCATAGGTACTGTTGTTCGCGCTCAACGTGACCGTCCCCGCTCCAACCTTCGTCAGATTGAACGCACCGCTAATCGCACCGCTCAACATCGTGTCGCCGCTGCCGCCGATGCTGCTCGCGCTACCAAGCGCTATCGCGCCGCTCAAGCTCGCTGCTGTGCCGCTGCTGTTGATGAGCGCCCCGCCACTGCTGATGCCCGTGCCATTGAGCGTGATCCCTTCAGCCCCAATCGTCTGACCGTTCAGGTCCAGAGCTGCTCCCGTGGCGCTGACTGTCGTACCCGCCGCCGTCGTGCCCAATGCCCCTGCGTTGCCGGCTTTCAACGTACCTGCGCTAATGGTTGTTAGTCCAGTATAGCCGTTGGCCTCCGTCAAGGTGAGTGTTCCCGTTCCGTCCTTTGTCAAAGTGCCTGAAGTGGTATTGATCTGGTCACTGATTGTCACGTTTCCACTGCCACCAACCGTCAGACCGAACGTCGCCCCAGTAATGTTGCCAGCCGAATCAATGGTCAGCGTGCCTGAATCCGAATTGATCCGCGTAGCTCCCGCCAGCGTGATGACGCCACCCCAGCCATTGTCGCCGCTCAAGTTCCGCAGCGCGCCGCCGCTAGTGACGCCCGTACCTATCAAGCTCAACGCCTCGTCACCAACGGCAATGCCGCCGGTCAATTCCAATACCTCGCCGCTAGTAACCGTCGTGCCGTTCCCGACGCCGGTGGCTCCCAAAGCAGTGCTGTTCGACACTCGCAGAACCCCCGCGCTCACGCTCGTCAACCCGCTGTAGGTATTGGCCCCTGTCAGGCTTAGCGTACCAGTACCTGCCTTCGTCAACCCGCCTCCTGTGGAAGAAATGACGGCAGAAATCACCATCTCCTCAGTTGCGGAACCGTTCGCAATCGTGAAGGTGCGCGTGGTTGCACCCAGGTTCACGTTGCCGCTTATTGTCGCCGACACAGCGCCAGCGTTATTTCCGATAACGTTCCCGCCCAGCGTCAAAATTCCCGCTCCGGTGGTCACGCTGCCGCCTGTCATATCCAGCGTCCCAATGGTGTCAGAATTGCCATTCAGATCAAGCAACCCCGAAGTATCAATTGTTACAGCCGAGCCATTGTTGATCTGGTTGGCACCAGAAAGCCTCAAAATATCCGCTCCTGCGCCACCGGTGCCGTCACCAATCGTCACAGCGCCTGGGATTGCGTCAACTCCTCCAGTCTTATTCAGAACTACTGTGCCTGAATTGATGATGGCCCCCTGGTTGAAGGTGTTGGCGGTCGAGCCGCTGAGTGTCAACGTTCCGGAGCCACTCATCGTAAGACCGACGTTAGCTGCGCCGCCAACGTCGCCGCTGAGTGTCACGTTGCCTAAGCCTCCAATGGTAAGCGTCTTGTTGCCCGCACCGGATTCCGTAATAGTACCAGCAAGCGTGAGTGTACCTGAGTCAGAGCTGATTCGGCTACTGCTCGCCATAGTAACGGTCCCGGCATAACTGTTGTCTCCGGCGATGTTCCGCAGCGCGCCGCCGCTCGATATTCCCGCGCCGTTGAGTGTCAGCGCTTCCGCACCGATCGTCAAATTACCTGCGGTGCCATCCAATTCCAATGCCGCACCACTAGTCACCGTCACCCCACCGGCTATTGTCCCCAACGCTGTGCTGTTCGCCGCACGTAAGGCGCCGGCACTAATGGTGGTCAGACCGGTGTAGCCATTGGCTTCCGTCAAGGTGAGCCTACCCGCTCCGTCCTTGGTCAGGGTGCCGGTCGTGGTGTTGATCGCGTCGCTGATCGTAACATTTCCAGCGCCACCCACGGTGAGGCCGAAAGTCGCACCGGTAATATTGCCGGCTGAATCGATTGTGAGCGTGCCTGCATCCGAGTTGATTCGCGAGGCGCTCCCCAACGTGATCACACCAGCATAACTATTGTTCCCAGCGATGTTCCGCAACACGCCGGATGTGGCACCCGTGCCCGTGCCATTGAGCGTCAGCGCTTCCGCACCAATCGTCAGAGCGCCCGCAGTGCCATCCAGTTCCAGCGCCGCACCACTGGTCACAGACGCACCAGTCGCCGTCGAACCCAAAGCATCGTTGTTCGCCGCCCGCAACGCACCCGCGCTGATTGTCGTTGTACCCGTGTAGGTGTTAGCCCCACTCAAAGTCAGCGTACCAGTGCCACTCTTTGTTAGTCCTGCCGAACCACCAATTACCGAACTGATGGTGGCAGCAGTGGCAGCCACATTGATAATCGCTGTGCTGGTTAGCGTGATTTCGGTACCGCCTGAAATCGTCACGGTGCCTTCCTCAAATGTAATTCCTCCGGCGGTGCGCGTTCCGCTCAACGAAATGGTAAACGTGCCAGTACCGTCAGTGCCTGCGGAGAACACGGCGGTATCATTGTTGGCATCGACCCATGTCGTCGTTGCAGCGGTACCGCCCGAGGAAGTGCTCCAATTTGCCGTCGTGTTGTCCCACGTGCCGTTGGGAGTTGCAGTTGGTCCTGAACCCCCCGTAGCACCATCAAGGTCCCAGAATATGTTGGCCGCGTGCGCGCTGGCGCCGAGCAGTGCGAAGGCAAGCAGGAAAATTGTCGTGGCGCGGAGACAGGCAAGCCGGTGCAGAGACAATCGCTTAATGGAAGGAATCAACGGCTCAAAAAGTTTCAAGTTTTTCATTCTGATTGGACCAAGTACCGACGGAATTCGCCTTATCCAACTGAACTGCTTGAAGTTGTTCTTTTTCGCATCCGCTTACAAGAGATTTTTTTGGAGTTTTTTAGGTGCCTTTTGGTGTTCGTAGTGAATAAAAACTGGAGCCCTGCGGGTGGGACACCCGCGTTCCACCGTCCCCGGCGCGCGGCTGTCTCAGCCGCAGCAGATACGAAGGGCAATAGGTGTCCAAACTGTCTTGGAGCGATGCGTTGCCATTGCCTCGGGTGCGGTGCGGTTGGAAAATCCGCACGTTGGTTCGCTATTCGGGCGCGCTGCGGGTGGGACACCCGCGTTCCCCGGCCCCGGCGCGCGGCTGTTTCAGGCGGAACGATGCAGTTGGTCTGGGGAGCGCAGGGCCGCTGGCCTGCCGTGTTCGGCGGCCCGCCGAACACACTCGTGCGGAAATCCACGCGGCACCCATTGGTTCGATCGCAGGTCAGAGGCCGGAAGTCGTCGCCGGGCCGGCGACAACTGCACGCGGGCCGCGTGCGCTCCCCGTTCAATGGAATCGCTCCGGCTTAGCCGCAGCGGACACGAAAGCCCTTGGACGTGTCGGGTAGCTCATATCCGAATCGATCCGCGGAATCCAACGCAAAGACGCAAAGTCGCCAAAACAAACCAAAGGAACGCGGACTGAATTCCGCGCTCCGGGGAATCTTCCCAGACTGTAGCGTTGTTGAAGAAGGGAAACAGCAGCGGCCAGAAAGCTCCATTTCCGTTTTCAGCTTTCAACTTTCAGCCTTTGTCGCTGCCTCATTTTTTCGCTTCCGCCGGTTTGTTGAGCTGGATTTTGAATTCGGCGATGATCTTCGCGGCCTCGGCGCTGCTCGTGGAAAGTGTGACAAGGTCGCGGCCCACGGCCTCGGTCGTCTGGCTGATGGTTTGGGCCTTGTTCAGCATTGGTTGCAGTTGCGCACGCGCGACTCGAATTTGTGAGCGTTGCTCAATGTCGTTGATCACATAGGCGATCTGCAAGGTGATCAAGGTGGCAAACACCAGGCAGAGCGCCCAGAAGGGTGAGTAGGTTTTCGCAGCAGTGGGTTGGTTGCTCATGGTTTATTGGCTTGATTCACCTTGATTTGGCTTGATCGGCACGCACGGAATGACGCGCCCCACCTCAGGGATAGGTCTTTTTCTTGCCGTCGGTTTCCAGCGTCACGGTCATGCCATATTTGACGAGGATGTTTTTGAGCTTGGGATCGGTGTCCGAACCTTTGGCAATGCGCTTGCCCAACTGATCCAGCACGGCTTCGAGCTGGGCCGCCTGGTTGATGTAGGCGCGTTCCCGGTTCAGCGCGTCGCCAAGGCGGTTGTTGTGCCGCTGGAAAAAGAAATGGCCCAGGAGCAAAGCGGCCAGAACGAGGCTGGCGAGGTTAAGTATCCAGAACTGACTTTTGTTCATAAGTCGCGGGAAGTAGAGGGGGGCAGAAGTCTTTTGTCAATTTGTTCTCGGAGCAGATGGTGTTCTAGTTGCAATTTTCCGGAGCGCGGCTGTGTGCGAAGCGCCAGCCGCAGCAAGGTGAGAACTTAAGCGGCTGGTCTGCAACACAGCCGCGCTCCTTTCAAAATCCAATCTCGTCGTGACGATTCATTTTGTTATCCTCGCGTTGTGCAATCAACGGGCGGATACCGGATCGTCAAACTCGTCAACGGTGTGCACAGTGTTCACTCGCTGGCGCATCGGGAAACGTTCCATCCGGTCATCGGCCCGGTGGCGGAGGCGGAGGCGCTCTATGTCCGACAACTGCAATTGGCCGAACGCTTGCGAAGTCACACCGGCGAGTTTGTGATTTGGGACGTCGGGTTGGGCGCAGCCGCCAACGCGCTGACGGTGTTGCGCGCCACGCGGGAAGTTCCGTCCATCATCCGGCTGGTCAGCTTCGACAACACAATCGAACCCCTTGGTTTTGCGCTGAATCACACCGAGACGCTCGGCTACTTTCGAGATTACCACAGCCACGCCCAGCATTTGATTCCGCATCGACGGGTCTCGTTTGTTAACGAGCAGCAAACCGTGGAATGGGAGTTGCACCTGGCGGATTTCCCAACGCTACTGGCGAAATGTTGCGGCGACAGCCATCAAGCCGGCAAATCGCCCTGGTTGCCCGCGCCTCATGTCGTCATGTTCGACGCGTTTTCGCCGGCCAAGAATCCGGCGATGTGGACGCAGCCTCTGTTCGCCAATCTGTTCCGGTTGCTCGATCCGGCGCGTCCTTGCGCACTGCCGACGTATTCAAGAAGCACGATGTTGCGGGTAACGTTGCTGTTGGCGGGGTTCTTTGTCGGAGTCGGCCATGCAACAGGCGAAAAGGAGGAAACAACGATCGCCGCCAATACACCCAATCTGATCAACGAGCCGTTGGATCGCCAATGGTTGCAGCGCGCCGGCAAATCGACGAGCGCCGAACCGCTGTGGGAGCCGACCTACCGGCAGTCTCCCCTATCGCCAGCAACACAGGAAAAGTTGGAACAACACCCGCAGTTCAGATAGGCTGACCCCGTGAGTCAGAGCGGACAATTTGAGCAGCTTCTTGAGCGACCCGAACCCATCCTCGCGCTCGCCCCGATGCAGGATGTGACGGATCTGCCGTTTTGGAAACTGATGACGGCTTACGGTGGAGCGGATGTTTATTACACGGAATATTTTCGTGTTCACGCCACGTCTCATCTCGAAAAATGGATTCTGAAATCGATCACCGACAATCCGACGGGCCGACCCGTCATCGCTCAAATGATCGGCAACGATATCCCGTCCCTCGTGCGATCCGCGCGCGAGCTGCAAGAGTATCCTATCGCCGGCGTCGATCTGAATCTCGGTTGCCCCGCGCCGATCGTTTATCGCAAATGTGCCGGTGGCGGCTTGTTGCGCGAACCGAAAAGGGTCGATGCCATTCTCGGCGCGTTGCGGGACGCCATCGCGATCAAGTTCACCGTCAAGACGAGGCTCGGCTTTGATTCACCCGCAGTGTTTGACGAATTGCTGCCGATCTTTGCGAAACATTCCATCGATTTGCTGACAGTGCATGGGCGCACGGTGAGTGAGATGTACCGCAGCGAAGTGCATTACGATTACATTGCTCGCGCGGTGAACGAACTCCCCTGCCCCGTGCTGGCCAACGGCAATGTCTATTCAGCGTCGAAAGCGCACGAAGTTCTGGAGTTGACCGGCGCACACGGATTGATGATCGGGCGTGGCGTCATCCGGAATCCGTGGTTGTTTCATCAGATCCGGCAGCGGCGACGCGGTGAGGCAACTTTCCTACCCACAGGCCACGATGTGTTGAAATACTTGCGGGCGCTGTATGAAACCGTTCGTCCGCCGGAGATCAAGGAAGTCGCCCACGTTCAGAAGATGAAGAAATATCTGAACTACATCGGCCTGGGCATCGAACCGACCGGACAATTTCTCCATCAGATTCGGCGTGTGACCACGGAAGCCGACTTCTTCCGCGTGTGCGAAGAGTTTTTGGATCACGATCAACCGATGCCATTGGAACCGTTCGCCCTTGAGTTGAAGGAAACCGATGTCATGGCTGGGGAGCACTTGTAAACCTTCGACTGCCTCATCCATAGCGATATGGTTTTGACATCGTGAATGACTAGTCTTTGAGTGTCAGGGTCAAGTTGCTTTTGCTGAGGTGCGCTGCCGCGTGTTCTTCTTCGGGACGAGAAACTCAGGATCAACGCGTAGTCCGTTACGTTTTGCGTTCCCAGCGAAACTTTCGATCAGCTTCTTTGATAGGCAGATCGTTGATGCTCGCAAAACGGAACTTCATATAGCCGAGTTCATCAAACTCCCAGTTCTCGTTGCCGTAGGAGCGATACCACTGGGCCGAGTCATCGTGCCACTCATATTCGAAACGCACGGCGATCCGATTGCTGGTAAATGCCCATAGAGTTTTCTTCAAGCGATAGTCGAGTTCACTATTCCATTTGCGTCGGAGAAACTCAACGACCTGCGTGCGACCACACAGGAATTCCGCGCGATTACGCCATTCTGTGTCCTCGGTATAAGCGAGCGCAACGCGTTCGGGATCGCGGGTGTTCCAGGCGTCTTCGGCAGCCTGAACTTTTTGACGGGCGGTTTCTTCGTTGAACGGTGGCAGCGGTGGGCGCGGATTCATTTCATTGTTTTGCTTTGATTTGCGATTCGAGTTCGGCGATGCGCGCCCGCAAAGGCGCGATTGCTTCCTCGACTTCGGCGGCGGTATACCGCGGCGTGATGTATTTGGGGCAATTCCAGTCGTAGGAAACCACCTCAATAAGAAAAATCCGTTCAACGAGGGCATACGCTTCGGGATCGGCGAATTGTGCAACGAGCTCCGGATGCTTTCGAGCATCCGCCACGCGGGCCCGGCCAAGGATCTTCAGCCGGGTGCGTTGCGGATAATCCATGAGGAACAGGCACAGACGGTCGTTGATGGCAAGGTTGCCAGTGGAGAGCAGTTGACGGTTACCCTTGTAGTCGGCGAATGCGAGCTCTGTCGGACTGACGACGCGCAGGAATCCGGGTCGGCCGCCTCGATGTTGCACGTAGGGCCAGCCATTTTCCGTGATGGTGGCCATGTAAAAGGAGTCGCGCGCTTCGATGAAGAGGCGCTCCTCGTCCGTGATCGGGTCGTGTTGCGGCGCGGTTTCAATGCTGGCGCGGCGTCCGTAATAATGCTCCTGAGCCGCCAACACGGACGGCGTGAGCACGGTTTGCATGAATCGTTCAGCCATAATAGTTCCCCAGCCTGCTGGCTTGGACCACTATGGCCGCTAACGCCGCGAGATGCAAATGTTCAACTAATTGCTGATCGAATGTTTCAAATGTTCGACCACGAACGACAGAGCGCTGACCAGCTTCACCCCTCGTTCCGGACACAGGCTGCAAACCTTCACCCGTATTGGAACGGCTTTGACATCGTGAAGGTGCTGGGTGGATGGCGCGCTTAAAAAGCAGTTTGTTGAAAAAGTAGCTGTGCGCCGAGGTAACGAGGCGGGGAAGGTTATGCGCTTTCCGCAGAACTCCGCCTCCTCACATCGGCGGCTACAATTCAAAATGGACTTCTTCAACAAACTGCCAGGTTCGCCGGTTACCGTGGAAAAGCTCCGAACGCATCCGCTGTTCAGAACGTGAAAGTCAAACGAGCGCGGCGTCATCGTGCCGCAACTGAAATCATCATCAGTGCCAACGGAACTACAATACCAGCGGCAAGACAGTAAAGTGCCGCTCGCTTGCTCCCCCCAAATCTCAGCGCCATGACAACGCCTAGAATGACGGAAATAATAAAGCTCACCGTCATCAACAGCACAAACATCATCGTGAAAATGTTAGCGAAACCATCGTTAGTCTTCAGGCCATGCGACGTGTGGATCGTGCTCAATCGAGCGAGAAAGTGCGAATGCGAGTGCAGGCCAAATGTCTGCCAAATGCCAGTCATGGCGAAGAACAGCAACATGGGCGCAAAAATGCAGCCGAGATACAAATGGAGTGAACGGAGTTTTCTCATAACGCTCACTGCCTTCTACCAAACGTAGATATTAGACTTTGCAGCCTGGTACGCATTAATTGCATGACAATATCGACGAGTTAAACAGTTGTCGAGGAGGTTTTCCGCAATGAAATCGGCGGCACTTTTGCTGCACACAGTCTGCAAACTTTCACCCGTATCGGTACGGCTTCGACATCGCAAATGTATTGGGTAGATGACGCACCTCATTTACCTCGCCGTCCGCCAACAGCACCTCCACAATGTCGAAGCGGATTTTCACGGGCGGATTCTTGAGCAGCTTCAAATAATCCAGCGCAGTCTGTGAAAGCAATCGTCGTTTGTGCGCGTTCACGGCGGCGGCGGGGCGCGTCCAAGTTTCCGAAGACCGCGTTTTGACCTCCACGAACACCAGGCAATCGCCATCGCGAAACACGAGGTCAATTTCACCGCGCGCCGAACGAAAGTTGGCCGTCAGAAATTTCAACCCAAGCTTTTGAAGATGCCTTTTGGCGGCGCGCTCACCGACCTCGCCGCGTCGCAAGTGAACGGCCTGTTCGCCTTTTGCCCGCCATGCTTGGATGCGCTCCCAAATGGTCATCTTGACCTCGGGCTATAGTAGTTCCTGCTGTTGCGGTTTGAGCGGGGCGAAACTGTGACGATGAATCGGACAAGGCCCGAATTGGCTCAAGGCGGCTAGATGTTGAGCCGTGCCGTAACCCTTGTGCTCCGCAAAACCGTAGGCCGGCCATTGCCGGTCGTACTCCACCATCAATCGATCACGCGTTACTTTGGCCAGCACACTGGCGGCGGCAATGGAGTAGCTCTTGGCATCACCGTCCACGAGCGACGTGTGTGGATAGGGCAGCCATTTGATGCGCAGACCGTCCACGAGTGCGTGTTCGACGCGCGGCGAAAGTTGATCGAGCGCCATTTGCATCGCGCGCCACGCGGCCTGACGTATGTTGATGCGATCAATCATTTCGACATCCGCAGTCGCAATGGCATAACAGATTTCGGTGTGCGAGGTGATGAGGCTGAAAAACTTTTCGCGCTCCTCGGCGTCGAGTTGTTTGGAATCGTTAAGGCCGCGGAGTTTTGAAGGCAGGCCGGACTGAAGCCAGGAGTTTGGGAAAACAACCGCGGCTGCCACCACCGGCCCGGCGAGCGGCCCGCAGCCCGCCTCGTCCACGCCCGCAACATGCGTCAAGCCCTTTTGCCAAAGGTCGGACTCGTGCGACAGGCGATGCCAGTATTTCGCGGCCATTGGTGCTGGCTAATGCATTTCGACATCACACGAACCGATGCCTTTGCGATAGTAATTGAACTGCACGTTCGGATGGTCCGCGAGCAACGACATGGGCACGGCAGCGTCGGGAATTTTTTTCGCGATCATCAAACACGTCAGCCGCTGGCCGAACGGGTTGTCGTGATGGCCCGCATGCCAGATGGAAACTTTCTCCGCCTTCCACGTTTCAACCGGCCCGACCGAAATGGCCTGCGTCGGCACGAGCGAAATGTTTCCGCCGCCAGACGTGCGCGCGTTTTGCGCCACGGTCAGCGGATGCAAATCCACCACGCGCGTCGCGAGCTTGCGATATTCGGCGGGTGACGGTGGTGCGTTCTCGTATTTGCCCGCGCGCTTCGGTGGGTCATTGAAGGCCCAGTGTTTCACGTCGCCCTGACCGCCTTGCATGACGGCGCAACGCACGCCGGCTTCCCAGCTTTTGTGATACGCGGTAGTGTCGCCTTTCGGAAAATGCAGATTCGCGTCAGGCATCACCAGTTCCTTGCGGATGCGGCTGAAGCACATTTCGCGATCGGCCTTCTCGAACGAGAGTGGATGCGTTACCGGCGCTTCTTTGCCGTCGAGAAACCACTCGTCCATGCCCCAGAAATGCGCGGACTTTACATTCAATCCGAGTTCGTTCACGAGGCGAGCGACAAGCGGCAGTTGTTCGGTAGGACCAATCGGACCGCATAGGCCACATGGGTTATCCGGCGTGGATTGTTTCCAAGCGGTGATGTATTCAAGGGCCTCCGCCAGATAAAAATCCTCGAGCGTGTCGTACATCACGACTTTGAAGCCGGGTCGCGAGAGCCTGAGCATTTTTTCCGGCGTGAGTGCGGCGGCGTCGCGAATGATGTCGTCGTCGAGTGTGGTGTAGTCCCACCAATCGGGCGAGATGGCGCTGAGTTTTCGGGGCATAGTTTCGTTAAATCGTTGAATCGTTAAAACGTGAATCGTGAATCGTGAATCGGTTTGTGTGTCATGGTCGGGTAAGTTTTGACTGCACTTTTCAAAACTCAATAGAATTCTAGTGTTGATGTCTCTTTGCCCATTTTTCCAAGAACGCTATCTGTTGCACCGTTTCAATTGCAACGTTCTCCACGGCTCGAATTTTCTGAATAGCCGTCTCGGCGCTTTCGCCTTGCGAAATTAAATAGCTCGCAAGCATGGTTCCTGTTCTTCCCAAGCCCGCTTCGCAGTGGACTGCAACTGGCAGTTTCTTTTCCCGGTGACTCGTAACGAAACAAATGAATTCCATTGCTTGCCCCAGCGTTGGCGCGCCGCCGTCCGGAACTGGCAAGCATAAAAACCCAAAACCCGCGGACTCGTACACAAGTGCGTCGCTCGGAATGTTAAGGAGCGAGACGACTGCACGCACACCGGCCGCATGCAGAACTGACAATTCGTCCTCGAAGTCATCCAGCTCGCCGCCTCCGGCTAAACGTCGCTCCGGGTGAATGAATGGCATTGGCATCCCGGCCAAGACTTTTGGAACCACCCACCAAAGCAGATTCTCCTTTTGTTGGGCACTCATTACTTGAAACCCGTGTCTCGCGCGACTCCAACTTCATAATCTTTATTCACTAAAAAATCTTTCCCGAGCACTTTGCGGAGTGGATCAACCTCGTTCGCGCTGAAGCCGTAGTGCAAATGCCGTCTCCAGCCTTCGGCGAATTGAAATTTCTTCGAGAGCTTGCCGACGGCGCGGGCCATCTCGTCCACTTTGTTACCGAGCGAGTTCAGGCCCTGGCTCACGTCGAGCCAGTTCTGTTGACTCTTGTGCTCGGCGAGAGCGGCGCGTTTCACAGCTTGAACGCTGGCCGTGTTCACGAACGCGTCGGGCATGACGGGGCGCCGCAACGGATCACGCAGGCTGTGCGGCATGGCGTGATAGATAGTCACGTCGTATTCAGCGGTCGGACGCGGCGGCGCGGAGCGGAAGTTCGGCATGGCATGCGCGAACGCGGCAGTCACCACAAGACGACACGTCTCGGTGTGATCTTCCATGTAGTCCACGGGTGAGTGCGTGAGGACGACGTTGGGTTTCACTTCCCGAATTACGGCGGCGAGTCGCCGCAAAGTTTTCAGATCGTAGAAGATTTCGAGATCGTTGCAGAAGCTTTCATGAAAGTGCGCACCCAAAACGTTCGCGGCGCGTTTTGCCTCGGCACGACGGATAATGCGTGTTTGTTGGGCGTCATATTGGGCACTGCCGCAACAGCCGTTGCCGATGTTAAGGTAATGCGTCTCCCAGCCCGCGCGCCGGAGCAACACAAGCGTGCCGGCCATGTAAAACTCGATGTCGTCCGGGTGGGCGCCGATGGCGATGGCGACCTGCTTCATTGCAGAGTGAAAGTATGAGCGACGACCGCCCTCACCCCAACCCTCTCCCCCAAGGAGAGGGAGCAGCAAGCGAACTTGCCTTTTTTTGCGGGTGTGCGTCCGGTTAACTCCGGCTCACGACATCGCGAAAACCTGTGGGCGATTCTCCCTCTCCCCTTGGGAGAGGGTTGGGGTGAGGGCGAACGTAAAGCCATTTTTCCTTCGCGCATCATCTCATCTCCGACAGCTTCACCGGCCTGCCGATTCCTGCCGATTTGTCCGCTGCGAAAATCACTTCGTGTGAGCGCACGGCGTCCGCGAGACTGGTGAGCGGCATTTGCCTGCCGGCGGCGAGCGCCTTGAAGAACGCTTCGAATTGCGTCGTGTAGGGATGGTCCGACACGTCGCCGGAATCGAGCATCTTCATCGCCAGCGTGCTCCATTGATGCTTGTTCGTGCCGAGTTTCATCGAGTGGAATTTGTTGTCGAGCAGACTGCCTTCGCTGCCGACGAGGTGGGTGTGGAAATAATACGGCTGCAAACAGTCCACGATGGCCGCGCATTTGCCGACCGCACCGTTCTTGAACTTCAAAATTGTCACGCTGCTCGTTGTGTATTCGTACGGCGCGAAGATTTTGCTTTTTGATTTCGTGTCGTAACTCGTGACCTCGGCCACGTCACTACCCATGCATAGCAACAGCGCGTCGAGCGCGTGGCAGCCAGCGGTCAACAAGGCACTACCGCCCGCGTCTTTGCGTGTGTTCCAGCGAAACTGCCCATACCACGGGCCGATGCCGTGGTAGTAATCCACCTCGCCGTAATGCAGCGCGCCGAGCAAGCCCTCGTCAATTGCCGCCTTCGTCGCAAGGAACTGGCTGGAATAACGGCATTCGAAGCAGACACACGTCTTCACCTTCGCTTTCTTGATCGCGGCCTCCATCGCGCGCAGATCTTTGAGCGAGAGGCAAAGCGGTTTTTCTAGGATCATGTGTTTGCCTGCTCTGGCTGCGGCAATTGCCTGTTTGGCATGATCGTAGGGATAGCTACAAATCGAGACGACGTGAATGTCAGGATTAGCCAGCATCTTTTTCAGGTCAGTGTAACAGGTGATCTGACCACCGTGCTGCGCGCTGATCTGCGCAGCGTCGAGTTTTCGCGAGGAGCAGATGGCTGTGACGTTCGCGTATGAGGTGGCGTTGATGGCCGCGATATGGGCCGTGGCCACCCAGCCGTAACCGATGATACCGACATTGTATTTTTTCATGTAACTTTTCGGCGCTGTTGATTTCAGTGTTTCGCGGATGAGCAAAGTGTCACCTTGAGTATTTGTCAAAGCCAAAGCGACAAACTGGTTGATGGAAAAACGCCGAGCGATACAATATGCTGCATGAAGATTGAAGCGCTGCACGTCGGCATGAAAGTCCGCCATCCGCAGTATGGGGTTGGACAAGTGAAAACGATTGGCGAACACACCGCGGACATCAGGTTTGACGACGGACTGCACACGGTTTCGCCGGAATCGGCCGGACTCGAATCTGCGGAGCCGCAAGCGTCAATCAGCGGCGTGGCCATTCCCCTCGCCCAGTTCATCGAACAAACCGTCAGCGCGTCCGTCAAGAGTCTGGGTTTGGAAAAGCCAGACTCAGTCGTCGGGCAACTCGCCCGGCGCTGGCACAACGGACGATTGGTGCTTCACTCCGGCGATTCTTCTTTGCAGCCGAAAGAAGTTCCGCTCGAAACCTTTTTTCACAAGATCGTGATGGTGCGAAACAATCTCCGTGTGCTCGAACAAAAGATCAACGCTCATGAAAAACTCACCGACGCCGAGAAGGTTGAAATGCAGCAGTACATCACGCGCAGCTACGGTTCCCTGACCACTTTCAATATTCTGTTCAAAGAGAAGGAAGACCAGTTCTGATCGCCGTGCCAGATTTCACAGAAAGGGCCAAGCTCAACTACTTAATCCTCCATGTACCAAAACGAATGGACGATCTTGTTGTTGCGCCATTCCCAGAGCTTCTTGAAGGAGACGTATTCTGAATGTCCATCCAGCAGCGTGACGTTGGCGCCGTTGTTGTGGACCGTGGGCCGACCGTTATTGAACGAAAACTCCCCGGCGTAAACCCCATCGTGGGTATCCATCATCCCGTCTCGATTTACGTCCCGGTCGAACGTCCAAACCAGTGGAGAATAAACATAGTGAGTCACGGTATCCATGTACATCATGGCATCAACGGGCTTTTTGATACGCGCAGCCTTCAAGGGTTTGACCTCGCCGCCGTAATAAAACGGACCCGTGAGTGGATTTCCAAAAGCACCGTAATAAACACCGACCCAGCAATTCCAGGTGTTGAGTTGAGTCGCTGGCCGCGCAAACGGAGGTGGCCCGATATTGCCAGCCGGGCACCTGCGTGAATCCGAACTATAGGACTCCGAACTGCCGGGATTTGCGTCGGCCTGTTTCGTGATGTAGGGCGCGACCTTCTGAAACCAATACGTCATGGTTGGGGTGGGAGGGAAAACGTCACCAAAGAGCGGGAGCGTGTCCTGGTTGTCAGCCAAATACATGACGGTGGCGAGTCCCCATTGCCGCATGTTCGACGTGCATTTGGCTGAATGGGCTTTGGCTTTGGCCTTGCTCAGTGCGGGTAACAGCAACCCCGCCAGAATTGCGATGATCGCAATGACCACCAAAAGTTCAATCAGCGTGAACGCGTCGCCACTTTTTGCCGGTGCTTGTTTGGTTTCCAATTCTGCCATGAACAAATTCTTCTGCAATCAACAGGCGTTGACAGGTTGCATCTCGCAGATCGAAGAGTTGCTGCCATGCCTGCTTAATCTTCCATATACCAAAACGAATGGACCACTCTGGTTGCGCTGTTGACCTGCCACAGCTTCTTGAAGGATACCCACTCAACATGTCCATCCAGCAATGTCACGTTGGAGCCATTGTTGTGCACCGTGGGCCGGCCAAAATTAAACGGCCATCCGGGATATTGCGGCATGGTGTCCTTGACGCTGTCGCCATTGAGATCAAGCGCAAAATAGTAGAATTGATCAACAGGGGAATACACGTAATGCGTGATCGTATCCATGAAGGTCATGGCATCCGCAGGCTTCTTGATGGTCGAGGCCTTCAACGGCGGAGTCGAGTCAATATAGTAAAACGGTCCGCTCAGGGGGTTGCCATAGGCTCCCGAATTTGCGCCGATCCAACAATTCCAAAGCGTCGGTGACCAAGGCCCCGCAGTTGCCGTTTTGTAGAACGGGGGTGGAGAAAAGCTGCCCGCCGGACACTTGCGTAGTTCGTTGGTAAAAACCGCAGTGTCGGTGAACAGCACACCTTGTTGTGTGTTTCTCGCCACATAGGGGGCCAGTTTCATGTGCCAGAAATCCCTCGTGTAATCCGTGGAAAGATCGCCAAACGGGGGTAGCCGATCATTGTAATCCCCTAGATACATGATGGTGGCGAGTCCCCAGTTCTTCATGTTCGAAGAACATTTGGTTGTTTGCGCCTTGGCCTTGGCCTTCGACAGCGCGGGCAACAACAGCCCCGCAAGGATCGCGATGATGGCAATGACGACCAACAACTCGATGAGCGTAAATCCATTGCGGATTTTTGGTGCTTTCCCATTGAATTCAGATCGGGACATAACGACAGAACTCAGCCATTGCCGGGCCGATCGTGAACCGCGAAGGCAGAACGCTGCAGTGATCTGGTTAGGCAACGTCTTCATTTGATTTTCAAACCCGCAACAATCTTCTGTGCATCGTCTTCACTCACGAAAAAAACCTTGTCTCTCCGATGTTTGAGCCAGCCTTCTTTCCACTGAGCGTAGTTGGTGAAGACCGGAGGCATGGGCCGGAATATGAACTCGGCAGGTTGAGACTCAAAATTCCCAATAACGGTGCGGATCTTCTGGCCCTTGTGGGCCTCTCTAAATGCCAGCATCTTCTTTGCGCCTGTTTCAGTGTAGGTCCATTGGACGATGAACCGGTTCGTGTCCGCAGAGGGTCGATAGGAGCGAATGCTTTCTTGGACGATTTCCTCCGGGAGAATAGTTCTGGTGGGAACTGGCTTCTCTTGGGCAAGGCACAAACCTGCCATCGAGCACATCACAAAGGTAAGAGTAAGAGTTTTGCGCATGGTGTTGAAAGTTACCTAATAAAAGACCATTAATAGAGTCATCGGCCCCGGCGCGTTGGAATTTTGGAACTCGAACAATCCCTGCGACACACGATCAATCCTCCATATACCAAAACGAGTGGACGACCTTGTTCCCGGCGCCAACTTGCCAAAGTTTCTTGAATGATACCCACTCAACGTGTCCATCCAGCAACGTCACGTTGCAGCCGTTGTTGTGCACGGTCGGCCGGCCGTTGTTGAATGGCACGCCAGGATACTGCGGCATGGTGTCCTTCACGCCATCACCGTTCAGATCGAGCGAAAAATAGTAATTTTGCTCCACCGGCGAGTAAACGTAGTGGTCGTTCGTGTCCATAAAAGTCATGGCGTCCGCAGGCTTTTTTATGGTCGAGGCTTTCAGCGAGGGAATGTTGTCAATGTAGTAAAATGGCCCGCTTAAAGGGGTGCCGTAGGCACCGAAGTTCGCGCCAATCCAGCAATTCCATAACGTTGGAGGCCATGCTCCGGTGATGGATGTCTTGTAAAACGCCGGCGCTGAGAAGCTCCCACCGGGACATTTCCGCAGTTCGTTGGTGAAGGCCTCGGTGCTTCCGAACTGCACTCCCTGTTGTGTCCGTTTCGCCACATAAGGAGCGAGCTTCATGTGCCAAAAGTCCTTCGTATAATCCGACGAAAGATCCCCGAACGGTGGAAGCCGGTCGTTGTAATCCCCCAGATACATGACGGTGGCGAGTCCCCAATTTTTCATGTTGGAGGAACATTTGGCCGTCATCGCTTTGGCCTTGGCCTTCGATAGAGCGGGCAACAATAACCCTGCGAGGATCGCGATGATGGCAATGACGACCAGCAGTTCGATGAGTGTAAACGCACGGCCAAGCCTGGCTGACAACTGTTTGGATTCAGGTTCTTTCATAATAATTTTTTTGAGTCAATCGGCAGCAGCCATTGCATTTTTGCAGATCGACCAGACTGGCTGCAATGTCTGATCAATCCTCAAGATACCAAAAAGAATGGGCGACTCGTTTCGCCGCGTTGAGTTGCCATAGTTTCTTGAAAGGCACCCACTCCACATGCCCATCCAGCAGCGCGACGTTGGCGCCATTGTTGTGAACCGTTGGGCGGCCAAAATTGAACGGCCATTCCGGGTATTGCGGCATGGTGTCCACCGCACCATCGCGATTGAGATCGAGCGTGAAATAGTAACCGGGATTTACCGGAGCGTAAACATAGTGCGTGATGGTGTCCATGAAAGTCATGGCATCGGAAGGTCTTTTGACGCGCGAAGCCTTCAACGGCGGTGTGCGACTGTAACCGTCAAACCCGTAGTAGAACGGGCCGCTGAGCGGATTCCCATAAGCGCCAAAATGTGCGCCGATCCAACAGTTCCACGCCGTGGGCCTGTCCGTCCCGCGGTAAAACGGGACCGGCCCTGCATTGCCAGCCGGACATCGGCGAAGATCGGAATTAAAAACCTCCGCGTCGGTGGCAATTAACCCCGCTTGGGTCGCCTTAGCAACGTAGGGTGCCAGCTTCTGAAACAAGAACGGCAAAGTGAAAACATACTCATCCGCCATATACGGCACCTGGTCATCGTAATCTCCCATATACATGAGCGTGGCGAGGTTCCAGTTCTTCATGTTCGAAGAACATCTGGCGGTGTGTGCTTTCGATTTGGCTTTGCTCAAAGCGGGCAACAACAAACCCGCAAGAATGGCGATGATCGCGATGACGACAAGTAATTCGATGAGTGTGAACCCTATGTTGCTCTTGCATCGGGGGCCCAGCCTCCGCTTGCTAGAACAAC
>CAZYYS010000022.1:0-29946 GCA_964651015.1 uncultured Verrucomicrobiota bacterium
TCAGGGCGGGTCCTGTCGGATGTGCACTCCGACTCCTGCCGCTTTTGCTTGATCTGCGCTTGCTGTTCTACTACGGTTTCCCAACGGCTGGCCAAGACGGAAGCAACGGCAAAGAAACCTTTTCCTCCGCCCATTGGGTTGTTAGCCTGACTCCGTTAACATGAGCAAACGTCGTAATATAACCCCAAGCGGCAACTCCCAGCAGCCTTCGTCGAGTCTGTGGAGAAACTCCAGGGCAACATTCATCGCGCTGGCGGTTATTGCGGTTGGGGCCTCCGGTTTCTGGTGGTGGCGAACGCATCAAACGGTTGCGACGCGTCCGGTATCTCAGACTGCCGAACTTCAAACCACTAACGCGCCGGCCCCGGCAGCCGTGACCACCGCCGGGCTGGAATTCCAAAAGCTGAAGGGCAAATGGCTTCGGCCTGACGGCGGGTACGTCATCGAAATCAAAGGCGTCGATGATGGCGGCAGGCTGGACGCCGCGTATCTGAATCCCCGGCCAATTCATGTGGCCAAAGCCGAAGCGTCAATGGAAGGTTCAGCCCTCAAGGCGTTCATCGAACTGCGCGATGTAAATTACCCCGGCTCGACCTACACGCTCGTTTACGAACCGAACAGTGATCAGCTCAATGGAATTTATTACCAAGCCGTCCAGCAGCAGCGCTTTGAGGTCGCTTTTGTGCGGATGAAATGACGCATGCTGGCCGGGACAGACTTGACTGGGATGGACCTGGAACGACACAAACTGAATGCAACGAAACCTGAAGGATGCAAACATGAAACAATCCAAACTCCTACCATGCCTCATCGCGGGTGTCGCTTGTGCGGTCTGTCTGCCGCAGTCTCTGAGGGCCGCAGGTATCTCACTTTATGAAATCGCCACGCCCGATGTCGGCCTGGCCTCGGCGGGTTACGCCGCGCGGGCGCAGGATGCGTCCACGCTGTTCAAGAACCCCGCCGGGATGAGCCTGTTGGACGGCGCGCAATTGCAGTCCGGCCTCCAACTCCTCTATGCTGATGTGGAGTTCTCGAGAAACGCAAACACCACCCCTTCCCTCGGCAACAACAACGGCGGCAATGCCGTTGGCGCCGTGCCAGGTGCCAGTTTGTTTGTCACTTACCCGGTGGCGGAGAAATTAACGGTCGGTTTTGGCGCGTTTTCTTATTTCGGGTTGGCGGAGCAATATGATGACAATTGGGTGGGCCGCTACTACATCCAGAATGGCACGTTGCTGGGGATGACCCTGATGCCGTCGGCGAGTTACAAGGTTACCGACTGGCTATCGGTCGGCGCGGGGTTGAACGCGATGTTCGGCTACATGGACACCGAGGTGGCGATTCAAACCCTCGGTGCCGGTGATGGGCAGTTGAAATTGCAGGATCAAACTTGGGGCTTTGGCGGTAACGTCGGCATTCTGGTGGAACCAGTCAAAGGGACGCGTTTCGGAGTCACCTATCTTTCGGAGGTGAAGCTGGATTTCGAGGACAGGCCGAATTTTAGCAATCTCGGACCGCTCGGCGGGTTACCCATTTTCCAGAGTCCGCCCAATCTGAAGCTGGATATGACTGTACCGCAGATGGTGATGGTTGGCGTCTATCACGAGCTCAATTCCAAATGGGCGGTCATGGCGGACGTCGGCTGGCAGGATTGGAGCCAGTTCGGCAAGGTGGATGTGGGAGTTGATTCCGCCAATCCCACCAGTCTCACCGCCAACCTCAAGTACGAGGACACCTGGCATGGGGCAATCGGCGCGCAATACAAGTATAACGCTCAATGGCAATTCAGCGGGGGCGTGGCCTATGACAGCTCGGCGGTGAGCGATAAGAATCGCACTGTTACCTTGCCAATGGGCGAGGCGTACCGCTTTGGCCTCGGTGTGCAACACCAGTTGAACAAAAAAATCGAGCTCGGCACCGCGTTGGAATTCATCTGGGCGGGGGACATGCCGGTGAGTCAAACCTCAACTTACCGTGGGAATGTGGTCGGTTCCTTCGACAACGCCTGGTTTACCTTTTTGAGCGCCCACTTGACCTGGCACCTTTGATGATGCTCTCTCCGCCGTTCAATCCGGCGGGGAGCACGCCGTAACTTGAAGCTTGAACGCATTTACCCCTGCCGATGCAATGAACTAAGCAGCGAGATGACGAAAACAAAACCATTGAACACGCGCGCAACCCTGACGAACAATACGCCAGCGCCGGCTGCGCCACCCAAGTGTGATGAACCTCCCAGTTTGAGATAAGATCTCCGAGCAAGCCGATATGACCTTGACAACCGTCGCTCAAAAACTCCCCGGGCTTAACTCCGGAAAGTCGGGCACAAATATGCCTGTCAACCCAGCCGTCCAAGGTTGGACATTTTACCTCGCCGCATTCTTCTCGGTGCTCCTATGCGTCACGGGATGCCAGTCAGCCAAGGCGCCGGGTTCCTCCAGCACAGCCGCCGTGTTGATTTCCGGCAGCCACCCCAGCGCCATCCGTGCTGCGACGATAAAGGTCTTTGAAGAGAACGACTACACGACCCTGCGAACCGACGAAATGGAACTTGTCTTCGAACGTGAAGGCACGACGTGGGATACCACCATGTATGGCACCTTTGGCGGGGGCAAGTTGTGGATGCGAGTGGAGGTCAAAATTCAACCGCACGGAAGCAGCCAATTATTGCGCTGCGATGTCTTTGCCGTGCGCAATCACGGTGACGCCTTCTTCTCTGAAACCCAGAAAGTCCGCCCCATGAGCGCGAAGCAATACAAGAAACTGCTGGCCGAAGTTCAGAGCAGAGTGGGTACAGGATTCCCGTGAAAGGCCACTTGGAAATTGCCTGATCGATTACGCATGAATGGCCCGAATCAAATTCTGAACCCGTTTGAGCGCGCGTGCCGGCTCCAATCATGGCTCGGGGTGGCTGGTCTGGCGCTCCTCGCGCTGGGGTTGATCGGCTGCTCGGCTCTGGAGTTCAGACGCGGCTCGCCGAGCGCCGCGGTCAGATCTTTCCAACTGGGAACGAACTCTTCGGGGAGGGTCATCACGCCGGCCACGGTCCAGGCCCGGGTCATGCGCTTTGCCGATGAATACGCTTCCATGGTGGCGCAAGCCGCCGATGACTTCGGCGCGAAGGTGGGGACCCCCGAGGCCCGGCTCGCGGCGCTGCGCTGGAAGCTGGGGCAGGCCACGTCCGCTTACATCGACGCCACTGGGCTGAACCCGGTTCTCAATGCACTGGATATGTTGGTGCTCACCACCATGGCTCGCATGGTGGTGGAGGATTATGTGGTCGGCACCTTTGGGGACGCGGCGTTGCCCTTGCTGGAAACGCACCGCAAGCTTGAAGCGGATGCATGGCAACTGACGACTAGTGGTGTGATCAACGCGCAACAGGCGCAGGATCTGAGAGACTTGATTCAAGAATGGCGTCGAAAAAACCCGAACCAACGTTATGTTGGCATGATCCGTTTTCTCGAACTCGTGACGGCGCTGGGCCGGACCCCGACCCCGACGTCCACCAAGCCGACCAGCATTTTCAGCTTTCTCTACCTCGATCCGCTGGCGGGTCTGGACCCCACGGCGGCGGCCATCGAAGAAACCCGGCAACTGGGTGAACGCGCCATGTACTACACCCAGCGGATGCCTACGTTGATAAGCTGGCAAACGGAAGTGCTGGCTTATCAAATCGCGAACCAGCCCGAGTCGAAAACGCTTTTGGACGATGCCACGCGCTTGGCAGCCGCTTCGGAAAGTTTCGCCAAGACGGCGGCACAATTGCCCGCGCTCATTAATGATCAGCGTCAAGCCGCCATCCAGCAGATCTTTGACAACCTGGCAGCCGAGGAGACGAAGACTCGGGAGTTACTGACGGAAACGCGCCAGACTCTCAATTCCGCCAATGAGATGGCGATTTCAGTTAATGCCGCGATCAAATCGCTCGACGCGTTCGTTCACTACGTTGATCCGACGAACACGAGCCCAACGGTCGTTTCCACCAACGACAAACCCTTCGACGTGCTTGACTACGGGAAAGCCGCCACTCAGATCGGAGCGGCGGCGAACAACCTCAACGCGTTGCTTGCCTCGGTGAACCAAAGCACTCCTGAACTGGCCAGATTGAGCCAGCAGACAGTAGCAGACGCCGAGCGAGTGTTGCAGCGCGCGTTCCGGCTGGGTTTGGCGTTGATCGCGATACTGTTGATTGGTTCCGTGCTGGCGGGCCTGACCTACCGAATCGTGGCAAACAAAGTAGCACCGGCAGCGCAAAATCTATCGGCGCGAAACCCGTAAGTACCACCGACGCGGAATGCCCGCCAAAAGGTAACACGAGTACTTGCGGACTATGGTTTTGTCAGATGCCAAAGAGGTTTCCTCATCGCGCCACGGCCCCCTCATGAACTTGGGGTAAATGGAACGCTCGTCGTTGTGCCGGCTTCCACTCATAAAAGTGTTGTAACCGGCGTGACCTAGATTGTCCAATGACACCAGCACAAGCCCTACTTCAGAATCCTTAAGAGCCAGATCAATGGCTGTATTTAAGATTGGCGCGATCGTTTGCCTCGACTTATAGTCCTTCTAAAATGCGGTACTGCGACGTATGAATCTTTCGTTGCTTGATGCCAAGCCGAGCTTCCGTGAGTTGCGGGTCTGGTCATTGGCCTGCGCTTACCTTGTGATTTCACCGGCCAGTTTGCCGGCCACCCCCGCAAAAGTGGACTTTAACCGCGACGTTCGCCCCATTCTCTCCGAACATTGTTACGCTTGCCACGGTCCCGATGAACAACATCGGAAAGGCGGATTGCGCCTCGATGTGCGGGAGGAGGCTTTCAAGAAACTCAAGTCAGGGAATTACGCTTTGATCGCGGGCGACTTGAGCAAAAGCACGTTGGTGGAGCGAATCATCTCGACGGACCCGGATGAGATCATGCCGCCCCCAAAACACAACAAGCCACTCAAGCCGGAACAAGTTATTGTTTTGAAAAAATGGGTGGAAGAAGGCGCGCAGTGGCAAAAGCATTGGTCATTCATCCCACCAGAACGCCCGGCATTGCCGGAGGTCAAGGACCGAAAGTGGCCGCGTAACGCAATCGATTTTTTCACACTCGCCCGCCTTGAGAAGGAAAAGCTCAAACCAAACCCCGAAGCGGACAAGCCCACGCTCATACGGCGCGCCACGCTTGACCTGACTGGGTTGCCGCCAACCATTGAAGAGGTGGATGCCTTTCTTGCCGACAAATCGCGCGATGCTTACGAGAAACTGGTGGACCGCTTGCTGTCGTCACCGCATTATGGTGAGCGAATGGCGCAAAACTGGTTGGATCTCGCGCGCTATGCGGACACCAGTGGTTACCACTTTGACGGCGTCCGCTTCATGTGGCTCTGGCGCGATTGGGTCATCAAGGCGTTCAACGACAACAAGCCTTATGATGAGTTTACGGTAGAACAACTTGCCGGCGACTTGTTACCCAATCCGACTCAATCGCAACGCATCGCGACCGGCTTTGTCCGTAACAACATGACCAACGACGAGGGCGGCGCCGACCCGGATGAGTATCTGAACAAGTACGTCGTGGATCGCGTGAACACCCTTGGCGCGGTGTGGCTCGGCCTGACGGTGGGCTGCACCGAATGCCACGACCACAAATACGATCCCCTGACGACCAATGAGTTTTACCGGATGTATGCGTTCTTTCACAACGTGCCAGAGAAGGGCTTGGACCGCATCCGCACGGACAACCCGCCGCCGCGATTGCCGGTGCCCACACCGGAGCAGGCGTTGAAATTTGTGGAGGCGGACTTCGCGCTCAAGGACGCCGAGAAGACATTGCAAGATCGAGCCAGCGAACTGGGTGAGACGCAGGAGAAGTGGGAACTCGAAACCAATAGCAAGCCGCCGCCCAAATTGAACCACGACGGACTGGTGGCGGTGCTTGCTTTTGACGAGTCGCTGGCCGCTGCGTTTCCGTCCGGAGCAATGGAGGGCAAAATCGTTGATGCCGAGAAGCCAGAGTTTGCGGAGGGTCGCCTCGGCAAGGCGTTGAAGCTGGATGGAAAGGCGTACGCGGACTTCGGTCCGCTTGTCCCGTTCGAGCGCACCAACGCTTTCAGCTATGGCGCGTGGGTGAAACTCGAAGGCGATGGTGCCGTGCTGAGCAAGATGGAGAAGAGTCCAGGTTATCGCGGCTTTGATCTCATGTTTACGGACGAGCGTTTCCAAGTCCACCTAGTCAGTGCGTGGCCGGACAATGCCTTGAAGGTGCGGACGAAGGACAAGTTTCCCAAAAACCAGTGGGTGCATGTGCTGGCGACGTACGATGGCTCGGAAAAAGCAACTGGTTTGAAACTTTATGTGAATGGACGTGTGCGCGAAGTGGAGGTCGAGAAAAACAGTCTCACGAACACAATCGCGAACAACGAGCCGCTCCGGATCGGCGCGCGCAACGGCGAGGCGACCATCAAGGGCCAAGTGGATGATGTCCGCTTCTACCAAAGAACGCTTTCGGTCGAGGACGCGCGTGTGCTCACCCTGAACGGCTACCTGCCGATCATCGCCAAATCACGCGGCAACCGGACCGAAGACGAACGCAACGAGCTAAAACGAGTTTACAAAGAGAACTACGCGGTCGATTACCTGCGCTCGGAGGCCGCGCTCGTGGAAGCCCGCAAACGCAAGGAAGAATCTTACAGCAGCATTCCCACGACGTTGATCATGGAGGAGATGAAACCGCCTCGCGACACTTTCGTGTTTGTGCGCGGCGATTTCCGCAACAAAGGCGAGCAGGTCACGCCTGGCACGCCAGCGGTCCTTCCACCCCTGCCCGAGGGGGAGGCCAACCGGCTGGCGCTTGCCCGCTGGCTGGTCGCCAAAGAGAATCCATTGATGGCGCGAGTTACGGTGAATCGATACTGGTCGGTATTCTTCGGCACAGGATTGGTGAAAACCATAAACGACTTCGGCTCCCAAGGCGAATGGCCAAGCCACCCGGAATTGCTGGACTGGCTGGCGGTGCAGTTTCGCGATGGCGGAGAAATTCAACAACGCGAAGGAACGGGCTCACGGTTTGAGCGCAAGAGTTCACGGCCTTGGGACGTGAGAGGGCTTGTCCGTTTGATGGTGACGAGCGCCACTTACCGGCAGTCCGCCGCTGTCACGCCGGAAAAACTGGAGCGCGACCCTTACAATCGTCTCTTCACGCGCGGCCCGCGAGTGCGGCTCGACGCCGAGTTTGTCCGTGACAATGCGCTGGCGGTCGCGGGTTTGCTGAACGACAAGATCGGCGGCCCCAGCGTAAAACCCTACCAACCGCCCGGTACCTGGGACGGTGTCGATGCGACCTACGAGCAGGACAAGGGCGAGGCGCTCTATCGCCGCGGGATGTATGTTTTCTGGCGGCGCTCGGCGCATTATCCATCGTTCGCCACCTTCGATGCGCCGAATCGCGAGGTCTGCACTTTCTTTCGGCAACGCACCCAGACGCCGTTGCAATCACTAGTGCTTATGAACGACCCGGCGTACGTCGAAGCCGCGCGCGGCTTGGCCGAACGAGTGTTGCGCGAAGAGCCCGCAGACGCGGACAAACGTCTCGTGCGTGCTTTCCGGCACACCCTTGGCCGCGTACCGCAATCTGACGAGGTTACTGTCTTGCAAAAAGCCTACGAGCAACAACTCGCAAATTTCAAACAAGACACAAAGGCCGCCGAAGCTCTGTTGAAGGTGGGCGAGTCACCGTTGCCTGAAAAAGCCGACGCCGCCGAATTAGCCGCCTTGACCACAGTGGCCAATGTGCTGTTGAACCTCAGCGAAACCATCACTAAATAGACGCTATGTTTCTCCAAAGCGAAATCCAGAAAACCTTCAGTCGGCGCGCGTTCCTCGCTCGGAGCGCTACCGGTTTGGGCGCGCTCGCCTTGTCATCGTTGTTGAACCCGCGCGTGTTTGGCGCTGAAATTGGCGGTGGGCTCAGATCGGAAGGTGCGCTCAAAACATTGCACTCGCCCCCCAAGGCCAAACGCGTCATCTATTTGTTTCAATCGGGCGCGCCGTCGCACCTCGATTTGTTCGATTCCAAACCAAAGCTCAAGGAGATGACGGGGCAGGAACTACCGCCCAGTGTTCGCAAGGGGCAGCGGATCACCGGCATGACGGCTGGCCAGGCGGTGCTGCGCTGCGTTGGGTCAGCCTACGATTTCAAACCTTGCGGCAAATCTGGTGTTGAGTTGAGCACTATGCTGCCGAACATCGGCGGCATCGTGGACGACATCACGATCATCCGTTCGATGTTCACCGACGCCATCAACCATGATCCCGCGGTAACTTTCATGGGGACGGGCAACCAACAACCCGGTCGCCCGACCATGGGCGCGTGGGTTGCCTACGGTTTGGGCAGCGAGAATGACGACCTGCCCGCGTTCGTGGTGCTTACCAGCGGCAGCGGCGGCCAGTCTTTGCAGGTGAGGTACTGGGGCAACGGCTTCCTGTCCGCCAATTATCAGGGCGTGCAATTTCGCAACCAAGGCGACCCGGTGGTCTATATTTCCAACCCGCCGGGCTTGAGCAGCACGGCCCGGCGGCAGTTGATTGATTCAATGCAGGAATTGAACCGCAAGCAGCTCGGCGCGCTGGGTGATCCGGCCATTGCCACGCACATCGACAATTACGAACTGGCCTTCCGCATGCAAACGAGTGTGCCGGAGCTGACAGATATCGCGAAGGAGCCGAAAGAGATCCTGGAAATGTATGGCGCCGAACCGGGCAAGGCGTCGTATGCGAACAATTGTCTCCTGGCCCGACGATTGGCCGAGCGTGGCGTGCGCTTCATCCAACTTTGCCATCGCGACTGGGATCATCACGGTGGCCTGCCCGGCGGCATCAAGGCTCAGACGAAAAACACTGATCAGGCCAGCGCCGCCCTAATCAAGGATCTTAAGCAGCGCGGTCTGCTTGATGACACACTCGTGATCTGGGGCGGCGAGTTTGGGCGCACGGCTTATTCCCAAGGCGAAATTAAAAAGGACAGCTTTGGACGCGACCATCACCCGCGTTGCTTCTCCCTCTGGATGGCCGGTGGCGGGATCAAGCGAGGGCTGGTTTACGGTGCGACCGATGATTTCGGCTACAACATCGTCGAGAACCCGGTCAACGTGCATGACTTCCACGCCACGATGCTCCATTGCCTCGGCATCGACCACACCAAGCTTACCTACCGGTTCGAAGGCCGCGACTTCCGCCTGACTGATGTCAGCGGTGAGGTTGTCAAGGACCTGCTGGCGTAGGAGTGAGCAACCATGCTGATGGAGCAACATTAAATTGTTTCTCAGCGGCCTGTCGCCCTTATGCGGGTCTGCCCGCCCGCGATTCGCGACGGCGAGGCGATCAGTTAAGCGAAAGATCCTCGGGCGTCTCGGCAAGCAAGCGGTACTTCCCGCCTTTCCGGCGCAGGATCAAGGGCCAGAGTTGTTCCGGTTTGGTTTCGAAGACGAGTTCGAGTGATGCCGGATGTGTCAGCCAGGCTTTGCGTTTCATTTCCTCTTCGAGCTGCCCTGGACTCCAACCGGCGTAACCGGCGAACATTTTTACCTTTTCGGTTGTGGAAAAGGACTGGCCGATGTCGATCAAATCGTCGAGGGAATGGCCCAGGTCCAAATTGGGCATCACGCTGGCATCAGGCATAAAGGCGTCCGAGTGCAGAAAACTTAACGCGCCGGGCTGCACGGGGCCGCCAAGATGCAGCGGCTGGCCCTTGAGTTGTTCAGGCATGTCAGCCACTAGCGCGTCGCCGACTGTGTTCCCGCTGGAACGGTTCAACACCAAACCAAATGCCCCTTCGGCGTCGTGCTGGCAGATCAATACCACGGCGCGGTGGAAAAACGACCCGCGTAACTGCCCCCCGTCCAACAGCAATTGCCCTTTCAGATATTTTGGCGTGTTTGACATCGAGTCCAGCCTGGTTCCAGTGTGCATCAAGCTTGCCTGATTGACAATTTCGATTAAGCTCAAACCATGACAAAAACAGCTCTGCTATTACTCGTAGCCGTGGCACTGTTGGTCGGGGGTGGTTGCCAGCAGCATTCGGGCAGCCGCGAGTTCATTCCCGGCAAAGGCTGGGTGCCGAATGATTAACTCAGGAAATCGGGCTGTCCGGGGTAAGGCCTAATCGCCGCGTTCCTACCAAGGCGTCCATGTGGCACACGTTGGAACTGGGTTTGAACGTAGTTCGGCAAGTTAGCTCATGATGGTTAGTAGCCTCATATGCTCTTACGATTCACTGCGTCTAGTTTTAGCCATCAGGGACCCAAGAAGGTTTGGTGCCCAACCATTTGTTTCGCCAAATCTTGGCTAAGGGTCTATCCGGACGCGATAGAAGAAGTTCGGTTTCACTATTGCTGCGTTTACATCCACTACCGATGCGGTATCGCCTGTGCCCACAATGCTTGCTCCCAGCACCGTCCAGTTGTTCGTTCCAAGATCGGCAATGCGTTCGACAATGTAGTTTCTGCCCAGGATCGTTGGAAAACTGATCGCAACATTTGCGCCAGACAATTCCATCTTGGTGATCTGGAGTACACTGGCTGTGTCCAAGGGACTGGTACCCGCCTGGTATTCCTGTAGATTCGTCAGTCCGTCCTGATCCGAATCGAGGTTGGGAATGGCATTGGTCGGCCCACCGAAGTAAAGCTGCTCCCACCAGTCTGGCAAGCCGTTCCCATTTGTGTCTGTTCCATCCAACTCTGCGGTCGTCGAAGCCGAGGGCCAGACTTCCGTGGCTTTCCATGCTGAGTCTACGTTGGACTCGACCACGTTCGTAATCGCCGTTTGCCTGACGGTCGTACCTACCGTTCGCCACACGATATAGAAAACGGTTTCTCCTCCGGGGTGCGGGACGGAATTCGTCGTGCGAAATCCAACAATCCGAGTCTGGCCGGACTGGAACGAAGATGCGTCTGCGAACGCGTTGCCAGTAAAAGCTGAACCGAGCGGCAACTCCACGGCTTGGATCTGAATAATTCTGGGATCGTAACGAACCGACACCGAGAAAGCACCAAGGACGTTGCTTGTCGTCACAACTCGCGTGTCGGTGAAAAAAGTTAATCCAGGCGTCATGATTGCATTAGTCGGGAAATTTGAATAAACAGCATCCGCCAGCGCCGGCAGGGCGATACGGAAGCAGACCGCGATTATCGCGAATGCCCTGAACCAAAAACTGTGACTGATGTTCATGCGATTGGCCTTTCTCTTCAGAAATGGATTGAAAATACGAGCGGTGGTATTCCAAACGGTGCGGCTCCCAGCGCCGCCGCCAGAACGATCTGCGCACCTACACCGGCAAACGCAAGGGTCGCGACCAGCGTAATGCGTCGGGAATGACTTAGTAAGGGGGCCACCGCCACGGCTGCAAGACCGAGGTTAAGTGTGCTGACCAAAAGCAGACCCAGCACCGTTCCAAGAACGCCTTCGTAAAAGACTGGCCGAGAAAACAAAGTCGCGTGCACTCGGTTTGGTGATCGGGCCTGTGCCATTGAACCCGTCGGTAAGAACTGAACCGACCTGCGAAACACGAGCTTAACCAGGCTGTAAGAAGCCACGAACATCGTTGACATGTAAACGAGATTGCTCACGAATAACAATTGGAGTGGTCGCCGGATTTTTCCACATAGTGCCAGCGCCAGCATTGGAAATGACGGACTTAACGAGAAGAAAATCGAGAGGTAAACGAACACCGGCCCCCACAGCGGTTGAAACCGTCCGTCAGCCGTTTGAAAATAGGGAAACTCAACGTGACCTAATCTGGTTTCGGCGACAATCGCTTGCAGCTTTCCAAAGCAAAGCGGGAAACCCAACCCAACGGTTAGCATGAACAGCAACCCAAGGACAGGAACGTAAAGCGGCAGGCAACAAAGTGCAAAGTCGAGTTTCTCGATCCACGACGCATTTTTGCTTCGCAATAGTTTCGGCCAATAACCGAATACGGCCTGCAAGACGCCCGCAACATATCGCTGTTGCTGCTTCTTGAATGACGCAATGGAGTCAGGGAAATCCTCAAAGCAAATCACTTCCTCGGCATAATCCCCACGCAGACCCTTCTCAAGCAAAACGGACGAGAACGCGATGTCCTCGCTGGCGACCTCCGGGAAGCCGCCGACTTCCTCCCACGCGCTCCGCCGAATCAGCAATCCGTGGCCGACACACGGCACGAACCCATACCGCTGCTTGCTCGAAAGCAACACCGACCAAAACGGTAGAATGGTTTGCCCCATGACTCGCGGAAAAACTCCGGTTTGGTCCGGGTTGGGTGCGTGGTTGGCTTGCACGAACGCATAATCTTTTTCAGAGATGCGGGCCACCATCCCGCGCAGGAAGTTCACGGGAATGCGCTCATCGGCATCCATTACGGCGAAAAGTGGATAATCCCTGGCCGCGTCCCGAAGAGCATGATTGAGGTTTCCTGCCTTGAATCCTTTTCGGTCGGTGCGGCGTATCACCGTCACACGATCCGGGAATTCCCGCCCGAAAGCATCCACCGTTTGTTTGAAGGACGTACTTCGACTGTCGTCGAGCACAAAGACGTGAAAGTCCAAGTAGTCCTGCGCCAGACAAGTCAGAACGGCTTCCCTTTGGAAATCATCACAAGTGGGATACAGGATCGCGACTGGCGGTTCAGCCACGCCCGGCAACTTGTCTTGGTCTGTTCGGGCTGGCCTCGAAAGCCTCCGCCAGAAGAAAACAGCTACCAAAGCCAGATAATAAGAACCCATCAGCCAAAACGTGATGAGCAGGCATGAGAATGCCAATAGAACAATGTGCTCCGTAAAACCATGGGCCGACTGAACCACTGGGATGAGTTGACGTCCCAATACAACCAACGTCGCCGCCCACGACCCAAGCGTCAGCAACATCAGCAGCGGAGATTTCCGGGATTGGCTTCGATCAATGCGTTTTGATGAAATGCCAGACATAGCTTAACGTGATTCACCTAGAGCGTTCTTTGCGGTCAATGACCCCGTCCCTGAGTCCAACCCGAATTGGACATCGTCCACATAGACCGTGCCCGATTGCTCGTTCCATTCAAAAGTCAGTTGCAGTGAATCCAGGCAACTCAAATCAACGCCGCGCTCGCCAAAGAATAAGAGCGGCAAACGGATTTCCTGCCATTCAGTGGTCAATGGTTTGGTTTCCTTCGCGCGCAAACAGATGCGCCGGCTGCCGTCGCTAAGATAGAAATTGGGCGTCTCTCCTCCTTTGTCTCCGCGAATCTTCAGTGACAGATATTTGAAAGGCCGCGCATCAATGCCGTTCAATCCGCACTGCCAGTACGAATAGGAGAAGCCTCCTTCGCTCCCGTAGTCGCGCCCGATCGTGCCACCATAAGAAATGCGACAAACCGTGTTTTGCGCATTGGTTCCGGCCTTGAGATCGGACATCAGCGACGCGGAAATCGCCGCCGCACCGGTTTCGTGGGTCGTGAACTGCCCGGCGTAATCCTGTTTGGAAAGCCCTTCAAACCCCGTCACCACGGAATAGCCCTGCTGATCAAACCGCAAGTCATCCAGGAGCACTTCGCTCTTGCCACTCCCGGTCAGGCGGCTCGTTGCGAAGAACAGGACGTCCGGCGAGCCCAGATCGTTGAGTTTCCGCAACGCTCGAATGGGTACCTGGACTTCCCGCCAGCCGGCTTTGTCCGGTTCGGAAGCATAGGTCGCGATCATCGTTTTGTCCTCGGTGCCGGTGGTCGTTCGGATGCCGACTTCCAAAGGTGGCACTGGACCGTTGCTCTTGAGACGGAACTTGATTGTGCTGTAACCGGAGAGATTGCGCTTTTGCAGCGAGGTCCAGAAGCCGCCGTAAGCGTCCGTCTGCGTCATATCAAACCTCAGTTGCAACGCCCGGTTCCGATTGCTGCTGGAAACGACTGGCTGGGCCGGGTCGGGCGGCAAATCCACGGCAACTATCTCGAGGTAACGCGAGCCGGGGTTGCAATAAAACCCTGACTGTCCGCCCAGCGCGTTGACGCTCCGCACTTCGTTGAAGTGGTCCACGAGGAGGACTGGGGGCTCCTCGGAAATCGTCCCGGTGCCTGACACTCTTACGTTGTCGAGATAGAAGGTCGCCCCGCGCGAATTGCTGCCAAATTCCAGCTTCATGTATCCGCCCACGTTCCAATCCGCCATCACGATTTCATCAATCTGCGTGTTGCGGGTCTGTTTCCGCAGGAGGTGCAACAGGTCCACGCTCGCGGTGTGCCACTTGTCGTCGGCCACGACGCCCTCAATCGCGCCGAGGTTGGCGATGTTCACATCTTTGTTGCGGTAGTCCGTAGGATCGTCCGTGAGACGGAGATTGTACCAGCGCCCATTGACCTTGAGTAAAACGTCCGTCTTGACCCCTGGCCCGATCCGATAGTCGAAGGACAGAATAGGGAACTTTCGCACGTCGAACGGCTGACCCAACACGGTGCAGGCAAAGTTACCACCAAAGTTTTCATTCACGAGCTTTAGGCAATACGAGCCATCTGGCGTGGCTTTGTTGTCGCGGGACAGCGCCGCGCCGACTAGCCGGTCGCGTGATTTGAACGTGCCCAAATCCTTTTCAAATGTATTGTCAATGAGGACGCCCGGTTGCATCGGGACCGCTGCTGCAATCTGTGCCTCCGCAGGCTTGATTGATGACCGCTCTGCACTCCGGTCGGAAACCAGGGCATAAATCGCTTTCGTGGCCGGGAGTTCACTGAGCGTCGTCGAGAATATTCCGCCCTTGGCATCGCGCGCGGTTGGCAGCCAGATCCATGTTTTCTTTTCGGCATCGTAACGGCAAATGCCGATGTTCTTCGGGTCTTGACGACTCACCAGTGAAGCGTCCGGTGTGAATTCCAGGGCCACGTCTTTGATGAACCGGTCGCCCGGCTCGCGGATGCGATACACCTGGCCGATGACGGTGCCGCCCGACGGCGCGGATGGCGACTCTTCGCCCGCCTCAGCTACGGGCAGGATGGTGTAGATGCGGAACGGGTGCAGCAAAGCCTGTTCGGGGAAGCGCATCTTGACCCGCTGATCCGGGCTGGTTGCCATGCCCGGCAAACACTGCGCGATGACCCGGCCCACTTCGCAGGTCACGCGATCTTCAACCGTCTTCCCGTCCTTGCCCTCAACCACGAGCCGGATGGTGTAGATGCCATTGTATTCAATTTTTTCCTCGGGTGGATGCCACGGCAGATGCACCCACTCTTTCAAACCGGTGTTCCAAGTGGCCAGATTGCCGCGAAGATCAATGTCTCCTTGCATGTAGGGAATCTGTTCGATGCCTACTCTTGTTTCGGTCTGTGGGGATGTTGAACTTTCGATCACGTCCCATTGCTTGGGCTCGGCCCCTGAGCCTACTTCAACGCGATAGGACATAAACTGACTTCCGCCAGCCACGCCAAAAATTGGAATATCCGACCGTAATAGAGAGCCGGTTACGGGAACTGATATCTTCGCGTCCAGACTGCCGGAGGCCTTCAGGTTCAATTCAGATAGTCGCAAGAACTGGCTGCTGTCAGCACACTGGATAAAGGTTGGGCATGTTCCGCCACCTGTGTCGCCAGCGCCACCTGTGTCACCAGAGCCGCCTGTGTCACCAGAGCCGCCTGTGTCACCAGAGCCGCCTGTGTCACCGTTGCTCCCATTGCCACCTGAGTTGTCATCCGGTCCAGCGTAATCCACAATGATCGTACCCGGCGCAACTTCATCAGCGTCAAACATGAATTCAATCACCTTCAATGGCCCACCAAGGATCTTGACAACTTTAGGTAAGCGGGAGATGAACCTATCGTAAAAGTCTAGTGCTTCACCAATAGATTGGGCCGTGAAATGTATTAGCTCGCCAGCTTTCTCGCGGACTCGTTGAAGAACCCGATCAACTCGACTAGCTAGGCCATTTTGATCGACAATATAACTACTGTTGAAGCTCACGAGACCATAGGGATCACTAAACTGCACGGGGCAATTGCCTGAATACGAGTAAAAATTGATTCCTCCCTTTAGCCTAATAGGATCGGCCGAAATAAATCGCCCCGACATCCCGTCAAACCATCGTGCTCGGGCGTAATAGAGCCGAGCATCCTCATCCCACCGCATCCCGGCAAGACGCTGTGGCACAGGTCCTAGATCGCCATTGCTGCGCACGTTTCCATAAACATCATAAGAAGCCGATGCAACTGGGGCGCCACTGTCATCAGTCGAACCGGCGACACTCCCTAAACCATCCTGCTGACACCAGAAGTCCGCGCCACCAGAAACCACGAGGACGATTTCATCAATGTTTTTCCCGTAAACGTAGCGTTTGGTCACCCCACCGAAAACGTTCAATTCGGCGATCAGATCCGAGCCGTCCCAAACAAATCGCGTTTCCAATCCGTTCAGCGACTTTTCGACCAGCTTACCTGAATAATCGTAGCGATATTCGATGTGAACACCCGTTCGATCCACCCCAATGAGGCGGTTGTCTTCATCCCAAGTGTTGGTGGTGGCATTGGGTCCGGTGATGACGACCGCCAAATTACCACTCTGGTCGTAGGAAAACGTTGAGATTCCCGCTTGCGTGTATTGATCCAGCGCGTTGGCAACGTAGTTGATCGAACTCCCATTGTCCGTCACGTTGGTGCGGTTGCCAGCGGCATCAAATTTGTATTGGACAGTTTGCCCATCCGGATACGTCACGTTCGTCAGTTGGAGCGTTTTGTCGTGGGCGTAAGTGTGAACTCCTTCCAGCGTGGTCATCGAAACCGGAATTCCCGCTGCGTTGCGGCTGTAGGCAAAACGAGACTGAACCGCGTTGCCCGGCCCGAAATTGGTAAGCGTTGTCAGCCGGTCGTTGGCATCATATCGGTAGGTCGCGTAAGTCCCGTTGCCCAGATCGCGCCGCGTGCGTCTGCCACCGGCGTCATATTGATACGCGACAATGGTCCCGTTCGTCGTGTCCGAAATGCGCGTCAGGCGGTTCGCCGCGTCATATTCGTAGTGCAGCACGAAACCGTCGGGATAAACCATCATCGTCCGGTTTCCGGCAGCATCGTACGCATACGAGATGTCGTAGGTTCCAGGTGCGGTCGCTCCCGGTACTTTCACTTTGGTAATGCGTCCAGATAGATCCTGGTCGTAATCCACATCCAGCGCGCGCATGCCGCCTTCCTCCTTCTCCACACTGGAGAGCAGCCCACGTGAGTCATAGAGAAAATGATATCTCCTGCCGGACGGATAGGCGCGCGTGATGAGTTTTCCCGCCGCGTCGTAAGTGTAGGTGATGCGCTGGCCGCGACGGTTGGTGAAAGCCGTCACCTTCCCAGCCGCATCGTATTCGTAATCCTCGTGGGAACCGTCGGCGTAGGTGCGGCGGGTCACGCGCCCAAGCGGGTCACGTGTCAGCGTCAACGCATAACCACGGGCATTCGTCACGGCGCTCAAATCTCCCGCCGTGCTGTAGCCGAAACGGATTACCTGTCCCAACGCATTGGACCGCGCAGTCAGCAGGCCCTGCGAGTTGTAAGCGAACCGCGTGGCATTGTTCAAAGCGTCCACATAGTCCGTCCGGCTACCATTCATGTTGTACGAATAATTGTCGTGTGTTCCATCCGAATAGGTAACTTGTGTCAAGTTCCCTTTGCCGTCGTACTGAAAAGAATTCGTCTTACCCAGCGGATCAATAATCCAAGCCGGCTTGTGGAAAGTTAGGTTGTATCCAATTTGAACGACTTGCCCCAGCGCATTGGTGCTTCGCACCAGATTGCCGAATTCATCGTAACCAAAGCGGTTTGTCCGATTGAGCGGGTCCACACTTCGAGCCAGATTCCGATCGCCATCGTAAGTGTTCAGGATCACGCCGTTGTCAGGATCAACCGATGATACGATATTGCCAAACTGGTTAACCTGAACTGCGGTTCTCGCGCCGACGCCATCCGTGATCACCGTGCCGTTCGTGTAGGCGTAGTTGATCGGGTTCGCCCCCCACGTGCCTGTCCAGCGCGTCAACCGCCCATCGGAGTTGTAGTCAAAGTGCGTGTAGGTTCCGTCCGGCGCGATGATCTGGCGCAAACGGAAGTTGAGCTGAGGCGTCGAGCCGAGGTTGTAGCTGTATTGCGTGATGCCTCCCGCCGGGTCAGTGACTTTCAGAAGCACCTGGTCTGGCCGGCGACCACCGGACAGGTTCACGATTATGTCAATAGGAGCGTAAAATGGATTGTATTCGTAGGTCGTTACTCGTCCGACCTGATCGGTCAGGCTGTCGATGTATCCGAGGTTGTTGTAATGGAGGAAAAACGACTTGCCCGCCGAATGACGGATTTCAATGAGTTGTTTGCTGGGGTTGTAAATGCCGGTGATGCGGTTGCCATTTCGATCTTCCATGAAATCGAACCGGAGGTCCGAACGGAAGCGATATACCAAGCCGCTTTTTTCCTTCACTTGGAACGTGCCGTTCGCGTCGCGCGTTAGGATTCCGTGGTCGCCCGGCGATGAATTGTAAGTTCCGCCTGCTTGGGGCGTGAAGAAACGATTGAATCCCTCCGGCCCATGAAACGCGATGCGCCCGTCCGTGTATTCCTCCAGGCTGATGTCGTAATTGTGAACCCAGCCCCGGCCGAATGTGCCTTGATATGGAAAATGTGCTGAGTCATGCGGCGCCACGCGCCGGAATTGGAGCGGAATCCCTGGTGTTGGGGAAAAGGCATCCACCACCGATGCGAGAATAGGCGGTTCGTAAAAACGATCCGTCAAAGTCGCCGTGACCGGAGGTATTCCGACGGTGGAACCCGTCTCGGTTACGGTGATCAGGTAATCCGACGCGGGCGAAAGGCCGGTCGTATTCCACTCGTAGTAAAGCGAGCGTCCGTCACCGTTAGAAACCAATGGTTTGGTGCCCGAATCATAACCTTTGCTGGCCGACTGAATCCGGACAGTTCCGCCTGGAACATTGAACGGAAAGAATTTCTCGAACAGTTCGATGCGAATCGAACTGCCTATCTGGAGTGCATCGCTTCGCCCGTAACGAGGAGCAACCACAATCACCGCTGTCTGACCAGTGACTCGTTGACTGATGATAAACGCGTCCTCCATGTCCACCTTGCCATCCTGGGTCACGTCAGCGTCAGCGGGGTTGGGCAGCGCTGTGATTTGCCCGGTCAGGAAGCGTGCGATAGCGCGGGCGTCTTCAATGTCCAGGACGCCATTCCCGTCAGCGTCGCCAGGCGCTCCCCAAATGGCGGCAGGAAAAAGAGACAAGAGGAACAAAGGAAGCAGAAAACTGCCCAAGAGGAAATGGGGTCGGCCATTTCGCCGCGTCGGGGTCTCGACTCGTCTTGTGGGGAAAGGGCGTTTCATGAAACGTTGGTTTGAGATGTAACATCTCTTTATGGCATTTGGGCAGATTTGTAAATCAAAAGTTCTTTGGAAATGCCTCCTTTTGGACTCACTTGAAATGTCCCCTTCGTAGTTTCCTCACAAAGTCCCCGTAGGATTTTGGCAGGTGTAACCTTCCGTTTGGCCTTTGACCTGCTAAAATACATCAAATTATGTTTTTGGTAGTCGTTCGCCTCATCACACCAATTACGTTAGCCTGCCTGGCCCTCGCCTCGACCGTGGCTTGGGCGGACCAGCAGCCCGTTTGGCAGGTTGGCCTGGATGAAGATCCGTTCCAGTCCGGTTACAACGCCACGGATGAATTCTCGTCCGAGAACTCCATCAATGACACTCGGCCGGGGAAAGTGACGCGGTTGCCCGGAGATCCACTCTACAACGCGGGAAACAATCCGGCAGCCGATGACGATTTCTATTGTGCCGGCACTTACCCGATTGGCTTCAACGGACTCACAACCAATGTGCCGGTCGCATTCAATGAACCGGCCATCGCTTGGGAAAGCACGCTGACGAACGGCGACCGGACCAATCGTGTTCACTTCTTCCTCACAAGTGCGCAAGCCGGCGTGCAGTCCCGGCTTCGATTAAGTCTTGAACTCGTCTGGGGCGGCGTGTGGTTGAGTCTATCGAACGCCAGCGGCGAAGGTTTCGGCACGCACGATATCACCGTGCGTTTCAAGAACAGTGCGGGGCAGGGAACGTTGCTCTACTCCAATCGTGTGGATCGTGACACGCGCATCACTCTCGATTTTCCGGCAGCCAGTGTGCTGGCTTCGGCCGGGCCGAATACAATCGAGTTTGCGCGGGTCGGTCCCAACACCGCTAACATCGGATATTGGATTCAGTTCGATTACGCGCAACTTGAAGCCAACACCAATGCACTCGTCGATGCCGACGGTGATGGACTTCCACGTTGGTGGGAAGAGGATAATCATCTCAGCGACACCAATTCGCTCGACGGGGCCAGCGATGCCGATGGCGATGGGCGGAGCGCGTTGCAGGAATACAACGGCGGCGTCAATTCGACCAATCCCAACAAGGCCGACACCGATGGTGATGGATTGAGTGATGGAGCCGAATTCGCGCTCGGCACGAATCCAAACAAGATTGATAGCGACGGCGATTCGCTCAGTGATGGTGACGAGGTGAACGGTTTGCCGACATCGAATCCGTTGCTCGCCGATTCCGATGGCGATGGCGCGCCGGATTCCTTGGAGCGTCGCGTGGGCACGAATCCGATGAGTGCCGCCAGTGTGCCGGCCGTTTTTCGCGGCGGCATCGGGATTCATTTCGTTTCGCAGAATGATCTCGACGCCACGCTCGGCACGAACGAAACCACCGGTATTGTACCGCAAACGCGCTGGAACGACACTTTGCCCATCCGTAATTGGAATCGCACCAACGGCAGCAAGACGGACATCCTCACGCCGCTCACGAATCAAGTTGTTCGCAGCGATGGCTCGATTTTTGCCAACTTCACGTTCAGTTGGACGGGTGATGCCAGCGACGCGAGCGACAATGCCGGTTCATCCGACCGCAAGTTGATGAGCGGTTTTATTCGGGCCTACGGCCCCAATCAAGCATCACTCACGTTGAGCAATATCCCCTTCACGAACTACGATCTCTATGTCCACGTCGGCGGGTCATATGATGGCCAGAAAGGGCGGGTGCGTCTCGGTTCGGATGCCGCCACAGACCGGTTTTTCCGGACTGCAACTACGGCACCTCAGAGCGCGTTTGCCGAAATCAATCCAGGCAACATCAATTTCCTGTATGGCAACTTCGTTCGCTACACTAACCTCACGACCACCAACGTCACTGTGAACGTCACAAACTACGACGGGTGGTCGCTCGGCATCCACGCAGTGCAAATTGTGGATCGCAATCTCGACTCCGACAGTTCCGGCATTCCCGATTGGTATGAGATGAAATATGCGCTGCAACCCGGTTCGGTGGCGCTGGCGACGGCGGATTCCGATGGCGACAGCTTGAGCAATTTGCAGGAGTATCAACGCGGTATTGACCCGCACAAAGTCGATACGGACGGCGATGGTTTGACCGACGGACAAGAAGTGTCGCTCAACACAAATCCACTTGACGCCGACACGGATGGCGATGGGCTTTCCGATTTTGCCGAACTTAACGTTCCGATCCCAACGAATCCGCTGCTGGCTGACTCGGACAACGACGGCGTGAGCGACAAGAGCGAAATTCAATTGGGCACAGACCCAAACTACAATCCCACGAACAACCCGAGCTTTGCCGGCTATGTCCCGTTCTTCCGCAGCTCGCCGTCGCGTTGGGAATGGAATCTGGAAAATGTCCAACTCGTCTGGGACCACAATGAAGGTGCACTCGCACCAAACATCTGGAATGAGGATTATCTCATCGAGTTCGCAGTAAAGAATCCTGCAACGGCGGACTGGCGTTCACTCGCCATGTCCCTTCGTTACCACAAAGGCGCGCTTACGCATTTATTCCACTCCGAACACACGGGCGGTTTCAGCTACACCAGCCAACCAAACACCACCATCTGGGATTCCGACTACGGCGACCCGCCTGCGGACATCAAGTCGAAACTGGGTTTCAGTGGCTACGGTCCGGCGGACCTCTCGGATCGCCTCCAGTTTCGCTTGTTCGCCCAACGCGGTGCAAACAGTAATGCTTGGACGGTCACGTTTGAAATTCGCAATCAGACGAGCAACACCGTGGTCGTCACGCGTACCTTCGCAAACTGCACCGCGCGCAATCCACTCGATAACGGCACGGCTCAGTGGGCGGATTACAACAACGTGACCAATCAACAGAGCATGGTGGTACATCAGGGAGTAAAATTGTTCATCACGACGAACGCACTCGGGTCGTTGCCCGCGTTCGCGAGTGCCAGGGACTCCGACAAGGACGGAATGCCCGACGTCTGGGAGGACGCCAATTCGTTCAACAAACTTTCTCCCACTGACGCCACGCAGGATGCCGATGGCGATGGCCTGAGCAATCGCGATGAGTTTCTGGCCGGCACAAATCCGCGTCTGGCCGACTCGGATGAGGACGGCATCAATGACATGGTCGAGCGGACCAACTCCTCGAATCCATTGCTTAACACCAGCAAACCAGAGTTCGCCGGCCAAACGTGGCCGAGTGGACAAGACCTCGATGGCAATGGTTTGCCCGATGCGTGGGAAGTTCGTTTCCGCGCCTTCGGCTTGCCGCCGAATGGCGACGCGGACGGCGACGGCGCATCCAATGCCCAGGAAGCGAAATGGGGAACGAATCCGTTCGACGCCAACTCGAAGGTCGCTGTCACGCTCGTGAAGCAAACCAACAACGCATTTGTTTCGTGGCCGTATCAATCGGCCAAGAATCAAAAACTTTTTTCCAGCACTACGCTCTCGAACTGGATGCAGTTCGGTGGTGTGACATGGTTGAATGCCGGCACAGCCTTCGCCGTGCTCACTAATAGCATAGCGCAGACAAACCACGAGTTTTATCGTGTCAACACGGATGACAGGGACTCAGATGGCGACGAGGTGAAGGACTGGGATGAATTGGTTCTTGGCAGTGATCCGTTCCGCGCCAACAGCGCGCGAAATGCAATGCCCGTCATCAACAGCAACGGCGTGGTTACCGGATCAGTGAGCGGTGATCTGGCAACGTTTGTGGAACAAATGCGCGGCGGGCCGTCCGGTGGTGGCACGGGTGTAGTGACGCGGGCACAGGCGGCACGATTGCTTCAACAGGCGACGTTTGGACCAACATTACGCGAATTAGATCGCGTGCAGCAGGTTGGCATCGCCGCGTGGATTGACGACCAGATCACGAATCAACCGGCGACGCCGCATCGGAAATACATCGAGCAGATTTATGCCGACTTCAACGGCTCGCGCACCGACCTGACCTATTCCTTCAATGAGATGGATCAGTTCATCAACGGCAACAATGCCACGACGCCCTTTGCGCGCGCCGCCATCAGCGGGCCGGATCAATTGCGTCAGCGCGTGGCGTTTGCCTTGAGCCAGATTCTCGTCGCATCGCGCCGCGATCCGAATCTGGAGAACAAACCGCTCGCGATGACGGATTACTACGACATCTTTGTGCGAAATGCCTTTGGCAATTATGCCGATGTGCTGCGCGAGGTTACTTTCCATCCGGTCATGGGCCGTTATCTCAGCCACGTTGGCAACCAGAAGGCGCGCCCCGAGATCAATCAATATCCAGACGAAAACTATGCTCGCGAGGTGCAACAGCTTTTCACCATCGGTCTGTGGGAGTTGAATCCGGACGGTTCGCGGCAACTCGATGGTTTTGGACAGCCGATTCCGACCTATGGCAACGCGCAGATCACGGAGTTTGCGCGCGTCTTCACCGGACTTTGGTTTGGCGGTCAGGGTTGGGGCAATGGTGGCTGGACGGACGACGACAGTTCTGTGCCGATGCAGATGTGGGCGGAGAAGCATGACTTTGGTGCGAAGACGTTGCAGAGAGGCTATACCATACCCGCGCGCGCACCGACGGTGGAGAACGCGTTGCGTGATGTGGACGATGCATTGCGAAATCTGTTCGAACACCCCAACACGCCGCCGTTTATAAGCCGGCAACTGATTCAGTTCCTGGTCACAAGCAATCCTTCGACAAACTACGTTGCCCGGGTGGCGGCGAAGTTTGCCAACAATGGTTCCGGTAAACGCGGCGACTTGGGCGCGGTGGTGAAGGCGATTCTGCTCGATGAGGAAGCGCGTGATGCGCGCTGGTTCTCGGGTGCGCCGGAGTTCGGTCGGTTGAAGGAACCAGTGCATCGCGCCATGGCGATTGCCCGCGCGGGCCGGCTGGATCAATACGCGGGCCTGCTCTGGTGGACTTGGGGCGAGTTCAACAGCGCGGCGTTTCAAGAACCGGGCTATTCGCCGAGTGTGTTCAACTTTTTCCGGCCGGGTTATCAGCCGCCCGGTTTGCTGACACAATACGGCCTCGTCGGTCCGGCGTTCCAGATCACCGACAGTTATTCGAGCATTTCGCTTCCGAACAAGCTTTGGGAATTCACTGAAACCGGCCTGTCGCATTACAGCGACTACGGGTTTGCACCGGACTATGCTGATTTGCTCCCCGTGTCCGACAACTCCGGGGCGCTGGTAGATCAAGTGAACGTGCTTTTCTGCGGTGGCTCGATGTCTGCGGCCACACGCGACAATCTGGTGAACGCCGTGAACCAGATCGCATCGTATGACCGGTTGTTGCGCATCCGCGTTGCAGTCTATCTGGCCGCGACGTGTCCGGAAGGAGCGGTGCAACGATGAAAATGAAACCCAACGCTCAACATTTAACATTCAGCTCTCAACTTCTAATGGAGCAGAACCGTGTGCCTGCTTGGACCTTGAGCGTTGAACGTTTGGTGTTGAATGTTTCCCCAATTCGCTTATGAGCAAGCCTCTTTCTCGTCGCGGATTTCTCAAGCAACTGAACTGTGCCGCCATCGGTTCATCGGCGATCCTCAACACGCTGCTCAATCTCAAGCTCGCGAACAGCGTTGCCGGGCAAGGTGGGCCGCTCGACAACAAGGCGTTGGTTTGCATTTTTCTAAGCGGCGGCATTGATTCGTTCAACGTCCTCGTCCCTTGGGAACAGTCGGCTTACAACACTTACTCGGTGACGCGCGGGGCATTCGGGAGTGATGGCGGGCTGGCGCTCGACCGCAACGCGCTGCGGCAACTCACCGCGCCGATCGCGAATTATGGTTTGCATCCTTCCTGCGCCAATTTGCAGGCGATGGCCAATGGCACGGGAGCCTTTGCCGGCAAGCGTCGCCTCGCGTTTGTCTCGAACGTCGGCACGCTGGTTCAGCCGGTCACCAAGGCGCAGTTCAACGCGTGGGAGAATGGACAGAACGCTGCTTTGCCGGTGCCCAAGGCATTGTTTTCCCACAGTGATCAAATTGAGCAATGGCAGACGGCGGTACCGCAAGGCATGTCGCAATTGAGTGGTTGGGCCGGCCGTTGCGCGGACATCCTGCACAGCTACTACAACACCGGCGGCAACTCGATGAGCATCTCGCTCGGGGGCAACAATGTCTTTCAGGTTGGCAATTCGACGCAGCAATTTGTCATCACGCCGTCGGGTGCGTTGTCGTTCGAGGGCAACACCGGGGGCGCAAATCCAAATCCGCTCCAGATCAAGAACGCTGCGTTGCGCAACACGCTTGACCAGACTTACTCTAACCTGCTGACGGAAAGTTTCTCCCAACTCACGCGGCAGAGCGATGACGCACAGTTGCTTTTCCAGACTCAGTTCGATTCAACCAACGCCCAACTTGGTGCGGCGGTGGATACGCTGTTCCCGCCGGCCAATTACGTCGCCACCGCGCTCAAAGCCGTGGTGAAGGCGATCAAGATTCGCAGCCAGCTGGGTTTGCGGCGTCAGACGTTCTTCGTGCAATACGGCGGCTGGGATCATCATGGTGAGCTGCTGAACACACAGGCAGGCATGTTGTCTGTGCTCGACGGTGCCATCGGAGCGTACCAGCAGGCGCTCGAAATGCTCGGTCTGCAAAATGACGTGCTCACTTTCACCGCGTCCGACTTCAGCCGCACGCTCCGATCAAACGGTCGCGGCACAGACCACGCCTGGGGCGCGAATGCCATGGTCTTCGGCGGCAAGGTGGACGGCGGAAGACTCTTCGGCACGTATCCCGATCTCACACTGGATGGCCCGGACGACGTGGGCCGGGGCGGGCGACTGCTGCCGAGCACGGCGGTGGACCTGTATTTTGCGGAACTGCTGCGCTGGTTCGGCGTATCGTCGGGGAACATGAGTTACGTGCTGCCGAACATGGCGAACTTCTGGAACCCCAATTCGGGAACGGCACCAATTGGTTTCATGCTGCCGTGAAACGTGCAACTTTAATCATTTTTCTTGTCGTCGGTGGTCTTTTGACTGGAATTTGGTTAGGGCGACGGCCAGCCAATCAAGGTCAACCAACTGCGAATTCAACCAGCTCCTCGGAACGGACGGTTACGAACGAGGCCATTACCATCGCAACAGCGACTTCTTTCGGCGGCGCGAGAACACTTCCCTCGCTCGGGGAAACCATCTTGCGCGGTTACGCCGACACGAATCTCCCGCCGGAAAACGATCTTGTATTGATGTCCCGGCTTATGGAGAACTCGCTTTTGTTGCTGAAATCAGCGGGCAATCGCCCCTTGAGTGCCAATGAAGATTGGGCAGATCTGTTGCGCGGACGGAACGAGGCGGGAGAAAAATTCCTTCCTGATCAACACGTGGCTTTGAACGAGCGAGGTCAACTGGTGGATCGCTGGGGCACGGCGCTGTTCTTCCACGCGCTGGGAAGGGGACGCTATGAACTTCGTTCGGCCGGGCGGGACAAAAAAATGTGGACGACCGACGACCTCCACCGCAATGCCGATGGTTCATTTCGGCGTGGCCCAGATTTGGAATCATCGAGTTTGCTCGAGTTCCCGGCGCGTCAGGAATTCTTACGGTAGCAGTCCGACCGTGGACTTAAAATGCAGGCGTATAGATATCATTGCTCCACGCGCTTTGAGTATCATTGGTCGGGTTGAGCCCAAAATCCCCGCTGCGCAATTTCAATCGCTGACGAAACTCGGCGTGCCCATCACAGAAAAGAAAATTACCACCCTGAAAGTGAGTTGAAGAATACAGTTCCTTGCCGATCGTTAGATTGTCATGCCAATAGGTATAAGTCCCTGGAGGCCCGCCAAAATTCGGGGCATACGCGGGGCGCAACGCGCAAAAAGCGATCTTTACCAAACATTCCTGGATAAAAATCAACCGGCTTGGAGCGTTGAGTTCCGAAAGACTTCTTTCCATCACGACGGCGTTTGGCATGAAGCTCGTTCCACTCAAAGCGGTCGGATTGTTGCCAGCCAGAATGCCAGTGTTGGGGATGGCCATGGAACACATATAAACCTTGGTGCTCCCCTTTTGATTTCCCTGAAGATATTGAGCAATTGCGTAAAGGGCGTTGTTCTGCCAGCCAAAAGCGGCGGGATTCATAAAGTCATAAACTTGCGACGCCTTTGGCGGGAGCTTTTTGTTGTCCATCTCATACATCACCAGGCCCAGTCCAATCTGCCGCATGTTGCTCAAACACTCGGTCTGCTTTGCCTTGGCTTTGGCCCGGCTCAGGGCCGGCAACAACATCGCGGCCAAAATGGCAATGATGGCGATGACCACCAGCAGTTCAATCAACGTGAATCCATGGGCACGGCGGGGAAGTATTGTCATGTTTCTCAAAGGCACATTTGCAATTTCAAGCTGTGGGCAACCCCTTATCTGCAATCAGGGAATTGGCCATAGATTCACAACGGTTTGCTTTCTTGACGTGACGCAGTTCATGAAGAACTGCTTCTGCTTCGGGATCACTTCTGCAGTCTCTCCGCCTGTGGAAGAACGTGTCAAGCGCGTTTTCCTGCCGCTTCCGTAACTTGGTAAGAACTCGGTAAGGTTGATGGTATCCGAGGGGTACGGTCTCCGGCTCCGAAGACATTATCTAAAATTCGTCCCATCGAGGGAGTTGAAAGGCCTCGTTCACGACCGACTTTCTTGGATCGCGTTCTCGGGGGAAGGTTAGGTTTTCAAGGTTTTGTTCCTTGCCTTGAAAAATTATTTGGCGTTTCCCGAACGATAAATCTATTTCCGGGTTCGTTTGTGCTTCTGGTTGAGTTGGAGCGGAGCGTGGATTTCTGTTCAACAAGGAAAACCCTGCCTCGCTTTGCAAACCCGGGAACACCGAAGTCAAAAGCCCAGTACCAGGCCAGCAAAAACAGGACGCCAGCCGCTAGTTTTCCTCGTAGTGGAGCTTGCAACCACCATTGGAATCCCGATCGGCAGCACCCCGCGACCCCATCGACCGTGGCCAATGCGCTTCGAAACCTGTCGCACGGTGCCTCGGGCTGTTTGTCCAAACTTTCTGAAGGCCAGACAGCATCCCAATTTACCGAAGCATCGGGCAAACATTTCACCCTGTAGAATCGGCCAATGCACCCGGCCCGCGCACAATCACCGATCTTTACCCGTTGCAGTTTCGCGTGCAAAACCGACGCAGACTTTAAGCTGATGTCGAGCAATTCCTGGCTCGATAATCGAATCTGACACCGACGACACTCCATCTGAATTTTGGTGTCGAGCAATTGGGCCAACTCTTCTCCTCCAAAACCTGCCTTCCCCAAGCCGAGCACGAGTTGTTCGAAAGTCGGTAAAAGCTTCGCAATATCGACTTCTCTCTCATAGGTCGGAGAAGCTTCTCCTGCTGGTTGATGTTTATTCTCCGAGGGCATTGTCAGCGGGGCGATACCAACTCCAGTCTTTAGTGGGTTCGTACGGATAAAGTGGATCAGCGGTCAATGCCTTTGTAAAATTATGAATCTTGGCGTGGCCATCCACAAAAAGAATCGGCGAAACAAAAAGCTTGGGAGCAATCGTGGGATCGGTGTATTCCGAGCGCCCTTGGGATCGATGCCATTGTTCCCAAATGGCTGGTTGTCCGGGGCAACCCCAAGGGCGTGCGGGTGGTTCGTGAACCAGAATATGACGGGAAGGATCGGGAACCCAATCCTCTTTTTTGCCAGCCAACCCGACCTCTGCATCCATTTGTGGCACACGAGTTACCGTGCTGCCGCTGATTGCCGTTAAACCGCCCGCATTGTAATGGTAGCTGCAGCCTAAAGCGTCCCATTTGGTTTCTGTCATTCTAGGGCACGAGCAACTCTGAACCGCCACCCCCTTGTCTGCGGGGCATCGAAAAGTTTCTGCTGTCTTGATATATGGGTGGAGTGGCCGCGATTCAGCATAAAGATATTCCTTCTGCATATGTTCCCCTTTGGGAGATTTCCCACCCAAGGTCCAGCGCGCATCTACGATTCCGAGAACTTCGCCTGTCACCGGATTTTTGTTCTGAACAAAGGCGGGCGGAAAACGGGTTTCGTGATCATCCTTGTAAAGGTTCATGGCGATTCCAATTTGATGCAGATTGTTTATGCAAATAGTCTCGTGCGCCCGGCCCTTGGCATTCGTCAGGGATGGCAAGAGCAAGCTTGCCAGAATGCCAATAATCGCAATGACAACGAGCAACTCAATCAGGGTGAATCCGTGGTTCAAGATGTAGCGAACCTTAAAGAGGACTCTGCCAATCGGAATTAGAGATGTTTTCATAATTCAATTTAATGAAAACTGTACGTTATACTGCTACATATGTAGCCTATCCTTGTCAAGGAAATATCTTTTCTACTTTTTCGTGTAGTCTAGCTAAACACAGCGTCATAAGTAATTGCCTATAGAATGGAGCGGAGTTATCGTTCGTTCGATGAAAGCACTCACCATCTCTGACAGAGAAAACATGATCATGGCTCTCCAGGATGAGATTCGGCGCAATGATGCCTCGCGCTACGATCATCGACTCCACGGAGTGCTCCTCGTGGCGCAAGGCATGACCTGCCCGAAAGTCGCTGAATGGCTGGGTGACTCGCCCCGCAGCGTCGTAAACTGGGTGCACTGGCCGGTTTGTCCGAAGGACAGCGCTCGGGACGTCCCAGCCGTTTGAGCGAA
>CAZYYS010000023.1:0-29386 GCA_964651015.1 uncultured Verrucomicrobiota bacterium
AGGAATTTATTGCAGCACGCGGCCTGATCCCCGCACGAAATTTCCGCACACCGACGGCATCTGCACCTACATTCTGGAATACGCCAACGGCCTGCGCGGTGTCGGCATCGACGACATCTGGACCGGACCCGCAAAGGAAGGTTGCCCCGGCGACATTCGCATCCAATGGCGGATCGAGGGCACGAACGGCCTGGCGATTGGCGAAATCGGCTGGTGCAAGGACCCCTACACGACGCCCTCGACGATTCGTTACGCCGCCAAGGGCGACAAGGAATTCCATCAACCGCGCTGGACGGAGAGCTGGTTTCCCGACGCCTTTATCGGGACCATGGCGCAACTGCTCATCGCACTGGAAAACGGAACCGAGCCGGCCATCAGCGGTGAGGACAATCTGAAAACGATGGCTTTGGTGGAGGCGGCCTATCAAAGCGCGGCACAATTCAAATCAATCGGAATGGATCAGATGGAAAGAGTGCTTCAACAGAAGCCTGAGACTGCTTGGAAAGCTCCCACAGTCAAGCCTCCGGGACTTTTTGAAAAACTATTCTCAAAACTGGCACCCTCCGCCAAGACGCCGTTCGAGACTGAAATTGAGGTAAATTTTACACCGCGCGCGCAGCAAGTCCTTTCATTGGCGCGAAAGGAAGCTGGCCGCTTCAATCACAATTTCGTTGGCACCGAACACCTCTTGCTAGGTCTCATTAGACTCGGCCAAGGCGTCGCCGTCAATGTACTCCGAAAATTAGGTCTCGATCTCGAAACTGTCCGCATGGCAATCGAAAAAGAAGTTGGTTCCGGCCACGACCAGAAGGTGATTGGCAACATTCCTTACACGCCTCGCGTGAAAACAATTCTCGCTCTTGCCTCCAAGGAAGCCAAGGCGCTCAATCACACTTACGTTGGCACCGAACATATTCTCCTCGGTCTTCTTCGTGAAGGCGATGGGCTCGCAGCAAGACTTCTCATGCGTTTGGACGTTACTGTGGAAGAAACGCGGAAGGAAATCCTTAAAGAACTCGACCCAAATTTCAATGACACCGACGAACAAGCGTGATAACCGTGAATGATCGGCTCGATAAAGACCACCACGGGTATTCGTAACTAGTGAAGCCGGGCTTGAATCGGTAAGGAACTAACTCTTTTTGGGCTTGGGTTGCTTCTCCCTTTGCTCGTCAGTTGGATAGAAATAGAACGAATGCTCTTTCCAGATTTTTCCCTCCGACACGAGCTTATCGAGGGTATGTCTGGCCCAAGAAGGATTTTCGCGGAAGGCCTGTCGATCCACCATCTTGCCGACTTCCTTGCAGGAAAACAAAGTCCCGGGCGTCTGCATTATCAGTTGAGTGATTTCCAATTCCATAATCCGGCTGGATTCTACAGTTTGCCGTCACTGATGCGAGCCTGGAATTTCCGGCAGCGAACCACCTGACCCAACCACATCGTCGAGTAAGTCGAAGAAGCCTACCGCGAGACAGCAAAGTTGTTGGACTTGGTGGGCCTTCGCCATTAAAAAGTAGCAGCCGAGGTCACGAGGCTCTATCTGAGTCAGCACTCCGCGTTGCGAATTAAAGTGAGCCTCCTTACGTCGGCTGCTACATTCAACACTATATGCGCATCGGCTTTCTAACAGACGCCAACGTCGCGCGTCTCGATTGGGCGCAGCAAAACGGCTTCGGCTGCATCGAATGGAATCAATTTGAAAACAGCCTCGCCGGGACGCGCCATTCAGACTGGAAACCGTTCGCCGAACAATTCGCCAGCGAAGCCAAGTCGCGCAACATCCGGATCTCAGCTATTGGCGCACTCTACAAGAACCCGCTCGACCCGAAACAAAGCGACTTTGCCCGCACCACGTTTCTGCGGGCCATTGACGTCGCATCGCACCTTGGCGTCAGAACTGTGGCAGGTTTCGCCGGTACGGTGATCGAATTGGAAACAAATCCCAAAGGCGAAAACCCGGTCTATAGACCCTTCGAGAATTATCTGACGCAACTACTGCAGTTTTGGGAGCCGATTGCGAAAGTCGCAGCGGACAAAGGCGTGCGCCTCGCCTTCGAACACTGCCCGCAAGGGCCATATCACCTGCCGATCATGCACTACAACATGCTCGGCCAGCCGGCGATGTGGGAGCGGGTGTTCAACGCGACGAAGTGCGAGAACCTCGGCCTCGAATGGGACGCCAGCCATTTGATCTGCCAGCTCATCGATCCGGTGACGAACATTCACAAGTTCGGGTCACGGATTTTTCACGTGCACGCCAAAGACGCGTTCATCAACCGGCAACTGCTGGAACTTTATGGTATCTGCCATCACGGCGTGGCGGAACATCGCTTCCCCGGCTTCGGTCAGGCGAACTGGGCGGAGATCGTCCACGCCCTGCTGCGCGCCGGTTACGACTCAGACCTTAACATCGAAGGCTGGCATGATCCCGTCTTTCGCGATCACGACACCAGACCGCCGTCGGACATCAAACTCGCGACCGACAATCGTCAATCCGGTCAAAAGCTTGAAGACGCGGGTTTGCTGGTCGCGAAACGCTGGCTGGAGCAGTTTGTGCCGAGGGAAACGTGACTTGTAATCTTAAGCGAACGGGAGTAACGAGGCTTGAGCTGCCCGGATGAGATCAAAGACCACACACCCTTAACCACGAGCCGGTTACAGTTTCACCAAGAAAAACAACCACAGCCGCCAGAAACGCTTCCGCCCCGGTCCACCCTAGCTGGGAAGCTCAACTGACTTCCGTGACCCGAACCATCATGAGACAGAGGTTGCAAACGACGAGTGTGCAGCGGGACGCACAGTTGCAACGGGCAACTGACTGCTGCCAGGGTATGTTGGTTCAAAGCGGGTGGCGAACCCTGAATAATTCCGCCAACTCGACAAAGACGACAAGCAAATGACACCCGTGACAAAGTTAATGATTTACTGCCCGAATGTTTCGGTTAACATGATCGCCATCAACCCAATACTCTAATATCTATGAAAGCCTTCTCGATTCGAAATACGCCTCCACCCGCCCACAGGGTGTCCACGCAGCGCGCATTTACGCTCATTGAACTCCTAGTGGTCATTGCCATAATTGCCATCCTCGCGGGCCTGCTGTTGCCGGCGCTGTCCAAAGCCAAAATCAAAGCCCAAGCCACCATGTGCTTGAACAATGACAAGCAATTGATGCTTGCCTGGTTACTCTACGCCGATGACAACGGCGATAAATGTGTCAACAACTTTGGTGTGACTGAAACGGCCGCGGAGATTTCTGCGAGGACATACCGCAATTGGGTCAACAACAACATGAGTTGGACCACGGATCCGGCCAATACCAATATTGACCTGATCAGGAATGGGCTGCTGGGTCAGTACACGGGAGGTAACTTGGGGATTTATAAGTGTCCAGCGGACCAATTCCTCTCTGCCGACCAGAAACGGTTGGGCTGGACCGCCCGGACCCGCAGCATGGCAATGAATGCCTTCATGGGCCCCTTCTCGCCATCGCGCGAACACCAAAACGCAATCGGCAATAATTTTGAAAGCGGATACCGCCAGTTTCTTAAGACGACGACGATTCCTCAACCGGCAAAAATCTTCGTGACGTTGGATGAGCATCCCAACAGCATCAACGACGGTTATTATCTGAACACGTCTGGAAACTCGAGCGCCTGGGGTGATTCTCCGGCGACTTACCACGGCGGCGCTGCCGCCGTTTCCTTTGCTGATGGCCATGCCGAAATCCATCGCTGGCGGGGCGCCTGGGTCAACGCGCCGACCATCAGGCAAATTCCGAATACAGGGTATGCCGGAGGACCGAACTTTACGGATGCCGCAGGCCGTCAGGATTTCAACTGGCTCTGGGAAAGGACCTCTATCAAAAATTGACGCCTGCGCGCCGTTTCATTGCCACGAAACGACCATCAGCCAAACCGTCTATCTTCCTGCCGCCCAGACCACACTGTTTTGCAGAATCGTTTTGTAGGCGGGATGCTCGTGCGCCTTGCCATCGTGGCCCAGCGTAACGCAAACAACGCGCGCCTTTGGATGATTTGTTATCCAGACGACCGGGAAAGTCTTGCCGGTGATCGGGCTCTTGCCGGTTGCTAAAACCTTAATGGGGGTCCCCTGCTCGTCTCGAATGAAGTTGTAAAGCTCGTCCGTGATTTTGAAACTCGTCGGAACACCTGCCATGAGCGGATGGTCGCGTTCCATCACAGTGACTTCGAACTCACCATATTTGTCGTGACCCTTTGCCCCGCCGCCGACCAACACGCGATTGTATTCCGGCCAATCATTCCAATTGTACCAAAGCGCCGGATGCACAAGCAGCAATCCCTTTCCCGCGTCAGCAAAATCGAAGATGCCTTTGCGTAGCGCCGGATCAGTCATTGGTTGATTGTTGCTTAGGTAAAGAACATCCAACTCCTTGAGCGCAGGCAACACCATGGGGAGTTGGTCGGTATAATTGGCCACGGCCCTGGCATCCGTCAGCGTAGCGATGTCGGCTTGATTAAACCATTTCCCAAAATCGTGGGAACTGCCGCCGCCCACAATCAGCGTGCGAATGGAATTTACCCCCGTTGTCGCCGAAGTGACGAGGCGGGCGGATTCAGATGCGGTTGCCGAGTTTTCACCCCTCCTCACGCCGGGGGCTGCATCGCCCACTTCCGCGGTGATCGCCACGAATGTGGGTGCAACCACGTTATCAAAACTTTCCAGGCTGATTTTTTGAATGACCGCCTCATGCTCCAAAGGTTTCGTGAACCAGCGTACCTGGCCATGCGTTACCAGATCAGGCACTTGCTTGGAACCGGGCACTTCATAACTGGCATTGATGTAATCGACAATCTCCACTCCGTTCCTCATGACAATCTCCTCCTTTTGGCCGTCGGCAAAGTACACTGTGACTTTGGCAACCGGCAGGTTTTCATTCTTGTTGTCACCGCAGCAAGGCCAGGCCCAGCCGCCGACGCCGCCGAGGAAATGAAGTTTGCTGGCCTTGATCCCGATGTTCTCAACCTCAACTTTCTGCGCCCGGCTTTTGGCGAAACCGTTTCCGCCTTTGAGGACAATCAAGTTGTTGCCGGTCGTGGTTTTGGTGGGATTCACGATTTCAAACGGGATGTCGCCGACCTTGATCAACCCGAATTTTCTAAACTCCAGCGTTTCCGCCAGACTCTCCTGTGAATTGTAAATGCCCTTCCGACTATCGGCGGTGAACGTCGGCTTGAGGTCAAGCAGCCGGTATTTGGATTCTCCGACGCACATGTAACTCAAAATGTCACGCAGTCCTTCTACGCCCAACGCTTCAAAACCGTTCGGCATGAGCGATAAGCCGGTGTTGCGGCGCGATTTGATGTCGGCAGATTTGATTTCTGTGTCCCCACTGGCATTACGAAGCATGACGCTGGTTCTATTTTCGCGTGCGATGATGCCATCGAACGACTGGCCATCTTTCGTCTCGATGCTGTAAGAAATAAAGTTCGGCTCCACCACGCGATTCGGGTCCAGCACGTGAACCAGCAACTCCGCCGCGCCATGCGCTCCCATGCCGGTGAGATCAGGCGCAAGGTCCTTGCCCTCGCCGTTGAACTTGTGACAGATGGCACAATTTTGCGTGAATAATTTGTGGCCGCTTTCAACGTCTCCCGGCTTCACAACCATCGGCGTAATCTTCGCAACCAGTTCATTTTTCTCTTTTACTTCCGGTCCGCGCAATTCGTCGATAACCGAATTGGCGCGTTGAGCCACCGCGTTGTCGCTGTGGGTGCGCAACCGGTGGATGCCAGCCGGACCAAGCGTCGCAAGATTGATCTGCCCGCTCTTGAGCGCCTCGATCAACGCGAGCGCCCAGTCGGGGCGTTTGAGCAACTGACCGAAAGCCACTTCCTGCAAATCCGCTGGAAGCTTGGGAAACGCCTCAGCGAGCAACTTTCCAACGGACGGATCCGCCGCGCTCCCGAGCGCTTCAATCGCGCGTCGTTGCAACGTTGGCGAACCTGGCGAGCCAAGAATAGTGGCGACCGATGGGAGGATGTTCGCGTTCAACTGGCGCACCGCCAGGAGGCTCGCGACAATCTCGGCCCGCTCCTCATCGGGCTTGGAAGCATCATTCAAACGTGCGATCATGGAGTCGATGAGTGATTTCACGTCACCAGCCATCGCACCGTTCTTATCCCAGCGAGCAATCAGCGGCAGCGCGGCTGCCGGCACCCCTGGATTGGCGGAGGCCAGCAATGAGTGGAAAGCCGTTTGCAGTTCCGGCGTCCATGCAGGAATCGTTTCCGGTTTCAACCCTTTGGCCAGGTTTTCCAAAACGATTTGTTTGAGTGCATCGTTAGCGGGGATCCCGGCGGCAACTGACGCTACCAGTTGCGCTGCAAGTCCTCCATCCTGTTTCGAAGCCAGCGCCTTGGTTAATTCGGCAACCAGGTTGGTCAAAGCCCCGGCGTTGCCTGAGTTCATTGCGACTTGGATGAAGACGATCGGGGTTTTGTTGCCAGCCGCTACGACCGCAGATTGTGACCAGGCATCCTTTAGATCGGGATAAACGGCGACCAACTCTTCCGCGATCCTTCGCGAAGTCGGGAAAACATTTGCGGTTCCGTCAGTTCGCGGAGTCGTCTGCTTCTTGTTCTCTTCGGTCGTCGAAAACTCGGCCAAGGCAAGGATGGCCGCAAGCCGCGCCTGCGGGTCAACGTCCTTTAGGTGTGGAAAAATGGAGATGTCTAGTTTGTGGCCCAGACCCAGCAACCGCGGTTTCGCGGCGGCAACTTCAAGTGCATTCTTTCGAACCGCGCCTGCCGGGTCTTGGATCAAAGCAACCAAATCAACCGTGCCAAGCTTTTCCATGGCCGACAAAACCCAGAGGGAGTGAATGCGCGCGTAATCGGGTGCCATCTTGGATTGCAGCAAGTCAACCAACCTCGAAACCGTGTTCGCGGAAGCGGTCTCTTCCAACAATCGCTGCGCGCTCATCCGCACCGCGCGATTGGGATGCTCCAAGGCTTTCAGCAACGCTTTGTCGGAGGCTTTTACCAAATTCGGAACTTCAATCTTCTTCGCCTGCTTGTGATCCACACGCCAAATACGCCCGAAATAATGGTCACGATCCGGGCGCACGGCGGCATTTACGGCATTGTGTTTCGGACCGCGCGTGTCGTTGTGGATCACGGCTTGGTTGTAGAAATCGAGGATGTAAAGGGCGCCGTCCGGCCCGATGCGTGTTTCGATCGGCCGGAACCAAAGATCGTGCGAGCCAATGAACTCAGCTTCCCGGCTTTTGTTTGCCGTATAGCTCACGCCCTCCGGCGTTACGACTTCGTGGTGGATAATGTTGATGGTCGGCTCGGTGGTGAAATAGTTGTAACGCCACTCGCTCGGCCAGGTGCCGCCGTCGTAGATCGCGCAACCAGCGGAAGCCGTGAACGACCCGACCAGATCAATCTGCACGTACGCCAGGTTCTCGGATTTCATCAGAGGGAAGGATTTCGGGCTCTTCTTTACGATCTTGAAGCTTGTTGTGTTGCCGACCTTCCCTCGCGCCAAAACGCTTTCCGGCAGAACCACGTTCATCAACAGATCGCCGCTGGTCGGTTGGGTGAAAAAGAGTTCGTTGTCCCAGCCAAAGTCCAGCCCCCAGGTGTTGCCGCCTTTCGAGCAGTATTGCTCAAACGCGCTGCCGTCCGGCTTGAAGCGGACCACACCGGAATTGATGCGCCCAAAATCCTTGTCGCCGGAGCCGCTCGTAACGTGATCGCTGCCACTGTAACCGTGCGTGGCGTAGATCCAACCATCATAACCCCAACGCGGATTATTGATCACGGCGTGCGTGTCGAACGTGCCAAGCCCCGTGTAAAGTTTTTCAACCTTGTCCGCTTTCCTGTCGCCGTTCGTATCCCGCAACCAAAGAATGTCCGGCGCTTGCGACACAATCACACCGTCGCGGTAAAAGACAAATCCAGTGACGAGTTCCAGCCCCTCATAGAAAACCTGCTTTTTGTCCATGCGACCATCCCCGTCCGCATCGCTGAGAATGCTGATCCGGTCGCGCGCTGAACGATCTTGTTTGCCGGGCATGGCAACCAATCCGCCGTGGTCTTTCCAGGGCGCGGCGCTCTGATCGGGTTTGATCCCGCGGCGCCCGTTGGGATACTCGGGGGTTTCAGCAACCCACAGTCGCCCCGCGGGGTCCCAGTCCAGTGCAATCGGTTTATTGATGAGTGGTTCGGCAGCGACGAGTTTGATGTTGAAGTCTGGATGAATCTCAAGTTTGGCTGCGGCCTGTTCCGGAGCCGTAGGACCGCCTTCGGGATAACGAAGACTGGCGAGTTCCTGCTTGCTACAAATCAAATTGACGTCGCGCTTGCCCGCCCAAGCGATGCCCCGGAGGATGACGGTGCGAAAATGCGGCAGATTGAACGATTTGTAATGATGCCCCGGTATGCAGACGAACGCACGGTAATTATCCTTCTCGTACGTCCACATCTGTGGAATGACATCGTAGATATGCGGGAATGAGCGTCCGTTTTTCGTGTTCCGTTTGTCCGGCGACCACGAAGCCGCAAGGATACTTGCTTCCGGCATCAGGTGCAGGTCCCAATAGATTTCATCGTCGAAATCGAAGTTTGAGCATCCGTCAGTAATTGGGTTTTGCTGGTCCAGGTAGTAAAAAGAAATGTCGCCTTCAAACCACTTCGAGTGTCCGTGCTCCCAGGCGCCACCGATGATCGTCTTGAACCACTGCGGGTCATTGCCGCAGACCGAGTCATGCAACGCCACCACGCCGCCGCCGCGTTTGAGAAACTTGTCGAGGTTCGCGCGGTCTTCCGGCTTGATCGTGCCGCCCTCCGCCGAATACATGACCAGCACATCGGTATTCTCAAGTTGCGTGGCGGTCGGGAAACCAACGGCGCCGTCACACTTTGCGCCGCGCTCATTAAGCAACGTCTTCCATTCCTTCAAAAACAAAGGCCCATCGTGCTGGCCGTTGCCGGCCGGGCCGTGCGTCTTCTCGCCGGCCCTAATGAAGACGCGGAGGGGCTTGCTCGGTTGAGCAAGAGCCGTTGTGAAGCAAAGTGCAAGCACTAGGCCGAAAGCAAAATATCGTTTCATAAGTTCGCCGTTGGGCATCTGATCCGAGATTACCCGGTTTGGTAGTGTTGCCGAAAGAATTATTTGTAGCGCTATTGATACTGCCTGTGCGTTTGGCCGCACAGTCAAAAGCAAGCTTGATGTTGTTCCGCGCTCAAGCAATCGTTCATCGGGCCATCGAACCGGACCAAAGAAATGTTACCTGTGCGTTTGCTTTCAATTCTGATTGGCTCGGTTTTGGTGTGGATCGAACCAACTTGGGCGCAGAAGGCTTCGAACTGGAGAGCATTCAAAGCCGAAGACGGTCTGGCAGAATCATTCACCATGTCCGTCACGGTCAGTCCGCGCAGCAATGTCTGGGCGAAACATTCCGAGGCGGACAAGATCAACTGGCTTGACGGTTACGATGTGAAAAGCATCCCCTCGCCCGGCCTGGGCAACTATCGCGTTTATGAGGGGCGAGCTGGTCAAATCTGGACGGTTTATCCCGGGGGCCTGCAAGAATTCCGGGACGGAAAGTGGTTGCAGTATCCAATCGCTGAAATCCGCGCTGAATATCAGACGAACGCCTTGCGGCAAACCTGGCCGATTTCGCTCCTCCCGCTGAAGCAAGGGCATGTGCTGTTTTTGCTCTCAGATCGTCTCATGGAATTCGACAACGAGTCCCAGCCGCGTGTCACCTTGATTCGCCAGGTCCATGACAGCCGCCTGGGAAAATTCTGGGATTTGATTGGTGCACGCGATGGCAGCATCTGGATCAGCGGTGCCCACGGTCTGAATCGATTGCCAGACCCCGGTCGCGTGTTGAAACCGGGCATGGACTGGGAGGAGTTCGTTTTGGGTGACTCGCTTCAAGTTCAGGATTTGCAGTCACCGCTGGAGGATGATCAGGGCGGCATCACGACTGTTGGTGAATCATTAACAAGTCAAAAGAAGGCGGTGCTGGTCTATTTTGATGGCCGGCGGTGGACCATCAAGGAGGCGCGCGGCGAAAAGATCCGTCACGCCTGGCGGGATCTGGACAAGATATTTCGCTTCACCACCATCAATTCGCAGTTCCACTTTGAACCCGGCACTTCGCAGGTCATCGAGGATGAGGAAATGCCAACCGGCTCGCACTTTGACGTGGCAACGGAATCCAACGGAGTTTATTGGCAGGCCACTTCGGAGGGCCTGTTCCGCTATGCACCGTTGACCTGGCGCACGCCAGTGGCCGTCCGCTCGCTGAACTCGTTTGTGCATTCAATGCGAGAAGATCAGGCCGGACGACTCTGGTTCGTCAACGCAAACTCCCTTAATGTGCTGCACCAGGACGAACTGAAAAGCCATCGCTTCCCGGACAACCTGCAAGTCACTTTTCAGGCAACGGACGCGCTTTCCGGTCTGCCGGACGGGACGCTCGTATTGGAAGTCGCCGGGCGGCTCTTACAATTTCATCCACAAACCGAGACTTTCCGCTTTGCTTCACACCCCGGCGCGGTTCGCCTGAAACCCATCGGCCAGTTAAACGACGGTTCACTTTGCATCCGAGTCTTTCCCGCCGATGGAAACGGAGACGCTTATCGGTTGGAAACTTTCGACGGCAAAAATTTCGTCCCATTTCCAGACTCGCCGCCGGATTTGAATCTCGGCAGCGACCTTGTGTTCCTGTTTACCACGCGAAACGGTGAACTGTGGTTGGGGGGAAACAGCGGTGTCGCGCGTTATCACAACAAAATCTGGCAGGCTTTTACCGCCGCAGACGAAGGTCCATCGGACGGGGTGTTTTGCGTCGCAGAGATTGAAGAAGGGAAGATGTGGTTTGGCGGGCGAAACAGGATCTGGGAGTTCGATGGCAGGAAGTGGTCGATCGTGCAAACCGGATTTGATCGGGTGACGTCTTTGCTCAAGGGACGCGACAATATCATTTGGGCCGCCGACAACAATGGCGTGCATCGATTCACCAGAGCGGTTGGTTGGATTTTGAATTCGGTCGAAGAGGGTCTGCCTGCCGCGGTGGTCGGCGAACTATTTGAAGACCGGCATGGACGTATCTGGGCCGGTACGTCTCGCGGTCTCAGCACGTACCACCCCGAGGCAGATGTGGACCCACCGCGAACCCTCATCCACAAAATCATTGAGGAGAAGAGTGCTGCCGCGGAACCAGAGGCGACCCTGATTTTCGGCGGGCAGGACAGATGGAAATTTACGCCGACGGAACGCCTGCTCTACTCTTATCGGCTTGATCAACAGGATTGGTCGCCCTACCAAAGCCAGACCACGATTTCATATTCTGAGCTGAAGCCCGGGACGCACAATTTCCAAGTGCGGGCAATGGATCGCAACGGAAATCCTGACGGTAAAATCGCATCGTTGGAGTTTGGCGTGGCGTTACCTTGGTACAAGGAGACCCGGTTGGTGCTCATTTCCCTGGCTGGGTTGACCGCCGCGCTGTTTTTCGCCGCGCTGGCGTTCAACCGGCACCGACGCCTGGCACGTAGTTATGCGGAGGTCGAGAAGATGGTGGCTTTGCGCACCGGTCAATTGGAAAAGGCGAATCAGGAGTTGTGGCAAAGCCAGAAAATGACGGCCTTGGGCACCCTGGCCGCCGGCATTGCCCACGATTTCAACAGCATCCTTTCGATCATCAAAGGCTCGGCGCAAATCATTGAAGACAATCTGGACAATCGCGAAAAAATCCAAACGCGTCTTGACCGCATCAAGACGGTGGTCGATCAGGGCGCCGGCATCGTGAAGGCGATGCTCGGCTTCAGTCGGGCCACCGACCAACAGCCATCGATGTGTGACATCAACGCGGTCGTGGAGGAGACGGCCAAATTGTTGGGAGATCGTTTTCAGCGGGATGTGCAGATTCAGTTCGAGCCGGCGGCCACGCTGCCGCAAGTCCCAACCGTCAAGGATTTCATCCAGCAAATGTTGTTGAACTTCATCTTTAACGCCGCCGACGCCTACGCCGGACCGGGACGTGTCATCTTGCAAACCGGCCAGACACCTCAACTGCCTGCGGACCTTGTGCTGCATCCCATGAAGTCGGCCGGTTATGTATTTGTTGCGGTGCAGGACTTTGCCTGCGGCATTGCGCCAGAAATCATGCCGCGAATCTTCGAACCCTTTTTCACAACGAAAGGCTTTTCTGCGCGTCGCGGCACCGGATTGGGCCTGTCCATGGCTTATGAACTTGCCCGGAAAATCGGTTGCGGACTGATGGTAGAATCCACCGTGGGAAAGGGTAGTACGTTTACCATTTTTCTGCCAGTCAGTGGAGCGTCCGCTGGCTCACCAGCTTGAATCACACAAAACGATCAGCATAATTCCAATACCGTGCCGGGCATGAGCGAGAAATATATTCTCATTGTTGAAGACGACGATCTCCAGTACGAGATTTACGAGGATGCGTTGGCCAAATACACACTGGTGCGAGCACAAAGTGGCAGCGCGGCCCTGCGCATCATCGCCAAAAATCCGCCTGCCTTGTTGATTCTCGATCACGTACTGGCGGAGGGCGAACTGGGCCTGGATTTTCTGCCGCAATTCAAAGAGTTGCTGCCGTTTGTTCCCATCATCGTGGTTTCCGGCGCCTTGGAAGTGCATCAGCAGATGCACGCGTTGCAAGGGCCGCGTCGCGCCCATTATTGCATCACCAAACCCGTCGATGTGCGCGAGTTGAAACAAACCGTCACGACCGCGCTGAAGGAATGTGGCGAGGCTGAGGTCGTTCGCCAATTCGAGGCATTGGAGCGCTCCAAGCGAGTTGACGCCTTGGAATTATTCAGCCGCTCGACCGACCGTTTGAGCCGGCAGAACCAAATCCGCCAGTTTCTCGCCCGATCCAAGGAGCGTCCCAACATTTCCGCGTTGGCCCGGGAGCATGGAGTTGCACGTCGCACGATCATCCGCGATCTACAGGAACTGATTCGTCGCGGCCAACTCGATCCGGAGGTTTACCCCGAATGGGAAAATCCGGATGAAGAAGCGTGAGCAACTCAGGTTAAATCTCGATTCCTTCGCCAATACCTCATACCTTCTGGCCGATTGATGAAGAATTTGCTCCGCGCCCTGCAATACTTTCGTCCCGACACTCCACGAATCACGGGTGTGTTCGCGCTCCTGCTCCTGAGTACCGCTGCAAATCTTCTGAAACCATGGCCGCTGGCCGTGATTGTTGACTCGGTGATTGGGGAGAAACCCATTCCGCATTGGCTGGGCGAATGGAGTGGCCAAGCTGCCAAGACCTCGTTGGTGCTGGCACTTAGCGCCGCCATCTTCGCTTTTCACCTCGGCCACGGCCTTATGTCCGGTGTTCAGAATTATCTGGCCATTCAGGTCGGATTGCGCGGCCTGCGGCGTGTTCGCAACGAAGTGTTTGCCTGCCTTCAACGACTTTCCTTGCGCTTTCATCAAGGGGCGAAAGCCGGTGATCTGATCTATCGCGCCTCGTGGGATACTTATTCGTTTCAGACCTTGTTTCAGCAAGGCGTGGTCACTTTTGGCACTGCCCTGCTCTCATTGCTCCTGATGGTGATCGTGATGTCCCGGATAAATCTCGAAATGACTCTCGTGGCCGTGGCAACTGTTCCATTGTTGTTGCTCGCGATCAGAATATTCGGTCGCCAGATGCGCGAACGGAGCCGAGCAGCCCAACAGGCCGACAGTCAGGTGACTTCCCTCGTACAACAGAACATCGTCGCTCTGCCGCTCATTCAAGGTTACAACCGCGAGGATTTTGAACAGGCAAAATTCACCCGCCAAACGGCCAATGCAGAAACAAGCCGACTGTCGCAGCACGGTGCTGAATTGCTCTACGGACTGGCGATTTCAGTCGTCTTTGGCCTGGGCACCGCCGCCATCGTCTGGTTTGGGAGTGACCAAGTCCTGCAAAACAAGCTGACCATCGGACAACTCCTGATCTTCCTCGCCTACCTGGCGCAACTCTACGATCCGCTTAGTCAGCTTTCTCACGTCGGCGCAACAATCTCAACCGCCAGTGCCGGCGCTCAGCGCGTCTTCGAGATTCTTGATACTCCAGAGGAAGTGAAAGATGTGCCACAGGCGCGGGCAATTCAACGCTCAAAGGCTGGAGATCAAAATCCACAAAGGCGTCAAGGAGCGGACATCCAGCCTCACGCCTCACGTCTCCCGTCTCACGTTGATGAACCTTTATCTGTTCGCGGTGAAATCAGCTTCGATCACGTTTCATTTGGTTACCAAAAGGAACAATTGGTTTTGCGCGACCTGAGCTTCACAGTGCGCACCGGTGAAGCGGTTGCCGTCATTGGCCCAAGCGGAGCTGGCAAGAGCACGTTGCTCACTCTGCTGCCGCGCTTCTTCGATCCCACTTCGGGCGCGGTCCGATTGGACGGAGTCGATCTGCGAGAGTTGCGCCTGCGTGATGTGCGCGACCATGTTGCACTTGTGTTGCAGGAGCCCATCATACTCCCGGCGTCCGTGGCCGAGAATATTGCTTATGGTAAATCCGACGCGACAGCGGCGGAAATTGAAGCGGCGGCCCGTGCCGCCAACGCGCACTCTTTCATCGCGAAACTGCCGCAAAAATATCAGACCGTTGTTGGCGAAGGGGCCACCAAATTGAGCGTCGGAGAGCGTCAACGCATCAACCTCGCCCGCGCCTTTCTCAAAGATGCGCCGGTCCTGTTGTTGGATGAACCGACCAGCGCGCTCGATCCCGAAAGCGAAGCTCAGGTCATTACCAGCATGTTTGAACTGATGTGCGGTCGCACGACACTCATCGTCGCCCACCGCCCCGCCACTGTCCGACGCGCGGACAAAATTCTGGTATTGGAAGAGGGTCGGTTGACGGAATTCGGTAGTCTGGCGGAGCTGTTGCGAAGACCGGGTTACTTTGCGCGGCTCGCCGACACCAAGGAGAATTAGGTTGAGACCGCGTCGCCTTTGTGAAGCGGATGCTTCAACTTCAACTTCGGCTTCGGCGACAGATTGGCTGCTGGAGAATTTGCAGCTTTTGTCTGGCGACGCTCGGGGCTGGCTTTGACGCCAAACGCAGGCTGGACATAATCTTACGCCCAGAATACTGTTCCAATCGTGAAGCCAGATAGGCTGCAGAATTTGCAGCTAATGTAACCGTATGCTTTTGCGTAGTCGCGTCATCGCATTGCCTGTCATCGCGCTTGTCGGGTTGACGGTGTCCACCATCGCCAGGCTTAGATTGGCCAATCCAGTCGTTGCCAACGTTGTGAGCGTATCAGAGGTGGCGGACGCGAAGCGTGTTACTTTGGAGTTCCTGGTCGTTAAGCTCTTGGTCGTTCGCTCAGAGGAAAGACATGACGACGGAGCATGGCATCTACTTGACCCGATACGGTCTTGGCAAACTCATGGCCTTGGGCTGGGAGCAGTACCGCAAGCATTTTGCCTCCATCCTCCCGATCTTTCTCATTGTGTACATTCCCATCAACATAGGGCTATCCTTCGTGCCCGTGGACTACCTAATCGAGGCACATGGGCTTCGCGGATTTCGGATATACATGAAGCTGATCCAGCTGACCGAGTTCCTTATTGGCGTTGTGGCAACCATGTCTCTTGCTAGGCTGATTGAGGCGTCTCTGATGGGCCAGCCGATCACTTGGAACCAGGCGCTTTGCCACGCGCTTTCTCGCTGGCTTGCGTCCATTGGCACAGGCTTCCTGGCAGGGCTGATCGTCTTGGGGATGTTCCTGCTCCTGATCGTGCCCGGAATCATCTGGAGCCTGTACTACTCGCTCTTCGTCTACGTCGTTGCACTTCGGCGACTTTCGGGGAAGTCGGCATTGGACTACTCAAAGAGTATTGTCAAAGGTCAGTGGTGGCGAGTGCTCGGTTACCTTTTCGTGATTGAGTTGATCGGCGCCGTTGCCTGTCTCGCGGTCGCCGCACCGTTCTTCTTCACGCCTGACAACAGTATCCTTGACATCGCGTCTGACACACTCGTCGATATCGTATCAGCCTTGTTCCTGTGCATGACGACTGTCTTCTTCTTAAACAACGACAGGATGCGGATGAAGATCGAACCAGGCCCCGCCATGAATGGCGGCCCCGCCACGCAGCTTGGCCATCCGGCAGCCACCGGGGGGCCGCCATCGGTGAACTGAATCGTTTGGCGGAGGCGCACGATGAGCCGACTGACGCAGCCGTTCAAATTTCCGAAAAAGCTCTGGCTGATAGCCAGCTTCGTTTGCTTCCTCTATTTGTTTTTCACTGCTGCCGTGAATTACAAAGGCGATCAGCCAACGGCTTGGCGGTCGCTTCTTGATGGTGAGATCGGTATGGGAGTGGTGTTCGGCGCGTTCTGGCTTGTGGTGGCGTTCCTATTCGGCGCTTTCCTTGCGACTGTATTTGGCGTCCTCAGACAGCTACTTTGGAGAGTGAAGTGAGACCAGATGCAACCTCCGCCATTAGGAAGATAGGCTGCAAAATCGATTCTGCTCTCAAGGGTGACGGCGCATTCCCAAGTCTAGCACTGGCTTTAGAACCTCGCCACCACCGAGGCCTAAGTCGTCACAGGTAACAGAAGGGACTTCGCGAGATGGACACTTCCACACTTGCAGCCGTGAGTGTCTCCGTGGCGAATGGACTCGGAACAGCTTTGTATGGAGTTGTAGGACTGATGGGTATTACGTGTAGTGAATGCCGGCAACCTTCCCCACTCAATCAATCTCTGGCCAAGCCCGCCGCCCTTTGCTAACGTTTTCGAGCCAATGAATTTCTTTGCCAACAAGTGGATCGCGGACTGGTTGCAAGGTTTGGGGAAGATCACCTTGCTTTGCCAAGAGGCCGTTCAATCCATTTTTACCCGTAAAGTTTCCTGGCGGGATCTGGTTTACCAGATTCACTTCATCGGCGTGAAGTCCCAATCGGTGGTGCTCATCACCGGCGCTTTCACGGGCATGGTGCTCTGCGCGCAGACTTATTTTCAGTTTCACAAAGTCAAAATGGACACGGCCACGCTGGCGGTCGTAAGCGTTTCGATGGCGAGCGAACTCGGCCCGGTGTTGACTGCGCTGATGGTGGCAGGACGCGTCGGCGCCGCCATGGCCGCCGAATTGGGCACGATGAAAGTGACGGAGCAAATCGATGCGCTTCGCACCCTGGCGACTCACCCGGTCGATTATCTGGTCGTGCCCCGCTTGTTGTCCGCCATCATTGCCGTGCCTTTGTTGAACGTCGAATCGATCGTGCTGGGAATCGGCGCCGGTTACTTTGTGGGCGTTAATCTGCTCGGCATTGACCCAACCTACTTGTGGTACAACGCGCTTAGATACACGGATGCCGTGGATGTTGTGATCGGTATGATCAAGTCCATCATTTTCGGCGGGATTGTGGCCGTCGTCGGTTGCTACAAAGGCATGAGTTGCGAAGAAGGCGCGGTAGGCGTTGGGCACGCGACGACGGAAGCGGTGGTGTATGCTTCCATCACCATCCTGATTTCCAACTTTTTCCTCACCATTTCACTTAACGAACTGCTCGGTTATTTATGATCGAAGTTCGCGATTTGAAAAAGGCCTTTGGTCAGCAGCGCGTGTTGGACGGCGTGAGCTTTCGGGTTGAAACGGGCGAATCCGTCGTCATCATTGGACGCAGCGGCGGCGGCAAAAGCATTTTGCTAAAGCATCTGATCGGGCTGATGACCTCGGAGGAAGGCGAGGTGCTCGTGGATGGTGAAAGCATTGGCCGCATGAATGAACGCCAGTTGCTGCGCGTGCGTCAGAAGTTCGGCATGTTGTTTCAGGGCGCGGCGCTGTTCGATTCGATGACGGTGGCGGATAATGTTTCTTTTGCCCTGCGCCGATCAGGAAAATGGACCGAAATGGAAATCACGCGAAAAATCGGCGAAGCGCTTGAGATGGTGGAGTTGGCGGGCGTGGAGAACAAGTTGCCGGCGGAATTGTCGGGTGGCATGCGGAAACGAGTTGGTTTGGCGCGGGCAATTGTTTATCAACCGGAGATTGTGCTCTACGATGAGCCGACCACCGGGCTTGACCCGGTTGTCGCCGACAGCATCGATCTGCTCATCCTGCGCGTGTGCGAACGTCTGAAAGTAACCACCATCGTGGTTACGCATGACATGCGCAGTGCCCGTCGACTGGGCCAGCGCATTCTGATGTTGCACGACAAAAAGATCTATGTGACCGGTACGCCGGATGAAGTGTTTCAATCGCAAGACCCGGTGGTGAAGCGTTTCGTCAACGGCATCTCGGATCCTAAAGAACACTATTTCTGAAATGGCCAAATCAAACCTCGAAAGGAAAGTCGGTTTATTCGTCGCCATCGGCCTGGTCTTGCTGGCGGTCTTGCTTCTGCAATTCAGCAAAGGGACGACCTTCTTCCGGTCCACTTACGAGCTCCGTCTGAAGACCAGTAACGTCGGCGGTATCAAAGCGCGGGCAAGCGTCCTGATGTCCGGCGTGCCGGTGGGCAGCGTGTCGCGAATCGAGCTGGCACCCGACGGTAAGACCGTGACAATTTTTCTGAGGATTTACGGTGACTTCGAAATTCATCGCGATGCTCGGTTCGTGATCGAGCAATCCGGATTTCTGGGCGATCAATACGTGAGCATTGTCCCGGGCGAAAACAAAGCGCCGCTTTTAGGAGATCAGGATGAAGTGGTATCCCCCGAACCATTCAATATGCAAGAAGTCGCGCGCGCGGCGGCCGGTTTCATCAAGCGCATCGACGAAACGGCGCGAAAACTCAACGACGCAATCGAGCGTGTTGACCGGCTCGTGCTCAACGAGGAAACCCTTACCAACCTCTCAGTCACGGCGGGGAATTTTCGCCTCGTCTCTGAGCGGACACTGACCACGATTGACACTGTGAATGAGTTTATCGAGACGAACCAGGCCGATGTCGTCGCCTCAGTAAGCAACGTGTTTCATTTCTCCGAGCAGGTCAATCTTGTGGCCGAAGATTTTCAAAACCTTTTGGCGACCAACGGCGTTACGGTTTCCGCCGCCGCGAAAAACCTCGAGTCGTCTTCGTTGATGTTGAAAGAGATTTTGGAAGATTTGCGGGCGGGCAAAGGCCTTGCGGGTGGCCTGCTCAGCGATGAACAACTCAAGAACCATGTTTCTCTGCTGGCCAGCAACCTGATGGTCACCAGCAGCAATCTGAACCGCCTCGGACTTTGGGGCATACTTTGGAAACCCAAACAACCCAAGACGGAGTCACGCGGAAAATGAAACCTCTCGTTGCCAGAACAATTCTTCCAGGGAATCTATGACATTGAGGGTCATCCGTGTTCTGTTTCTGCTCTTGTGCACCATCGCCGGGTACGCGGTCACTCAGGTGCGACCCGAATTCATCAGCAACGGCCCGGTGGGAGCGGCCATTGGCTTCGGTTTTGGAGCGGTGCTGATCGGCATCGACGAGCTCATGAAGGGCTTCTCCTTACAAGCCTTCTCCGCCACGTCATTTGGCCTTCTGCTGGGCACCATCATCGCGTTGTTGATCGACAACTCCGGCTTGTTCGAATACGTGGAGGAAAAAACCACGCGCTGGATCATCCGCCTCGGCGTGTTTCTCACTTTTAGTTACATCGGCATCGTGCTGGCGACCCGCAGCAATAAGGAGGATTTCTCGCTCATCATCCCCTACGTTCGCTTCTCCCCGCAGAACAAGCCTGATAACCTGCTCTTGCTCGATACGAGCGTGATCATTGATGGCCGGATTGCCGACCTGATCGAGGCGAATTTCCTGGAGGGCCTGATCGTCGTCCCGCGCTTTGTCTTGAAGGAACTTCAACACATCGCCGACTCCGATGACCCCATTCGCCGGGCCCGCGGACGGCGCGGGTTGGAAATGTTGAACCGCATCCAGCGCAACACCAAGAACGAGGTCAAAATCCATGACGGCGATTTTCCGGACGAACCGGAAGTCGATAGCAAACTGGTGCGCCTCGCCCGCAACCTGAAGGCGAAACTATTCACCAATGACTACAACCTCGGCAAGATCGCTGAATAGCAATCGGTCAGCTACGTGAATCTCCACGAGCTATCGAAAATGCTCAAGTCGGTTATTCTGCCCGGTGAATTGCTTTCACTGCGGATCGTGCGCGAAGGCAAGGACAAGGGTCAGGGAGTCGGCTACCTGGGCGATGGCACGATGGTTGTGGTCAATCAAGCGCAAAGCCTGATCGGCCAGCAGGCGCAAGTGCAGGTGCAAAGCCTGCTCCAGACCGGCGCCGGTGTCATTGTATTCGCCGACCTCAAAACTCATGTGGCCGCCTGAGCCAATTTTCTCCACCCGCATTTATGCCACTCGTGACCATCTTCAAAGCCTTCAACCCGGCGGATGCGCAATTGGTCCGTTCGCAACTCGAAGCCGCCGGCTTTCAAGCAATCGTGGCGGATGAACTCGCGGCGTTGAGCATGGATGGGTACGGCATGGCCATTGGCGGCATCCGCGTACAGGTTCCAGTCGAAGAGGCCGAGGAAGCCAAAGCCTTTCTCACCGCCGGCAACGAATCATCGGAATGAAACCTCATTGGCTCAAATCACTTGCCCGACTTCAAAAACTCCTTCCTGCCGGCGAAATTTGTTTCGACGAATCCACCCGCGAACAACATGCCGGCGACAAATGGTTTGCCGCCCACCCACCAGACGCCGTCGCCCTTCCGCGCAGCACAAAGTCCGTCGCCACGCTGCTTCGCTTTGCGGACAAGCACAGGATTCCGGTAACCGCTCGCGGTGCTGGCTACGGTTATGTAGGCGGCTGTGTGCCGTCGCGAGGAGGCATCGCGCTTTCCCTGGCGCGCATGAATCGGATCAAGGAAATCCACGCCGACGATTTCGTGGCCATCGTCGAGCCTGGTGTCATCACGCTACACTTGCAGGAAGCAGTCGAAAAACGGGGATTGTATTATCCGCCGGACCCGGCCAGCCGCGCCGATTGCACGCTCGGCGGCAACATCGCCACCAACGCCGGCGGGCCGCGTTGCTTGAAATACGGCGTCACCCGCGATTACGTGTTGGGATTGGAAGTGGTCCTGGCGGATGGTTCGGTGGTTCGCTTGGGCAGCCGCACGCACAAAAACAAAACCGGCTTTGATTTCACGCGGCTGTTTGTCGGTTCGGAAGGTTTGCTGGGAGTGGTAACGGAAGCCACGCTGAAGCTTATTCCCCTGCCCCCGTTTCGCGCGTGTCTCGCCATCGGCTTCGCCGATATGAAGGCCGCCGTCCGGACCATTCGCGCCATTTTTCGGGCTGGCTTCCTGCCGTGCGCGCTTGAGCTTGCGGATTCTTTCACGCTGGCGGCTGCCCGCAAGCGGACGGGCAGCCGGCGACTTAACGGATGTCAGGCCCATCTCATCGTGGAATTGGACGGACAGGAACGCTCTGTCCGCAATGAGCTTCGGGTCCTGGAAAAAGTTATCCGCCGCCAGCGTCCTTTGTTCGTGCAACGCGCATTCGGTGCAGCCGGATGCGAAACCATCTGGCAACTCCGACGCGAGTTTTCCTACGCGCTGCGCGACACGGGCCTGACAAAGTTGAACGAGGACATCGTTGTGCCACGCGGACGGCTGGAGGATTTGTTCCGATTTACCGCTCGCTTGCAGAAGAAACACAAGCTACCGGTGGCCTGCTTTGGTCACGCCGGTGATGGGAACATTCATGTCAACGTGATGGCTGATTTCACCCAAGCGAACGCCCAGGCGCGTTGCGATGATGCCTTGGACGAACTGTTCCGCCAGATTCTCGCCTGGGGCGGCGTCATCACCGGCGAACACGGAATTGGTCTCGCGAAGAAACCGTGGTGGCCATTGGCTGCTTCAGCAGAATTGCGCTCCCTCCATCAAACCGTCAAAACAGCGCTCGATCCGCGCCACATCTTGAATCCCGGAAAATTCATTTAGAACCGTGCGAAATGTTCGTCAGAAATACAATCCTCTCAGCCGGCTTGTTTGTTAATCGACAAGCAAACGGCGAGCTAACTCGCGGCGCGATTTATCACGTCCAGATGGCGCGGACGCGACGACCGGGGCCAGCAACGAGACAAAACTCATCTGTGTCAAAAGTGAGGCCCCCGTTACGACAGGAACGAATCACTTCTTTAACGCCGCCCGCGAAACCGGAAAAAGACAAAAACGGCTTTTAAGAAAAGGCTTGTCTGCCCCAACGACTTTTTCCGTGACCCCTTTATGAACTGGTCGTAAGGACACACGCTTGGAACGGATTTTTGGAGTAATATGCCGTAGGCGAGCGCACCATGTGGAAGATATGCTGAAAAAGACACTACTTGTTATCATTGTCGGAGTGGTGGTGTTCGCAGTCGTTCGCTGGGTGTCAGTAGGCATTCGCTCACAAAGTGCAAATATAGGGAAGAGGCCCTGTGTGAAGAATCTCTGGATTATTCAGGGTTCTAAAGAATCGTGGGCTCATGGCTATGGAAGAACAACTAATGATACTCCGACTTGGGACGACCTCAAAAGTGACCTTGAAATGAGCTCAGGCCTCTATGGTTGGACAAATAATAAGCCAATTTGTCCAGAAGGTGGAAATTACACGATAGGGCGAGTACGTGAACTCCCAACGTGTTCGATTGGTGGGCCACGTCACACCTATCGATGGCCCCCATAAAGATTTATTGTTTGAACTCGACGCGCCGACATAGCACCCAAGTTGCCAATGCAATTTGAACGCCGAAACAGCTTCTCGGGTGCGAACACCTCTCAACGAGGGAAAGATCAGCTACTCCAACACAACGTCCCAGCCCCATGCCAGCCTCGGAGGGTTGTCTTGGTCAACCAGGGACGTGGTTTGGCGGATCCGTCTCACCCTTACGCCCCCAGTTTGCTTTTGTTCATAATGCAAGTAACCACCACTACCGCTTTCTTCTCGACTCCCTGAGTTCGATTCTTAACAAATAGATCAGTGCCTGTCTGCGTCATCTTCAACCCAACTGCCAAAGGCGAGAAAGCCCTGCGATTCCGTCATTATCTCGATTCCATCGGCAACGAATGCACGTTAAAATTGACCGGCGCGATCGGTGATGCGCGGCGGCTGGCGGCAGAAGCCGTGCGTGAGAATTTCGACACCATCGTCGCAGCCGGCGGGGACGGCACATTGAACGAAGTGCTCAACGGCATCGGCGATGAACCGCACGGCTTTGAGCGCGTCCGGCTGGGGCTCCTGCCGTTGGGAACGGTCAATGTATTCGCAAAGGAACTTCGCATCCCCATCAAAACCGAGCTTGCATGGCAAACGATACGCCAAGGAAAGAAGACATTGATTGATCTGCCCACGGTGGAATACGAATCGAACGGCTCGCGCGATCGTCGCTACTTTGCCCAATTGGCTGGCGCCGGCCTGGATGCGCGCGCCATTGAACTGGTCAGTTGGCAGTTGAAGAAAAAGTTGGGCCCGCTGGCTTATGTGGTCGCCGGGCTAAAAGCATTGCTCGCTAAGCAGGCACAAGTCACAGCCACCGATGCCGCGAATAGAACGGTTGCCAAAGCACATTCACGAAAAGAAACCGAAGCCTCCCTCACCCGGACTTCGGCCACCCTCTCCCCATCCGATGGGGAGAGGGATGGGGTGAGGGGCCTTCCGGAAATGAATTCCGACAAACAGTATAACACCACCGGCGAACTGGTTTTGATCGGGAACGGACGGTTCTACGGCGGAAGGTTCGCCATTTTTCCAGAGGCGAATCCGCGCGATGGCGTGCTGGACGTCTGCGTTTTCCCGCGCGCCAACTGGTGGACGCTGCTCCGGTGCGCACTGCCGTTGTTAACGCGCGGTCTGCTACCAGCAAAAGCTGTCCAGCGGTTCCGTTCCTCCCGGTTCACGCTTACGGCGGCTTCCCGGACGGCTTTGGAATTGGATGGAGAACTGATCGGGCATCTGCCAGCTACATTTTCACTGGCCGATCAAAAATTGCGCGTGCTCGTGCCGTGACGCGGGTTTCGACGCGCGAAGTTTCGTTGCACACATTCTCCTGCTCCACTAGCTTGGCGACTGAACGTTTTGCATTCTCATGCCTCGCACACGCGAACAACTGGAACAGATCGAACGGCAAGTCCTCGCACCGTACGCCCAATTCAGCGCGGATACCCGGGGCCGCATCCACCGGGAATCACCACCCAAGTGGCGCACCCAGTATCAGCGCGACCGCGATCGCGTCATTCACTCACGCGCGTTCCGTCGGCTCGAATACAAGACGCAGGTTTTTCTGAACGGCACAGGTGATCATCTGCGAACGCGGCTGACCCACACGATGGAAGTCGCCGCCATCGCCCGCAATATCGCCCGCGCCCTGAAGTTGAACGAAGATCTCGCAGAGACGATTGCTCTCGCGCATGACCTGGGACATTCGCCTTTCGGCCACAAGGGCGAGATGGTTTTGGACAAGCTGATGAAAGACCACGGCGGCTTCGAACACAATCGCCAGAGTCTGCGCGTTGTCGAAGAATTGGAGCAAAAATATCCCGGCTTTTCCGGCTTGAACCTGACTTGGGAAGTTCGTGAAGGTTTGGCCAAGCATTACACCAGCTACGATCATCCCGGGAAGCGTAAAGGTTTCGGGGCGAAATCTTCGTCGCTGGAAGCGCAGGTTGCGAACTTGTCAGACGAAATAACTTACTACAGTCACGATCTCGACGATGGGTTGGATTGCGAGTTGTTGTCGGAAAAGGAATTGAGCCGGGATGTTCGCATCTGGCATGACGCCACGCGCAAGGTGAAGAAGGAACACGGCGACCTGCCGGACGAGTGCCGCCGCTATTTCATCATCCGTTGTATCATTGATGAACAGGTCACTGATGTCGTTGAATATACCGAGCAACGAATTCTCGACACGGGTGTCAAGACGGCCGACGACGTGCGCCTCCAATCCAAAGCCCTCGTGCAGTACAGCCCAAAACGAGGGAGGTTGAACCTGGAGTTGCGCGATTATCTTTACAAGAATCTCTATTTCAACCCGGTCGTCCATGAGCCGAACGTGCGCGCCGGGCGGATGCTGGAGGAGCTTTTCAATTATTACCTTGCACACCCGAAGGAAATTGGCGGACAGGCGCAAAAGCGGGTTCGCCGAGCCGGTCACTATCGTGCCATCTGCGACTACATCGCCGGCATGACTGACCGCTACACCATCCTGGAGCACCAGCGTTTCTTTGGACTGAAAATTTGAGACGCCTGGCTTTTACTGGTTTGGGCGCGGTTTGATGGTGAGTTTCCCATCCTTCACTTCGATGCTTTCGATTTTGCGGAGCGACTCGGCATTCTTCGGATCGCGATAGGCATCCTTCGCCAGGTTCTCATTTCTCAGTTGCGACATGAACGGTTCGGGCAAAGGCTTTCCCTTCACTTCAATCGAATGGGCCGTCACAATCAGAACGCCGTTTTCCAGCGAAGCTTTGAAGGACGCGGCACCGTTGAGATACCGCCCTTTGACAAACGGAAGATGCAGAGGAATGCTCACCTACCCTTTGATCTGGTCGCCTTCGAGGGATACATGGAGCTTGTCGCTCAACTGTTTCGCTTCCGGCTTGTTCGCAATCAAGGCGTTGATCTCGTCCCCGCTCAAAACCAGGATCGCCCCTTCCTTCGGCTTGTCCAAAGCTTCCTTGAACGTCGCGACCCGTTTTTCCAGTGCCTCAAACTCCGCCGCGGGCATTTCCACCTTCGGCAACACCATGGGACTGGTGTCTGTGTACGTGTTGAGCACGTTTTTGACGTATTGGATGGCGAGGACGGCCATGATGCCGGCGATCACCAAAATTACAATCCCGGTCAGGCAACCGTAGAATAAGCAACCACGGCCTTTTTTTCCCCCAGGGGCGGGCGTTTGTTCGTAGGTCATAGATTTGTTCTGATGTTAAATGCCGCTGTGCAAAGTTTGATGATCCAGCCCATCGCCATGGCTCGATTTGAGAAACGTCGGGTAAATCACTTCCTCGCTTTCTGCAAATACGGCTTTGGACGAATTCGCGGTGGCAAGGGCACGGGCTTCGGCCTCGAGTCCATTTTCGGCGGCGGTTCCGGTGCTGGCGGTTCAACCAAGTGAAGTTCCTTCATCCATTCTGTTGGGGCTGGATTGATCTCGCCGATTTTTGTTTCGGGAAACTTCATCTCGCCAATCTCAAGTGTCGGCGAGAAAGCCCCACCGCCCAACGCTTCAGTCGGTTGGCTCGCCTGCAGAGAAACGTTCGCAGAGCTTTGGAACGATTGGTAGCCGTTCACCAGCCATTCCAGCTTGCCGGTTGTGATGTCCACTAGCAATCCATGAACCGGGATATTAGGGCCGATAAGCGGACTGCGACGGACGAACTCAGCCGCCTTGATCACATTCTGCCGCTCACTGGCAAACAGGCCAAAGTATTCGTTCAAGTTTTCGGGCAACCGGGATCGGTCGATGCCGAGTGCGCGAAAACGATCAGTCAGTTGCATCATCGTTGTTTTGGCGACCTTGCAATCGGTATGACCGATGATGACAATCTCCTTGCCGCCCTTTATCGCACAAGCCAGGGCAAGCGACCGCATGGTGCTGCTCAATGGGCCGGTGATGATGTTGCCCGCATTGCGCAGCCAGATGAAATCCGCCTCCGTGATCCCGAGCACTTCGGGAATAAGCGGGCCGAGTCGCGGGTCAATGCACGTCAACGCCGCCACCGGTAACGCGTCCGCGAACTCAGACGGATGCAGACCCGCAGTCTGATCGCCGGCGAGTGCGCGATGATTGGCATCAATAATGGCTTCAAAGAGGCGCATGACTCAGCTCGCTCAACTCTTTCAACTCGCTCCGCAATTCCGCCGTCAGACTCAATCCTTTCTCCAGAAAAAGAACACCTTCGATGCTGCGGAGTTGTCCAAACCAACTTTCCCACCCTGCGCTCCGCAATTCTTCGTAGGGCACGGTCGCGTCGCAACTTGCCAGAAAGGTGATCAATTCCGCGCAACCGGTTTCATCCAGTCGCGCCAACCGCATCGACTCGCGCCACAGATTCCAGGCGCCCGTCACCAGACGCGGGCTACTCAACAAAATGTCAGCGACCATGTTGGCGGAAGCACCGGGATAGGCCAGCATGAACGCCAGACCGGCGGCAGCACCTGCGTGATATTGCAACCCTGGCGCTGAGACATAATCCCTTTTCGGATAATCGCCCCAATGCCATTGGCTGGTCCTGAAATGCTGGATGAACAACAGAACAACGAACACTCCGCTCCCGGCGAGTCGCCATTCGTGCGAGAGGCGCAGCTTTCGGCTAAGGATCAATTCGGATACGGCCGAAATGCCCTGGCAACCGATGTAGATTATTGCGTAGGTAAACCAGAATGTCAGGAACAACACGACGACTCCGGCAAACAGTGCCAGTAATGCCAGCAGCCCACGTGACATCGCGCCTGAAGTCTTTTTCTTCCTCAGCCATGCTTTGATGACGTCCGCACTCATCGTATGTTAGATTTGGCATTACCGAATTCATTCTGCTACATCGCCCTTTAAGACGCGCAGACTTCAAGCGCCGACCGTTTGATTTTTCTTCGGCCGTCCGATGAAACAATAAAGCAGTGCACCGAAGAAATGAAGGAACACAATTGCCAGCACCCAGCCAATTGTTTCGCCATCGCTCAAGCCTTTGTTCAGAATCGCATGGACCAGCATCCAGATCCAAAACCCCATGAATACCGGGAGTAGAAACAAAATAAGGACTATTTCCCAACCACCTAACAATGCGGCAAACATATTTTTCCTCTCGCTTGAAATTTACTTTTCACTTGCCTCACTCTTCCCCATCGCCTCCTTGAGCGCGGGAACCTGTTCCAGCAACTTCTCAAACTTCACGCCGGTCAAACTCTCCAAAACCGGCGGTAATTGGGCGATGATCTGCGTTACGTCGCCAGTCAACTTGCTCGCACCACCGCCGGGGCCGTTGCCGGAGTTGATGATGACCATCTTCTCCGTCTTCGCCAGCGGCTCGCTGATGCGACCCGCAATTTCCGGCAGCACTTTAACGAGCAGTTCAATGACGGCCGCCTGATTGTATTCCTGGAAGGCTTCGGCTTTCAGGCGCGTGGCCTCGGCAGTCGCCTTGCCCTGCGCCATGATGATGTCGGCTTGCGCGAGTCCTTTGGCCTTGTTCGCCTCGGCTTCCGCGATACCAGTGGCTTTGTTCACATCGGCACCAGCGAAGCCAGTCGCCTTCGCCGCCGATGCGGCGCCGGCAGCCTCGGTTTCGAGCTGGAACTTGCGCGCGTTGGCCAGCGTTTCGACTTTGTATCGCTCGGCGTCAGCGGGCTTTTGAACTGTCGCTTCCAACTCGCGTTGTTTGCGGAGGATTTCCTGTTGTTGCAGTTCAATCTGCTTCTGCTTCTCTACGATATTGACCTGCACTTCTTCCGCCTTCACGAGCTGACCGGTCTTGAACTTCTGCAAATCATACGCGAGGTCGGATTCGGCCTTCTTCTGGTTCACAGCCGCCTGGTATTGCGCCACGTTAGATTGGTAGTCGCGCTGCGCCTCGGCGATTTTAGTATCGGCGGCGAACTTGGCTTCTTGTCCGGCTTGCGTGGCTTGCGAGGAACGGATCATCGCGTCGCGGTCCGCTTCAGCCTGAGCGATCACAGCGTCACGCTTGACTTGAGCAATGCGCGGTTTGCCGAGCGCATCGAGGTAGCCTTGCGTGTCGCGGATGTCGCGGATGGTGAAGCTCACGATGCCAAGTCCCATATTCGCCATGTCGCCCGCGGCGACTTCCTGCACTTTTGACGCGAAGGCGTCGCGGTTCTGGTAAATCTCTTCGACAGTCATCGTGCCAAGAATCGCGCGCAAGTGGCCTTCAAGCGTCTGCATGGCGATGTTCTTGATTTCATCCACGCCCTTGCTGAGAAACTGCTCAGAAGCGGTGGCGATGGAGATGTCATCACCCTTGACTTTGATCTGTGCAACACCGTCCACCTTCACCGGCACGCCTTTGCTCGTATAGACCTCCGGCGTCTGCACATCGATCGTGAGCAATTCGAGCGACAGGACATCCACTTTCTCAATGACCGGAACGACGAATGTGCCGCCGCCTTTGACGATACGAAAGCCGCGCAGGCTTACCGCGCCATCAGGATCAGTGAACTTGTGCTTGCGCCCGGAGACAACGAGGACTTCGTTCGGACCGACCTTGGTATAACGGCTGGCCCATACCATGATGAAGATGAAGATGACTATGACGATGCCAACGATGGCAACGGCGGCAGTGCCCCAACCACCGGGTATGTTCAATTGAGCGAGTAGCGTTGATGCGTTCATGATGAGTAGTAGTTTTGAATTGGTTCGGAGTTGGGAAGCAAAACTAACCTGCAGTCACATA
>CAZYYS010000024.1:0-8962 GCA_964651015.1 uncultured Verrucomicrobiota bacterium
CGGACGGGGCGGATGGGTCGAAGGTGAACGCGGAGTTCAAGGACGGCGTGCTGCGAGTGCACCTGCCCAAGAGTGAAAAGGCCAAACCCAAAGCCGTCGAAGTCAAAGTGGCGTGAGCCGCTGGTTTTTTGGGAGCGTGGGGCGGGAAGGCCCGTTCGGGGGCCGTCCACCCACGCTTTGGGCACGCAGGAATTCAGATTATCGTAATACCATGACAGAAAGTGGAGAGCATCCCGGCAGGTTCTGGTTGAAGGTGTGGCTCTACGTTCCGCAAGCACTGTGGATTCTCTGGTTGGGACTGGCATATGCCTACTGTGTCAGGGTTTGGTTGCGGCTGGGGTATTGGCCCATTTTGATTGAGGACCACGCCGGGTTGAAGCATGGAGCACATTGGACCGTTGCTTTTTATTCGTGGTACTTGCTGCTGATCCTGCTTGTCCTCTGGACGCTGGTGACGCTGGGCTCTGCTCCTTTCATTCGCCGGTTGCGTGCGGTTCAAACTTTTGTGGCTCTCATTCTGTCATGGCTGGTTGCGCTGCATGTATTACTACTGGACCCGGGCGGAATACTGTCATGGCTGATAGACTGACTTGGTCCTGGATTTTTGATTCACCGTTCCAAACCTTTTAACTTTATGGCTGACATTCCCAAAACATTACCGACAGGATCTCACAAGCTTGGTGCCAATCGGAAGGAAGTGGCGCGGAAAACCCGGAAGCACGACCCAAATTTCGCGCAATCACGTGACATTCGCGAGGACCGCGGCGAGCGGCAAATGAAGGCGGCGCGAGCCCGGCAGACTTTCCCCCACACGTTCAAAGCGCGTTAGGCGAGTGCAAGCGCACACAGGCCAACACCAAGAATATGAAAGTATGCGAAATACTGAAAACGAAGAAGGCCGAGGAGACATTCTCAGCAGCACTGGTTGTTGTTCTCCTTCTCATCCTCCCCATGTGTGGGGCTGTAGCGATGCTGGTTGGCTCGGCCATCGGATTGTTGGCTTATGCATTTTTGTTTAGAGAGCGGCTGCGCAGCCGTGGCTGGCTGAAGGCGGTAGTCATTCCTGTTGCCGCCGCCGCCGCACTGGCCGCAGCCTTTGCCGTCGCGTTGAGCCGGGGGCATTGGTAATGAAATTCGCGAGCGGCAAGTTCGGTCGAGCGAGAAGTCCGCCACCGTTCTTGAAGAGAACTTTTTCGGAACAATGAAATTCGTCTGACCTTATGGCCGCTATTCAATCCATTCAATCAACTCCACAAACCATCGCAGCCCACGACCTCTGGAAAGGATTCTGGCGGCTGGCCGATCCGAAAATCTCGCTGGCGTCAATGGCCTCCATTTTTCTCGGCGCATGTGCCGCCGCTGCCCAAGGCCCGCTGCACGTTGGCTGGCTGGCCGTGACCGTGTTGGGCATCTTCGCCATTGAAGTAGCCAAAAATGCCTCCGGAGAAATCTTCGACTTTGATTCCGGGGCAGACCAAGCCGTGACGCCAGCCGATCGCACTCCGTTTTCAGGCGGCAAGCGCGTGCTGGTGGATGGTTTGCTTACGCGTGGAGAAACGGCCACAATTTCGCTGGTTGCCTATCTGGTTGGCGCTGGCGCAGGTTGTTGGATTGCGGTGGCGCGCGAACCGAAGATTTTCTGGATTGGGATCATCGGTGTCGCCTGCGCCTACGTGTATCATGCGCCACCGCTGAAACTCAGCTACCGGGGATTGGGCGAACTGGCGGTCGCCCTTTGTTATGGTCCACTCATCGCCATCGGCACCTTCCTGGTTCAACGCGGCCACGTCACGACGGACGTTCTGCTCGTTTCGATTCCACTGGGGCTGTTGATCGGCGCTTTCCTGTGGATCAACGAATTCCCCGACTACGCCGCGGACACAGCCGCCGGAAAACGCACTTTGGTTGTTAGGCTGGGACGGCAAAGGGCCAGTCATGCTTTCGCATTCATCATCGCTGTGGCGTTTGGATGGCTGGCCTCGTTGCCTTTTCTGAAGCTGCCACCGACGGCGTTGTTCGGGTTTATCAGCCTGCCGCTCGCCGTGATGGCCACGCGCAAGCTTTGGACAAATCCAGAGCAGACGCACGCGATCGTGCCGGCCCAAGCACAGGCGTTGCTGAGCTTCGTGCTCTTTGCCCTTGGCACCGGCATCGGCTTGCTCCTCCGCTAATCACCCCGGCCAATCACCGGCCTGCCAGCACAATATTTCAGACTCGCCGCCGATTACGCACGAACATAGAAACTGACCATGCGTGCGATGGTGCTCAAGTCGCCGAAGCTGCCGCTGTATGAAACGGAACTCTCAAACCCCATGCCCGGCACCGGGCAACTGCTTGTGCAAGTCACCGCCTGCGCGGTGTGCCGAACGGACTTGCATGTAATCGATGGCGAACTTCCGAAACCGAAACTGCCGCTTGTACCGGGCCACGAAATCGTCGGACGAGTGACTGAAGTCGGCGTCGGCGTTGAGCGGTTCAAACAGGGTGCCCGTGTTGGAATTCCGTGGCTCGGCTGGACGTGCGGCAAATGTCGCTATTGTTGTTCGGCCCGGGAAAATCTCTGTGGTCACGCGCGCTTCACGGGCTACACTCTCGATGGCGGCTACGCCGAATACACGGTGGCTGATGAACGGTTCTGCTTCCGTATCCCGGACAGTTACTCCGACGCCCAAGCCGCTCCGTTGCTGTGCGCCGGGCTCATCGGTTACCGCTCGCTCGTGAAAGCGGGCGACGCACAGCGCTTGGGCATCTACGGCTTCGGCGCGGCGGCGCACATCGTAGCTCAGGTCGCGCGACATCAGGGTCGAACGGTTTTTGCCTTCACCCGGCCGGGCGATACGGCCGCGCAACAATTCGCAAAGTCACTCGGAGCGAGCTGGGCAGGCGATGCGGGAACGTCGCCGCCGGAAGAACTCGACGCCGCGATTATCTTCGCGCCGGTTGGGGAGTTGGTGCCACAGGCACTCAGAGCCGTAGCAAAAGGCGGCATCGTCGTCTGTGGCGGCATCCACATGAGCGACATCCCACCTTTCCCGTACGAGATCCTTTGGCAGGAACGAACGATTTGTTCGGTGGCGAATCTCACGCGCCGCGATGGTGAAGAGTTCCTCGCCCTGGCGCCGCGCGTGCCGGTGCGTACGAAGATCGAGAAGTTTAATCTCAGCGACGCCAACGAAGCCCTCAGGCGATTGCGCGCCAGCCAGCTTCAGGGTGCGGGTGTGCTGGTGATGGATTGACTTGCTTCATTCATTGATGCCCCAGTGCGAACAGGGCGTGATGTGGCTGAGTGCCGCCGCCAGCACCGGAAAACTTCCGCCGCTGCTCCGCCGGGAACTGTCCGACACCCCTAGGACTCTTGTCACCGTGTCCAGAAGCTCACTGGGCGTGAAGGGCTTTGACAACGTGGCTGCAAGCTGAAGCCGGTCATTCCCGCTGAGGCCCTCCGCGTTCACCGAGGCCGACGCCATGATTACTGGCAATATCATGTTTGCAGAATGCAACTTTTGGATAAGCTCCAGGCCGGACAGGCCCGGCATACGGTTATCGGTGATCAGCAGATCGTAGCTGTTGGCCTTTAGATAATCCCACGCGGCTTCGCCGTCTCCGGCGGTGTCCACGCGGTAGCCGGCGAGGGACAAAGCTTGGGCGACGAGTTCGCGAAGGTGAACGTCGTCTTCAACGACAAGGATAAAATTCGGTGCATTCGCTGCAGGACAGGATGAGGCGCTTCTGGCGTTGGCGACAGAAGTTTCCAGTACTGAATTCATTTTTTGAAGGACATTTGGAGCGGGGGGTGTCGCACGGTAAAATTCTTCCTGCACCCGATTCAGGGATGCGAGTGCCAGTGCGGCAGGGCGATGGGCAGGTGAAGAATATTGTCGAGCGTGGGCGTGATGGTATCCGCGCGATGGCGAATATTGGCGATATTCGAATCAACCGAGTCTTCCGAGTGTGGCGTGGGGGCGAAGAAATCAACGCTTGCCTCCCTCACGGCGCGTTGGACGAACTGAAACCGCGCCGAATAGGGCTCGTCCAACTTGCCCGGGCGGCCAAGGAGGGCGATGACGGCGAGGTCCGCGCCGCACCTTTGAGTCAGGCAGGAATTAAACCAGCTTCGAACCGCGGCAGGCAGTTCGCTCTCACTGCTCGTCGATATGATTAACATATCCGCATCGAGCACATCCCTGCCCGCCAAGACACGCCACTCTGGAGTCTCCAGAAATCTGAACGCCCAAAGCTGTGGACGCAGTTCGATATCGCCACCAAAATTATCGGCGACGTCCCCGAGGATGCGCACCGCATGCTGCCCGGCAGCAATGTCGTCGTAAGCGATAACCACATTCATTGTTGCGCGCGCTTCGGCATCAGCCATCTTGCCGATGGCATCGAGGAAGTTTTCACATTTGTTGTGGCTCATTTCTGAAATATTCTGCTGATGTTGGAACGATGTGAATTGGAGTCCCGCCGGTATTTCAATAAGGAAATCCCCTACCGGGATAAACGAGGTGAAGCGCTCGATTACAGCCGACTCAAGAACTTATCGACCATTGCCTCCGATGGAACAAGGCTCAGACCGCTCCGGAGGCAGAAATCCGCCCAAGGCTTCCTTGCGTCGGCTACTTCTTAGCGGGCTGGTCGGAACTTGTATCCTGCGTTTCCACCCAACGGACAGCGTGCCGGACGAGCGAGGTGGCGTCCTTCAGTTCCAGTTTCTCTTTGATGTGGCTGCGATGCACGTCCACGGTTTTCGGGCTGAGGCTCAGTTGCTTTGCGATTTCGCGGGTGCTCTTGCCTTCGCCGACGAGTTGAAAGACTTCGAACTCGCGGTCGCTCAGTTTTTCGATGGGGGAACTGGAACCACGCGGCTTGCGACCGGACATCGTGTCAAGGATTTTGGCCGATATCCTCGGGCTGACATAAACCTGGCCGCTCAACACGTGGCGGATGGCCTCCAACACTTTGCCAGAACCGGCGTCCTTCATCAGGTAACCCCGCGCGCCGGCACGCAACGTCCGCTCCGCATAGAGCATCTCGTCGTGCATCGAGAGCACGAGGATGGGCAACTCGGGCATCAGGGAGTGAACGTCCTTGATAAACTCAACGCCACTTCGGCCGGGCATGGTCATGTCTGTTACCATCAGATCCGCCTGACACTTCGGCAGTGCCGAAACCGCGTCGGCGGGATGGCTTGCTTCGCAGCAAACCTCGAGGTCCGCCTGGCGGTTGATATTGGTCGCCAGCCCCTCACGGGTCAGCGGATGATCGTCCACCAGTAGAATCCGTCGTTTCGCGATTTTAGTCTTTCTGGTCGGGCTTTTCCTTGCGCTCATGTTTTCCTCCGTAAAGTGCATGATACTTTCACGCCTCTGCGCTTGCCGGAATCGATCGCGAGAGCGCCCCCAATGAGTCCAACGCGATAACGCATGGCGTTTAGGCCCACCCCATTCCTGCTTTGGTCCTTCACAGGCAAAGGATGGCCATTGTTTTCGACGCAGAGATTCAACGCGCCAACGGATTCCGTCAACCGGATGTCAATCATCCTCGCCCTTCCGTGCTTGATCGCGTTGGTCACGGCCTCCTGCGCGATGCGATACAAGTGCGTTGCCACCATCTGGTCCTCGACCACGACCGGAGGCTCACACAGGAAACGGCACTTTACCCCCTTGTGCCGGGAAGTGCGCGAAGCCAGTTCGCTCAACCCTCGCATCAAGCCGTCTCCGTCCAGCTGCACGGGCGCGAGGCTGTGAGAAATCAGGCGGGCTTCGGCCACCGTCTCGCGCAACTCGCTGTTTAATCGGCGCGCCTGTTTGGCCAGGTCTTCGGCGTGCGCGCTCAAGTCCTCTGCCAGGGCGTGGCTTAACATTTCCAACCCGGTGAGCCGCTGGCCCAAACCGTCGTGCAGTTCGTGGCCGAACTTGCGCTGCTCCCGTTCCGTAACATCGACAAGCGCCTGCTCCAGCTTCTTGCGCTCGGTGATGTCGCTCGCCATGCCGAACCAGTCGGTGATTTCGCCGGTCGCATCGAGAATCGGAACCGCGCGCGATAAGGTCCAGCCCGCGCTGCCGTCCACGCGACGAACCCGGTGTTCGAGTTGAAAGAGGCTCTTGGTCCGAATGGCTTCGTCGATCGCCGCCATGACCTGTGCCTGATCTTCCGGGAAAATGTATTTGTCCAGCCACATGCGACTCGGCCCTTCAGTGTCAGCAATAAAATCGCGGCCGACGAGACGGTGCATCTCCTTCCAGTCCGCGCTCATTTGATACACTGTCTCCGAACTCGCCATCACCAGCGCCCGATAGCGTGCCTCGGTCTCGCGCAACGCAGCTTCCCGCTGCTGACGGTCGATAATATCCGCCGCCTGGCGGGCCAGCAGGTCCAACAGCCCCAGGGTGCGGTCATCGGGCCGGTGTGGTGCTTTGCAATGCGTCGAGAAGATACCCAGAAGTTTTCCCGAGCGGTCGACCAGCGGCGTGGACTGCACGGCGCGCACGCCAGCCCGCAGCAGGATCTCCAAGCCAGGGGTGCCGACGAAGATCGAACAGCGCTCGACATCCTCAACGATAATTCGCTGGCCGACCTCCACCGCTTTGCTACACGCTCTCTGATTCTTGGAATCGTTGTTCCAGAATTGGACCCACCACGGTGGGAACCCGCGCTGCGCCACAATCTCAAGGTTCCCGGCGGCATTCACCAGTTGGATGCTGCCGAAGTCCGAGCGAGCAATGGCCATGGCCGCGTCCACAATCTCAACGAGAATTGGCTCCATTTCGCCGTCGCGCACGAACAAGGCGCCAAGCCGCTGCAACCGCGTCATCGCGTCGAGGTCCGCCGCCACCTGCCCCTCCGCCTGCTCGCGTGCTTCCTGCGCCTCAACCAGCATCTTTTCTTTGGCCAGGCGTTCGAGCGCGCGCCGGACGATTGTCGGGACGAACTCGATGAAGTTCACGTCTTTGACCAGGTAATCCAGAGCGCCGCTTTTCATCATGTCCACGGCCACGCGCTCGTCGCCCTGGCCGGTAATGATGGCGAAGGGAACAGTGCGCTGGGTGGCGGCGAGATGGTTCACGAGTTCCTTGCCTTCGATGTCCTGAAGTTTCAAATCCAGGAGCATCAAATCCGCGCGATTTTGCATCAGCCACTTGATGGCGTCTTTGCCGGACGCCGCGGTGGCCGTGGTGTATCCCGCGCGTTGCAAAGTCTTTTGGAGGAGGCGCGACAATCCCGCGTCGTCATCCACTATCAGAATAGTTGCGGTTGGGGCCTCGCTGGCCATGGGAATGAGAACGCGAACTATTTTTCTCCGTTTACTTGGGGTACCTCGACCAGGGAAATAAACAAACCAAGGCCTTTCACCGTTTCGGCAAATTTATCATAGTCCACCGGTTTGACGATATAACTGTTGCAGCCGAGTTGGTGGCACCGGTCGATTTCACGCGGGTCGTCGGTGGTGGTCAGCATGACGACCGGCACTTTGCGCAATTCACTGGTCAGCTTGATCTGTCGCAGGACCTCCACGCCGTCCACTTTGGGCATGCGAATATCGAGCAACAAAAGATACGGTGTCTCGGGCTTCCGATGCGCTCCGTTGCCTTTGCGGAAAAAAAAGTCGAGGACCTCCTGCCCGTTCTCGAATCGTCGTATAGGATTGTGCAAGCCTGCGCGGGACAGATTTTTTTCGATGAGACGCGCGTGGCCGGCGTCGTCATCAGCAATGAGGATAACGACTTCTCTCGTCATATCGAGTTTAGTCTTTGTGAGCATATTATTCCTATCTTGTCGGCAATGAAACAAAAAAAGTGGTGCCCTTGCCTGGTTCGGATTCGACGCGAATTGTCCCGTGCAACCGTTCCAATATGCGCTGCGCAATGGTCAACCCCAAGCCCTCGCCCTCGCCGCGCGAGGGGTCGAGCCGGTGGAAAATCTCGAATATCTTCGCTTGATGCTCAGGCGCGACACCAATGCCGTTGTCCTGGACCCGGTAAACCGAGTGCCCATCCTTGGCGCGCCCGGACACTTGGATGATTCCCTGGCGTTCCGGGTCGAGATATTTGAGCGCGTTGTCGAGGAGGTTGGAAAAGACCTGGTTGACTTGCGTCGCGTCGCCCACGCATGGCGGCAGGTCATCCACGTGCAAGGTCGCATCCGACTCTTTGATTTGGAACTCCATCGTCTTGATAATGCCGGCGAGCATCGCGTTCATGTTGAGATGTTCGATCTTCAACGCTGCGCGGCCCAGCCGTGAAAAGCGCAAGAAGCCGGTGAGTAATGCGTCGATTTTCGATACGCCAGCCATGATGTAGCCAATTGCCTCCGGCACATCTTCTGCGAGAATCGGCTCCAGTTGGGACTTGTGGATGGTCTGGTTGTCGCCTTCGGCGAATTTCGTTCGGACCTGCTCACATGCGCGCGCCAGTTCCCTGCTGAAGCCCTGGATGTTCACCAGCGGCGAACGCAAATCGTGGGACGCTACATACACAATGGTTTCCAATTCCTTGTTTTTTTCGGCGAGATTGCGCGCCAGTTCCGCGAGTCTTTCTTCATCACGCTTGCGCTCGGTAATGTCCGTCCGGATGGCAATGTATTGCGTAGGCTTTCCAGCCGCGTTGAGGAAGGGATAGATTGTGGTGTCCACCCAATAGAACGAACCATCCTTGGCGCGGTTCTTGATCTCGCCATGCCAGACCTTTCCGCTCGCGATGGTGCGCCACAGGTCGGTGAAAAACGCTTTCGGATGATGGCCGGAGTTGATGATGCGATGATTCTGGCCGAGCAATTCCTCACGCGAATATTTGGAAATCTGACAGAACTTGTCGTTCGTATAAGTGATGTCGCCTGCGGCATCTGTAATTGCCACGATGGAATGGGCGTCGAGAGCGGCCTTGATGTCGCGGAGTTCGTTGAGCGTCTCCTGCTGCGTCGCGGAGTGTCCCGTTTTGTCCGGCGATTGCAGCAATTGCAACTC
>CAZYYS010000024.1:8972-14005 GCA_964651015.1 uncultured Verrucomicrobiota bacterium
TTCGGTCTTCGTCATCCGGGAGTAATTCTTCATTCGGTGCTGGAGTTTATCGAAGCCGGGAGAGGAAGCAAATGAACTGACATCCGGCGCACTCATGCCGACTCACAATTCGCTCACCGGGCGGACATCCACCGCGCCCCAGAGCAGTGAACGATCTTCCGGCGCGCGATCGGTTGCAGTCTGCGTTGCAGGCTCGGGAAAGCTGCGCATCACCGCCATGGCTCTGGGCGCGGCGGCGGCACTGGACAGTCTGAAAGAGGCGTTGTCGTAAGCCGCGTTCGCGCCGTCGAGAATCTTGGAAAGCGTGGGGCCATCGAAACTTTCCGGCGGTTGATTCTCAGGAAAGTGGCGGCGTCGGCATGCACGAGACGAATGTCCTTGGTCTCGGGAGGTCATCGGCCGTGGATTCAACGAGTTGTGAAGTTGTGCAGTGGCACTGAAGTTGACTACACTTGCGCCGCACCTTGTTGAGCGGGCTGCCGGAACTGGACTTCTGCCTGTAACCAATGTTCGAGTTCGCGGCCCTGGGCGTGTCCTTCCCGTTCCCAGATGGAATAGGCTGCACGCGCGATTTCATCGCGACTCGGTTCCCGAACCGGAGTGTCGGTGATGAGCAATGGACGCGAGTTCTGTTTCGTTTTCATTTTTCCTCCCTTTCTTGATTTGTTCGTTCGTGGATGGTCAATCGCATGACCGCATCTTGCCGACGTCATATCGCCCGTAAAAGTGGCAGTAAATTGTGCCTGAAAGATTTCGCCTCATCATGCCTGGGCCAGCGGCAAGGAATTCGCAAAACTTCAGAATGGCAAATGAATGGTTGGAGACTGCGCTTCGAACGCAGCATTTCAACCGGTTGACATGCCGCAGGATGAAAAAAAACCGAGATCGTTTTCAACTCCAACGGGCGCTTCCGTGACAGCCGTGGGTGGGGGTGGTGTCGGGTTTGCATGGTCCTGTTTAGGATAATTCGACAAACGCCATATCAGCCATGAGGCAGTTGCGCGCGATACGTCGTGGGCGACTGGCCCACGATTCTTTTGAACATCCGGTTGAAGTGCGTCAGTGACTGGAAACCGACTTCATAAGCAATCTCACTGACACGCAGGTTCGGATTGAGCAATAAGTTCTTCGCCTTCTCCGTGCGGGTACGAGCAACGAATTCGGTGAAGTTGAGGCCGGTCACCTTCTTGAAAAGCTTGCAGACATAAAACGTGCTGCTATGAACTGCCTTCGCGAGGCCTCCCAGTGAAAGCTCTTCGGCGAAATGTTCCTGAATATACTGTTTTGCCTTGGTGATTGCCGCTGGTTCCGCGTTGGCCCGCTGCATGGAGATTTGGTTGCTCCTCAGCGCAAGATGATCAGCGAAGATTGAAAGGAGGCGACTCATCGAATCGATTTTTTTCTGCGATAATACTGGCGTCTGGAAATAAGCCGCCTGCAAAGCCCGATTGTCCACCTCGACTCCCAAAGCTTTGACTTGTCTCGCTACTTTCTCGAATTGCGCCGGGGTTGGTTTCTGGCGCAGGACCTGACCGGTTTGGATGAAGCCAATAGTCTCGTTACCGACCCGGATTGGCACGGCGGTTTCACACAAACCATACGAACAAGTCACCGTTGCCGGACCGGACATGGCGCTCTGGCAAAGTTTTTCCTGCATCTGCAAGCAGGCGGCGCAGGTATGACTGCTCCCCGCCATCAAGCTGCAAAACGAGTTTTCTTTGCGCCTGCCATGCAAGGGCATTTTCCACGTTTCAAGGGGTCGCAGCGCCACCCGCAGTCCGGTCGCCTCGGTGTAAGCGCGCTCGTAGTCTTGATAGAGCTGCGAGTGCGTGAGGGTTTCCATTAAGTTTCCGTTTGCGTTCATTTTGCCTTTCCCAAATAATTGTTGGCTCGTTCTTGTTCTTGTTGGCAGCAATATAGGGAGAGTCACCAGCCCCGAAAATTGGGAGCACTCCTCTATCTCAATTGGAGTGAATGAGGGTGTAAGGTAGGCAAATCCCTTAGCGAAGGTCCGGCACTGACCCTGCGGACTGGCGGGTTCGTTTCTGTTCGCGGCGGAGATTTCTGATGTGGCGGTAACCGACCAGCTTCTTCAATTTTTGACCCCACAATCGCAGCGCTATAACCCAACCGCCATTCCGTTTCGCAAAAAACAGTCACATTTTGCCAAGATCCGGGGCGCAGCAATTTTATATGGGTAGGAGGTTTTTGGCAGAAGAGTTCAAAACAATTTGATCTCCATGACCAATCGGCCGAAAATCTAAACTTAGTTAACTTAGTTCAGGAAGAAAGGCTATTATGAATGCCAATGAAGCGAGCACTGAAAAACTAGTGTCCGACATGAAGCGAGTGGTGCATGATTCGGAGGTGTTTCTCCAGGATTCGGCGGGAGCAGTGGGTGAGAGAGCCCATGCCCTACGCGAGCGCCTGGCCCAAACGCTGGAGGCGGCAAAGGTGGCGTGCCGTCGGCTGGAAGAAAAAGCGATTGAAGGGGCCAAGGCTACTGACAAAGTCATACGCGAGCATCCTTACCAATCAATCGGCGTGGCCTTCGGAATCGGTCTGCTGATCGGCGTGCTAGTCACACGCAAGTGATTTGGTTAGGGGGCAAAAAGCAACCAACAGGGCCTTCACTTCGCGGTGCTGATTGCTCCACGGTCGAGGGGTTATCGAAGCTTTCCGCCTCATCGACCGACAACGTCGACCGCTACAATCACTGCGACGGTAACGATGGTGGTCGAAAGGCTCGGGAACTCCCGACAAGACGCTCGTCGCGCGGACGCGTGCGGCCTGTAATGCTACCAGTCGTTAGTCTCGCTTGATTGTCGGCTTAATGTTTTGGCCGCAACAGCACCACTTTCTTGTTGGTGCCTTCCACTTCCACGCTGTGGGTTTCGATACCGGGATCGTTTTTGATGGCGTTGTGAACGACGCGTCGGTCGAAGGCATTCAACGGCTCCAATTCAACCACATCACCCCAGCGACGGACTTTTTCGGCGGCTTCAAGCGCCTTTTTGACTAGCGCCTCACGCGCTTGAGTTCGATAGCCCCCGACATCCACCATTACTTTCGGCGATGCAGGATCCAGTTGAAATACCAGGCGATTGGTAATGTATTGAAGATCGGAAAGAGTTTGGCCCTGTCGGCCAATCAGTCGCCCGGAGTCGTCCGTTTTCACATCAAGCAATGGTCCGTCCTCCAGTGGATGTTCTTCCACGGTGGCGTCGAAGCCGAGCAACTCCAGCAGTTTTTCGAGGATGGGTTTGGATTGGACAGGCATAGCAAGCTTTAGAGGTTGAATCGCGAATGGCGCATTTTGTCGAGCCGTCATTTTTTCTTTTTCTGCGGCGCCGCAGGCGCCGGTGCCTTGGCTGCCGGCACTTCTTCATCGGTTTTGGTCAGTTTCATCTGCGCGATGGTTAACAGATTTTGCACCGTCCAGTAAAGCGCCAAACCGGCTGAGAAATTATACAGGAACACGACCATCATGAGGGGCATGTATTTCATGATCTTCTGTTGCGCCGGGTCCATGCCGGGGGAAAGCGGCGTGAGTTTGGCCTGCCAAAGCATGGTCGCGCCCATAATCAGCGGCAACGGATTCAGCGGAAAATTAAAGCCGGGGACCATGAAAACCGTGTCCGGTTTGGACAAATCACAGGCCCAAAGAAAGTGCGCTCCACGCAATTCGATGGCGCTGCGAATCATTGTATAAAAACCAAAAAACACGGGTATCTGCAGCAGCATTGGTAGGCAGCCACCTAATGGACTGACTTTGTTTTCCTTCATGAACGCCATCAGCTTTTGTTGCATTTTAGCGGGGTCGTCCTTGTATTTTTCCTGGATCGCCTTCATTTGCGGCTGCAATGCCTGCATCCGCTTCATTGACCGGGTGCTGGCTTTCGTTAACGGCCAGAAGAGCAACTTAATGATTATCGTGATGACGATGATAGCCAGACCGTACGACAGCCCCAATTGATGGTAGAGCCAGTTCATCGCCAGCAACAGCGCCTTGGCAAAGAACCCGAAGAAACCGCCGAAGCCCATGACGAGGTCGAGATTATTGTCAAACTTCAGGGCGATTTGAGCCAGCGTGCGGTATTCCTTCGGGCCGGCAAAGAAATTGAACCGTTGTTCAAGCTGCTGGCCGGGCGCCAGCGTCACAGACGGGAAAAGCAACGATGCCTGATAACCGTGCGGCTCCGTGATCGTCTTGGAATTGGCGGCGATTTCCGCCCTGCTGGGCCGTGGCAAATCGATCCGGCGCGCAATCACCTCCCAGGCAGGGGTGTTGGTCGCGGTCATTATGGCCATGGTAAAAAATTGGTTATGCGTCGCTACCCAGAAGACATTGCTGGTGCCACCGCGGTATTCCGTACGTGGGGTTCCGGGGAAACAACCGAGCGTGCGATTGGCAAACCAACCCTCAGTCACAGATTCCGACTTCGCGCCGTTGTACCAGTCAACGCCAACCGTCGAGCCATCGTCCACCGGTCCCATCGGCGTCGCCGTGCCTACGACCCATTCTTGGACGGGAAGTGAGAGCGCCTGGGTGGATTGGTTTTCCAAGCGGACCGCGGCCGCTAAAAGGTAGTTGGTGCTGAGTTGAAACTCTTTCACCAGACTCAGTCCGCTGGGCAGCTTCTTCTCCGCGCGAAGACCCGTTGCTGTCGGCGTGAGCTGAAAAACTCCGTCACCAAGAAGGGCGCTATCAGCTAGGAGTGTCAGGACCGGCAACGGTGCCTGGGTGTTCAACGTGGCCACTTGATTGGTCGTCGCTGCTTGCTTCTGATAACAACTGACCGACTCGGGGTAATGCAGCAGTTCCACCAACTTCAGCCCACCGCCGTGCGAAGTGAAGGTGTAACGGGCATTATCGTTGGTGACGACCACCAGCTCTTCCGGCGCATCAGTACGAACGAGGGCTTGTCCCGCGGCGTTGAGTGGTGCTGAAGCAGTTGTCGGCCCGGTTGGAGTCGCGGGCTGGTTGGTCGGAGTGGTTTGAAGCGTTACGCCGGGGGCCGCATTGGTCTGGG
>CAZYYS010000024.1:14015-29083 GCA_964651015.1 uncultured Verrucomicrobiota bacterium
TCCCCCCGTCCCCCCCCGCCCCCCCTGCCCCGGCCCCTGGACGGGGGGGCGCGATAAAGTTTGTTGACGAGTGGAAACCAGAGCATCAACAAGACAAAACAAACCACCAGCACCAGGATTGATTTACGATCCATGTCCTAGAGATTTGAGATTTGATGGCCGGTTTCGCAATGATCGACGTGAAATCCGCAGTTCTTTTCCGGTACCGGATCGTGGCCACAGCCGCCCCACGGATGGCATCGACAGAGCCGCCGACCGGCCAGCGCGGCGCCCCGCAGCGCTCCGTGAGTTTGGATCGCCTGCAAGGCATACTCCGAACAACTCGGGGTAAATCGACATCGCCCCGCCGGACCGAACACGGCGGCTTTCATGGGTGAAAGCACGTATCGATAAATGCGCACGACAAGTATCAAAATGGATTGAGCCAGATTCACTTCGTTTCCTTCAACAGCCCCGCTTTCCGTAGCGTTGCCAGATAATCCCGTTCCACGCTGCCGAAATCTTTTCCCGCAATCGATTCGCGCGCCACCAAAACGAGTTCCAGCGGTAGTCGCAACTCATGCTGATGCAGCCGAAAAGTCTCCCGCAGCAGCCGGCGTGCGCGACTGCGCGCAACCGCGTTTCCGATCCTTTTCCCCGTGATCACACCTAGTCTTGTCGCGGACCCCGGCGGTAGCGCGCGCCAGTTGGCGATCACGCAACCTACTGCTGAACGTTGGCCTTCAAGCCGGATCCGGGAAAATTCACGTGGCTGTTTGAGGCGTGCTTTGCGCCCGAAAAGAAGGCGCGTTGACGTCTCCGCAGCCATCAGGACAACCTCCTCAAACCGGGGTTAGACGCTTCCGGCCCTCCCGCCGTCGATTGGCCAGCGTGGCGCGCCCGCGCTTGGTGGAATTGCGATTCAAAAAACCGTGCTGCCGCTTCCGGCGAATCTTGGACGGTTGATATTGGCGTTTCATAATCAATTAAAGCCGCGTTGACGAAAAACACTCTGCCCGGAAAGGTATCTCGGGGTCGCCCCGTCCCTTCACGGAACGCGAGAGAGTAACAGTGAAGCAGGGGGTGTCAAGCTCACGAGGGAAGACCTGGACTACTCAACTAAGTTGACGGGATTCAGAACGAGTGGCGCGTTGGTTGAGCCGTAAGCACCAAAATCAAATACTGGACTTTGCCCGGCTGGATCAACGCAGCCGTCATGGCCGGGACAAGGTTCCGATGCGTTGATTTCGCATTCTGTCGGTTCAGTCTGATCAGGGTGCCGAGGGTGCGACAATCCGCGAGATGGATAGCGGCGGCGGTGGGAGCGTAGTTGTCTGCCACAAATCTCCCGTTGACGAGGGGCTCGACAGCAGGCCGGCCGAACTGAAGAACAGGACCGCGCCATCGGCCGACAGAAAAGGATCGCTTATCTGAGTGAAATCCATGAAGTGCACCGCGAGGCTTTCGGGCGCTCCAAACGTCTCGCTTTGGGAGTTTCGACTCGCCACCCACAAATCGTAATACCCGGCGGGACGACCCGGGCTGGGACGATTGGACGTGAAATACAGCGCCCGTCCGTCGCTCGACAATTTCGGCGACTCGTCGGCATAGATCGAGTTGACCACTGAACCCAGATGAACCGGCGCGCTCCAACCGGTTGGATCAGCGCCATTCGTTCGCGTCGTTATCCAGAAGTCCAGCGCATTGCGCCCGCTGCCTGAGCCTGGCACGTTGCCGGGCCGGTCGGAGACGAAGATGAGCGTGAGGCCGTCGCTCGAAATGGTCGGCGCTGCCTCGACGAAGGACGTGTTTACCACAGCCCCCAGGTTGACCGCCGTCTGCCAGGGCGACAGCAGGCTTGCTCTTGTGGAAACCCACAAGTCGCCGTTCCCGAAACTTCCCGTCCGCGGAACACCGAAGCCGAGAAACCAATCAGTAAAGAACAGGGACAAACCATCGGCGGAAATGGCTGGAAACGACTCATTGCCCGTGGTGTTGATCGCCGCAACGTTCGTTGGCTGGCTCCACGGACTGTCAGTGGATTCACGTGTGATCATCCATAAGTCCATGTCGCCCCGGCTGCCGGACACTGGCCGCAGTGTGTCCGACGCATAATACAACGCCAGCCCGTCGCTGGAGAGACTCGGCCCCCGTTCGCGCGCGTTCGATGCAGAAATCGGAGGTCCGAGCAACTTCGCCTGACCAACGCCGTCGTCAGTCGGAAGAACCCGACGCTTTCTGACGCGGGCACGACCAATCGGTTTTGCCCGTTGGTTTGTTGGATGATTCCTGGCGCAGCGGACCAAGGTCCTGTCGCGCCTGGAGCGTGCTCCAAGGCAAATGCATTCGTAGGCGTGGGCCAAGTCAGGACAAGGCGCGCCGAAGTGGGCGTGAAGTTCATAATCGCCAGTCCCCAATCACTATCCGCGATATAAACATGGCTGGCGGAAATCGCCACTCCGGCAGCCCAACCGCTCGTATCACAAGCGCCCATCAGGACAGGCGCGGCGGGATTGCTCACGTCAAGAACCAGCACACCTGCATAACCGTCGGCCACATAAACGTAATTGCCGGAGACGGCCACGCCGTAGGCGACGCCGCTCGTCGGATAGCCGCCTACGCGCAAGGGCGCCGCGGGATTGCCGACATCAATGATCTGCAATCCCCCGATCTCGTACGTGACATAAGCGTGACTGCCCGAAACCGCCACAGCGACCGGATCATTATTGGTTCTCTGGTACACGCCGAGCTGAACGGTCGCCGCCGGGTTGCTCACATCAATCACCTGCAACCCTGCGTCATCGGCGGTGACGTAGGCACGAGTGCCGGAAACCACGACTCGCGAAATGCGATTGCTGGTCGTGTAGCCGCCCACTCGGACAGGTGCCGCCGGATTGGCAACGTTAATCACTTCCAATCCGGCAGAATTCGCGGCGACATAAACGTAGGTGCCGGAAACCGCCACATCCGATGCGCGGTCGCTGGTCGCATAACCTCCCACCCGTATCGGCGCCGCCGGATTGCTGACATCTATCACCTGCAATCCATCCTGATCATCCGCGATGTAAGCGTAGTTGCCGGAGACGGCCACCGCGTCCGCGTCGCCGCTGGTATCATAGTTTCCCACGCGGACGGGGCTCGCTGGATTGCTCACGTCGATCACCTGCAACCCGGCCAGACCTTCCGCTACATAAGCGTGGTTACCAGACACAGCGACTCCCGAAGTGTCGCCTCGCATGTAACCGCCCACGCGCGCAAGCGCAGCGGGGTTACTTACGTTGATCACCTGCAAGCCCGCGTTGTAATCCGCCACGTAGGCGAAGTTGCCCGAGACCGCCACGCCAGAAGCGGTGTCCGTGGACGCAAGGCGGCTTGTTTCTGTCGGCACCGCCGGATTGCTCACATCAATCACCACCAGGCCCGTCGTATCATCCGCGATGTAGGCATAATTGCCTGAGACGGTCACGCCAACCGCATAACCGCCAGTGCCACTAAGGCCCACTTGAAACGGTGCCGCCGGGTTGCTGACGTCAACTATCTGTAATCCCGCGTTGTCCGCGGCGACGTAGGCAAGATTTCCCACAACCGCCACGGCATTCGCATCGCCGAGCGTGGCAAAACTGCCGGCCAGCGTTGGTGACGCCGGATTGCTCACATCAATGATCTGTAACCCTGCATCGTCGTCTGCCAGGTATGCGTAGTTCCCCGCGACCGACACGCCTTTGGCCTGGTCGGGAGTGTCGTAACCGCCCACGCGTACCGGCGTGGCGGGGTTGCTGACATCAATGACGTGCAAACCTGAATTGTAATCCGCGACGTAGGCGTAGTTGCCGGAAACCGCCACGGCGTAAGCCAGATCGGGCGTGTCGTAGCCGCCGACCCGCACTGGCGCCGTCGGGTTGCTCACGTCAATTACCTGTAACCCCGCGTTATAGTCTGCGACGTAGGCGTAATTGCCGGAAACCGCCACACTCCGGGAAGCGCCGCTGGTGTTATAGCCGCCCACGCGAACGGGCGCGGCAGGATTGCTGACATTGAAGATTTGCAACCCAGCGTCACCCGTTGCCGCATACGCGTAGCCGCCTTGCACCGCAACCGCCAAGAATTGTCCTCGCTGAAATCCCGGCCAGCTTCCGACCAGAACCGGGTTCTGGGCGAAGGTAGTTAAGTGAATGCCGAGGAAAAGTGTCAGTACGATTGTTATGGGCAGTATCTTGGGTGATGAGTTCATAGCATGGTGGGTGTTGTCACCAAAGTGATTTGGACTGCGGCGGGAAGCGGAGCGCCATGCCGCTTTCAAAAAGATTGGGGTGCTCCGAAAACAGTGTTGTCGCTTCGCTCTACCACCGCACTCCAAGACCTCGCGGAGATTAGACCATGGCCAGCATCGACAACGCCCGAATCGCACCGCGGAACCACGCAATTCGTCGTAATTGAGTTTCATGTTTGGCGCAGTTCACTTCAAAGTTTGCGCAGACGGAAGAACATGCTCTCGGTCGAAACCGGCACGGTGATGGAAATGTGCGAGGCGTTGGTCTGATACGGTGGTGCGACCGTAGACCAGACGGTGGTTGCGGGTGGCGACGCAAGCGCGCTGGTCTGTTCCAGTACAAAATCCGAGGCGGCAAGCGGCCAAACGACACGCACGTTTCTGGAAGAAGGCTCAATGGCAAGTTGAACCGGCGGCAGTTCCAAACCAGTGAAGACATAAACCGCTCCGTTCCCGTCCTGCCCCCAGCCGCTTGCGATGAGGGTATCGCCGGAGAGGGTTGGCCAGATAATTCCGATGTCGTTAAGGCTTGCGGCGCTGATCTTGGCTTGCTCGCTCCAGTTCGTGTTGTTCCGCACGAAAAGGTAGAGCCCACCGTTAAAACCGTGAACCACCGCCAGGTTGCCCGTAACGGTCACCCCATAGCTGCCGAACTCAGCGTAGGCGAGGGTGTCGGATGCTTTGAGATAGGCCTGCTGGCTCCAGTTCGTTCCATTTCGCACGAAAACGTAGGCCGCCCCGGAATCGATCGCGCTGTTGTCGTCCTGGTCGCCATTGATCCCTGTGGCGCTGCTGTTTTCAAATCTCGCCCCGACAATAACCGTGTCCCCGGACACCGCGATTGCCCCGCGCCCGAAATAGTCATACTGTTCGGTGTTCGAGGCCTTCAGATAAGCCTGCTGGCTCCAGTTCGTTCCGTCGCGCACAAACACGTAAACCGCCCCGGAATCTATCGCGCTATTGTCATGCTCATCACCATTCACTCCGCGAGCGCCGCCTGCCTCGTAAACCGCCGAGACCAGAATGGTGTCGCCCGAAATCGCGACCCCGTCGCCGAATTGGTCGCCACCTTGAGCGTTGGAGGCCTTGAGATAAGCCTGCTGCGTCCAGTTCGTCCCTTCGCGCACGAACACGTAGGCCGCGCCCGCCGCCGAGGCGTTGTTGTTGTTCTGATCGCCATTGACTCCGGTGGCGTCACTAGCCTCCGTCCGCGCCCCAACCACGATCGTGTTACCCGAGATCGCCACGGTATCGCCGAAGCTGTCATACCTCTCCGCGTTGGAGGCTTTGAGGTAAGCCTGCTGACTCCAGTTGGTGCCGTTGCGCACGAACACCCACACGGCACCGGTGCCGCTCCGGTCCACAGACGCGCCGACAACAATCGTGTCGCCATCGATGGCCACAGCTTCGCCGAACCATTCACCCGGATATGGCGGCGTGGCCTTGAACTGAGCCTGCTGGACCCAATTCGTTCCCCTGCGGACAAAGACGTAAACGGCGCCGGATTCACTGCCGCCGAGATTGTTCTTAACGTCCCCGATCACCACCGTGTCGCCGGACAGGGCAATCGAATGGGCGTTTTTCGGGATACGAGCTTGCAAGGTGATTTGGAGAGGTTGTCCCACCAGCACGAATTCCACTGCCAGAAACATCACCATCACGCAAAGACATTGCGGCAGCCGCGAGAGTTTGAACGTATGGCCTTTCAGTGTCGCGTCAGTGTCTTGGATTGCACCGGTCCTCTGGCGTCTTTGCAAAAAAGTGTCTCGAACCGAGAGCACCAGAGGTTTGGCGCAGTCCAAAACTTTGCGGACTTTCGGACGGTTTGTGGAACGTCCGAACGATTTATTTTTCATAGGCGCGGGGTCGGTGGTTGAGGCTAATACATTCACGTCGAGGTGTCGATCCGATTAAGAACTGGTTAATGCGCGATGACGCGCATATTGTCCACGTGGGCTTCATCGTCGGAGTGGTTCATTTGCCATAAGCATTACAAGTTGAGTTCACGGCTTGTTGACGGTGATCGTGGTGCCATTGCTGTCGCCATCGGAGTCGTGGTTCGCAGCAGCGGAATACGTGAGCGTGGCGCGGCTCACACTCGTAATAGTGAAAGTCGCAGTCGAGGACTGCTTGCTGAGGTCACCGCTGACAAAGGTGCAGCGGCCATCGGCATCAGTCGTCGCGCTGGCCGCGCCGCCGGCCCCGCCACCCCATTGGATGGACACGGTTGCCCCCTGGACGAGAGCATGGTTTCCGTTATGGACAGTCACCACTACGCTGGCTTTCCAGTTCTTGCCGCTGTTGGCCGAGGTGCCATCCAGGTCACCACAGTGCAACGGATTGGCCGGAGGCGGTGGTGCCGCATTGACCGTGACTTGCACCGTGTCGCTGGCGATCGCGCCTTCGTCGTCGGTGACGGTTAGCGTGATGGTGTGAACGCCGACGGCCAAGCTCGGATTGATGCTGACACTCGTGCCGAGAACGGTCGCGCCTTCCTTCCATTCATAGGCCGCGAGGCCGCCCCCGTCAGGATCGAATGAAGCCGAACCATTCAAGGTCACAGTTTCGGCGCCGGTGTTGTCGGTATCGGTGACAGTCTGGTCGGCACCGGCGCTGGCGACCGGCGGCACTGGCTCAGACGTTCCCGTCAGCCGGATGTCGTCCAGATACCAGTTGTCGTTCACGTCGCCCATATTGGCGTCGAAAGTGACCTGGATTTGGGTGGCCGGGAGGAGGCTAGTGAGATCCATTTCGTCATAATGATAAACATTGTCGCTCTGGGCGGAAGTCAGAGTGTTGGTTACGCTGGCGCCGTTGGCGCTGACCCGGACTTGAGCGTGCTCGGTCCCCTCGAAGGAATGGGCTTTATACCAGTAACCCAGACTGAGAGTTGTCGTGCCGGGGGGAACGTTGACGGTCCGCGAGAGCAAGCCCGTTCCACGACGCAGCCGGACGTGCCGCGTACCAGAGTGCAGGCCGGAGGAAGTGAGGATACTGATGTCGCCGGTCGTCGTCCACGCGCCTGACCAACCGCTCCCACCCGCATAATTGCCGGACTCAAACCCATCGTGTGCGATGAAAGCGTCGAGGAGTTTAATCACGAACCCGTCGCTCGAAGTCCCGCCGGCGATGTCAGACGTGCAACTGGCGCAACCGGATTGGTAGGTCCCGGCGGTGATGGGGAAGCCGCCTGCCAGCGACCAGCCAGTGACTAACACGTTGCCGGAATCATAGGCGATGCCCAGCCCCGTATCTGAAGCCTGCGAACCGCCAAGGAAACTGGAGTAGAGCAGCGAACCGTCGGCGGCGAACTGAGTGATGAAACCATCCTGGCCGCCGCCTTGGAAGGTAGTTTGGAGCGCGTCGGCAGTGGCCGGAAAATCCGGGGAATCGGTTCGACCCGTGACGAAGATTTCGTCCCAAGGATTCCTGGCGATGCCCACCACCATTTCGGAAGCGCCCGAAGCCGAACCGCCTAGGTAGGTCGCCCAAAGCAGGCTCGCGCCGTTCGGGCTGAGCTTCGCCACGTATCCGTCCACGATTCCGCCCAGCGTGCGGTCAAATGCCCCGGTGGTAGTCGGAAAGTCGGAGGAATAGGTGAGCCCGGCTACGATGATGTTTCCGGCGCTATCCAAAGCGATGTCTCCTCGCGGATATTTGAGGCGCAGAAGATTGTTCAAGGGGGGATTCGGACCGGGTGTCAGGTCGTGCTCTTTGTTTGAGCCGCCGAGCAAAGTGGACCAGACGATACCGGTGCCATTTGCGGCCAGCTTGGTGACAAAGGCATCGTCGCTGCCACCCAAGGTGGTGTCGTACGCGCCCGCCGTTGTGGGAAAGTCCGAGGACTCGGTGTCGCCAAACAGGACCAGATCTCCGTTCACATCGACGACCAGAGCAGCCGCGCGATCCTCGCCTGAATCACCGCCCAGATAAGAAGACCACAGACAATTGCCCGAAGCGTCGAACTTGGCCACGAAGGCGTCTTGCGCGCCACCCAGCGTGGAATCGAATGGATTGAGAACTGGGAAATTGGCCGAGCGCGTCAGCCCCGCCACATAGACGTTCTCCTGAGCGTCCAAAGCGAGGGCGATGCCCCAATCCTCATCGGCACCGCCGAGGAAAACCGACCACAGGATCGCCGACCCATCGCCCTTGATCTTGGCAACGTAAGCATCGGAAAGGCCGGAGTGAGCCAGCCCGCCGGTGATCGGAAAGTCGGGAGAATCGGTGAAGCCGGTGATATACACGTCTCCCGCTGAGTTCACAGCGAATCCTTTCGGTCCAATCGTGTCACCGGTCAGACCCGCCCCGCCCAGATAAACAGCCCAGAGCCGTTGCGCGCCATCGGGAGAGAACTTGGCGACTACGGCGTCTTCATACCACCGGTTCGCGTTCGAGTCGTACTTCAGCCCCGGTCCCGGAGGAAAAGTCCCTGTCGCCGGAAAGTCGGTCGAATACGTGTCCCCCGCGACGACGATGTTGCCGCTGGAATCAACGCCTACATTGCGGAGGCGCTCAACATAGTTGCCGCCCAGGAATGTGGACCAGTCGAGCACTGGACTTTGGGTTGAGGCGGCTTGGCCCGAATGGGTGAGCGGGAGGCACAGCCAGGCGGTGGCGAGGGCGGACAAAGCAGATTTGCGGTTTGTTTTCATGATCATTTCCAGTTTCAGTTGTTTGCTCTTTGGATCGCGACGCCATAATTGGCTTGATTGCATTCAGCGTCGGCAATTCCTTCATGCAGATATAAGCGGTTGAGGTCCGGAAAATCTTTCAACGATTTTTTGAAAGATTTCTTGTGAATGATTCGCTAACATCCACAGCGATGCCCGCTCAAGTTCCATCGTCTGACGCCGGTGCCGACGCGTTGAATACGCGGCGCAGTCTGATCAGCCGGCTGCGCAATCTGGATGACAAGGACAGTTGGCAGGATTTCTTCGATACCTATTGGAAGTTGATCTTCAGCGTGGCGCGCAAAGCGGGTTGCACCGAGCAGGAGGCCGAGGAAGTGGTGCAGGAAACGACGGTCGCCGTGTCCAAATACATCCAGGATTATCGTTACGATCCGAAGGTGTGTTCGTTCAAAAACTGGCTCATGCACAAAACGCAATGGCGGATCATTGACCAGGTGCGCAAACGGCCGCCGGATTTCGTGCAAGCCGCCGCATCGCCAAGCGACACGTCGGCCACACCGCTCATTGAGCGCATCGCGGATCCCGAAACACTGGAACTGGATTCCGTTTGGGAAGAGGAGTGGGAAAAGAACCTGGTGGATGCGGCCATGGAGCGGATCAAACGCCGCATCAAGCCGGAGCATTACCAGATTTTTTATTTGGGGGCGGTGCGGAACCTAGGTCCCAAACGCATTGCCGAGGCAATGGGAGTCAACATTGCGCAGGTGTATCTGGTGCGGCATCGAGTTGCGCGGCTGATCAAGAAAGAGGTCCAGGTGCTGGAACGCAGGAAGTTCTGAGCTTCGTAGCGCAGCCGTCCCGGCTGCGAGTCCGATGGGGCGTCCCGCCCCGCCTTATTCCTGGCAGCGGGACGCTGGCCCGAACTCGCAGGCGCGGACGCCTGCGCTACGACCATTACCGCGAGCATTTTTACATCATGAAACGAGACTTTCAGAAGGTTGCGCGCTGGTTGCGAGCGCTTTTCTCGAAAGCGCTCCGAGGGCTGGTGCGGGAGCGCGGCTTCGCAAAGTATCGCATAGACTCGCAACGCCCAACGCGCTATATCGAGCGGAAACTCCGCCGCAATGTGCTGAGGCACTTTCGTGCGGCGCTCAAATGATTCCATGTTGCCGGAACGCCCCATCCCATCCTCGGGCAGCCCGCTGAACCCAATCAGCGGCAACGGCCCGAAGTCGAAGCCGGCGATTCCCGACCATGAATTGATCCGCTGCATCGGGGAAGGCGCGTACGGTGAAGTATGGCTGGCGCGCAATGTTCTCGGGGCGTATCGAGCCGTCAAGATCGTGTATCGAAAATCATTCCGGGAGGAACGCACGTACGAGCGCGAGTTTCGCGGCATTCAGCAGTTCGAACCCATCTCCCGCACCAATGACGGGCTGCTCGATATTCTGCAAGCCGGGCGTAATGATGGCGAGGGCTATTATTACTACGTGATGGAACTGGCGGACCCGGTGGAAGCAGAGGAGAAAAGGAGAAAGGGAGAAGGGGGGCAACCGGAAATCTCCCATGCCCCCTTTCCCCCTTTCCCCCCTGCGCCTGGAATCATTGAACCAGACACCTACATTCCCAAGACGCTCGGACACATCCTCGGCCAGCGGGGCCGCCTCCCACCCATGGAATGTGTGCAACTCGGCCTGAATCTCACCCTCGCGCTTGGGCATCTGCATCGGCATAAACTGATCCATCGGGACATCAAGCCGGCCAACATCATCTTCGTGCAGGGCATTCCCAAACTGGCGGATATCGGCTTGGTCACCAACTTCGATGACACGTGTTCGTTCGTGGGTACGGAAGGTTTCATCGCGCCGGAAGGACCGACCTCGCCGCGCGCCGATCTCTACAGCTTGGGCAAGGTGCTTTACGAAATCAGCACGGGCAGGGACCGGAAAGATTTTCCTGAACCCGCGACTGGATTTGGCGAACAACCCCTCACCCCAGCTCTCTCCCCCTCCGAGGGGGAGAGGGAGAAAGGGAGAGGGGACACGTCGGCGGAGCTTAACGCAATCATTTTGAAAGCCTGTGCGGCCAGCGCTCAAGACCGCTATCAAACCGCGGAGGAACTTCACGCCGACCTAGCGTTGTTGAACAGCGGCAAGTCAGTGATGTGGAAGCGGGTAGTGGAAAAACGCCTGGCTTTCGCTCGAAAAGCGGGTGCTGTGGTTGGGATCATCGCGCTCCTCGCTTTCGGCGGTTACCTCTATCAGCGGCATCAAACCCGCGAGGCCAAACGCCTGCAACAGATCGCGGAAGACCTCGTTGCGCTAAGGGATATTCAGCATGCTGAAACCCTTCTCGACCGCGGAGAATCATCGTTAGCGCTGGCGCATCTGGCCCAGGTTTTACGGCGCCATCCCGACAATCGCGTTGCCGCAGAACGCATCATGGCCGCTCTCACACAACGCAACTTTCCCAGACTGACGACCCAGCCGCTGAAGCATCAGGCCAGACTCATTACCGCGCACTTTAGCCCGGACAGCCAAAGCGTCGTCAGCGCCTCGGAAGATAACGCCGTCCGCTTATGGAATGTGCAGACGGGCGGGGAAAGAATCTCACCGGTGCGGCATTTAGGACCAGTCAACTCGGTGGAGTTCAATCCGAACGGGTCGAGGATTCTCACCGCTTCGGACGACGGAACGGCGCTGGTCATGGACGCGCTCCGAGGCGTGGTTGTGTTATCGCTCAAACACGGGTCACCGGTGTACGCGGCGACGTTCAGTCCAAACGGCGAGTGGATCGCCACAGCGGACGACGAGGGAAAGGTGAGGTGCTTCAAGGCGGCGACGGGCGAGTTGCACCTTTCATCAATCGAGCACACCAACCCGGTCAACACCGTAGTGTTTAGTCCCGACGGACAATGGTTTGCCACAGGCACTGACGCGAAGTATGGCTTGATCCAGATTTGGGAGACGGGTTCGAACCAACTCAAGCATCGCATCCTGGTGAAGGGCCCGGTTCATCTGCTCCGTTTCAGCGGCGATGGAAAGCGCCTCGCGGCGACGGTTCGCAATCATGAGGCAACCGATGTGAAAAAGGACTGGCTGGTTTACGTGTGGGACGTCGAATCTGGATTGCCGATGATCGAACCGCTTGTGCATGATCATCCTGATTCTCTGGCTTTTGGCCCAAACGGACAGCAGCTCGTGACGGCGGACATCGATAATCTGGCCCGCGTCTGGGACCTTGCCACAGGGAAAATCCTCTTTGAACTTCGTCATTCGGAGTCCTTGAATTCAGTCGCATTCAGCCCCGACGGGCGGTACATTCTTACAGCCTCGTCGGATCTCACCGCGCGAGTTTGGGACGCTGCGACCGGCGCCGCGATCTCGGAGCCGTTGCTTCATGACGGAAAAGTCATTCACGCGGAATTCAGCCGGGACAACGAACGGGTGTTAACCGTCGGTCGCGAAGACAAGACGGTCAAGCTTTGGTCGGTTCGGTCGGATTCTCCGGCAAATAAACGCCTTCAACACAAATACGATGGCTGGGTAGTGTCCGCTGAATTCGATAAGAGCGGCGGAGAAGCAATCACCACCACGAGGGGAGAGGTTTTTTCCGCCAGCGCCGGCGGCCCATACCATGATGGTGGGCAACAGGGAGTAATTATCTGGGATGTCGCCACCGGAGCGTCGAAGTTCGCGCCACCGATTCCCACAGGGAATGAAGCCTTCGCGGCGCGATTCGCGGAAACCGGCCCGAAGGCACTGATCGTTGACCGAACAGGCGATGACGAGTATGGCAAACATGCTTGGATATTAGACTTGGAGAAGGGCACTCCGGTGGGTGAGAAGATTCACCTTCAGGCAGAAATAACCTGCGCCGATTTTACTGCTAACGGACACAAGCTGGCTACTGGCTCCAAGGACGGTATGCTAATGATTTGGGATGGCCGACACGGTACCGCCTTGACACCACCTCTCACCAACCAAGGCCGCTTGAAGTCCATCCGCTTCAGCCCAAATGGGGCGATGCTCGTCACTGCGAGCGAGAACGGCACGGCGATGATCTGGGATGTTTCGATGGGCCGGCGATTGGCAGGCCCGCTCAGGCACGATGCCGGAGTGTGGTTCGCCCAGTTTAGTCCCGGCAGCGACAAGGTGGTGACGGTTTCCCGGGACTACACTGCGAAGCTATGGTCCACGAACGGTGCGCCGATCGCCACATTCCGCCATAGCGCGCCAGTGGAATATGCCGAATTCAGTCCGGACGGAACCAAGGTGGTCACCGCATCCGGGGATCGGACGGCGCGCATTTGGAGTGTGACCACCGGCAAACAATTGGCCGAACTCCAACACGCCGGGCTCGTGATGACCGCCCGCTTCAGCCCGGACGGGCTTCGTGTCATCACCGCGTCCAAGGACGGTACCGCACAGGTGTGGGACGCAATCACGGGCCTTAGGCTCGCCGATCCGTTCCGCCACGGCGCCTGGGTTACCTCAGCGAGCTTCAGCCCGGATGGCCGGCGCGCAATCGCGGCGTCAATGGATAAGGCGGCAAGCATATGGGAAGTGCCGTTGTCGCCGTCGCCCATTCCTTCCTGGCTGCCAGAACTCGCTGAAGCCGTGGGCGGACGACGGCTTAATCTTGACCGCATCCCAGAGCCTGTGTCGTGGGCCGATCATGCTGATTTGAAAGCGCGCCTGACAAAAGCGCCTGCCTCCGATCCGTACATTCAGTGGGCGAGTCGCCTATTCTCTCATTCAACCGCACTTGGTGTCGATGCCGATGCAATCAACCAGCCAACGAAACCGAGCCGACAGAGTCAGAAGCCGTGATGGCTCCCGACGCTGGTAACATTTTGCCGCGAGTCAACACATGTGCCATCGGGTATGCCAAACGACGGGCAGGCGAGTCGGTTCCGGCGATCGGCAAGCAGATTGCTAAATAGTGCAATCATGCTTCAAAATGCAAGGCCTGACGTTCAGGGCCGCATTGTTGGCTCGTCCCAATCTGCACCCCGAAGCCACAGGCACTGCATCGAAATGAACAACGTGGTCAAACTTGAACTGTCCAACGGTTCTTTAGCCAACTACGGGCGCGCGGGATTTTTCGACGAGATGTTCGGCGAAACGAATGAGGTCGCGCCGCATTACCGGAAGTTCCAGAGTTCGCTCGCCAAGCTGACGCCGGCGGAGTTCGACAACAAGCGACACTCGGTGGACCTCGCATTCCTCCGGCAGGGAGTAACGTTCAATGTTTACGGCGACGCCCGCGGTGCTGAACGCATCTTTCCCTTTGACCTAGTGCCGCGGATCATTCCCGCCAGGGAATGGGAATTCATCGAGCGAGGACTGACCCAGCGGATCACGGCGCTCAACTTGTTTCTGCATGATGTTTACCACGAGCAGCGCATCATCAAAGACGGCGTTGTTCCCGAGCACTATGTTCTTTCGGGAAAACATTTCCGCCGCGAATTTGTGAACTTTTCGGTGCCCAAGGACATCTACATTCACGTTTGTGGCACGGACCTGATTCGTGATGCCAAAGGACAGTACCTGGTACTGGAGGACAACGGGCGCTGCCCGTCCGGCGTAAGTTACGTCTTGGAAAACCGCCGCGCGATGAAGCGTTCTTTCCCAGGAATGTTTGAAAGCATCGGGGTGCGGCCTGTGGACCATTACCCCCAGGAATTGCTGAAGATGCTGCAACACATTGCGCCGATGGGCGCGGTCGAACCGACCGTGGTATTGTTGACGCCGGGTGCGTACAACAGCGCCTATTTCGAGCATACGTATCTCGCCCGGCAGATGGGCATTGAAATCGTCGAGGGCAGGGATCTGTTCGTGCGCGACGAGCATGTTTTCATGCGAACGACGAAAGGCTTGAAACCGGTTCATGTCATTTACCGTCGGCTTGACGACGACTTTCTGGATCCCACTGTTTTCCGCCGCGACTCGATGCTGGGGGTGCCGGGCCTGGTCCGCGCCTATCGTGCGGGCAATGTCTCGCTCGCCAACTCCATCGGGACGGGTATCGCTGATGACAAGGTGATGTATTACTTCGTGCCGCGCATGATTGAGTATTACCTCGACCAGAAACCGATCATCCCGAATGTGCCGACATATCTCGCGAGCGAGCCGTCAGACTACAAATACATCCTAGCGAACCTCGAAAAACTCGTCGTCAAA